>JAICUQ010000180.1 GCA_025935755.1 Chthoniobacterales bacterium | reverse complement strand
TGACGGGCGAAAGCGGTGAGCTGATCGGCTACCTTTTGCCAGCGCGTCTCGAACTCGCGCAGGGTTTCCAATGGGACACCCGGCCGTACACTGCGTCGTGTTTCAGGCTCGCGGGTATCGATTTCCTTTGTAGTAGTCGCAAGTCCGCGTGTGGTATCGCCGACCGTCGTGTTAGAAGAAAGCTCGGATCGGATGGAATTGAGCTGTTCCAGCGCAGAATCGGAAGCGGTGATGATGTCAGCCAGTGGAATCGCAGTCGGTGCCGGTGCGCTGGTGGGAGAAGCGGACGGGCTTGGCGAAGGTGATGTTTGCTGTCCCTGAGCGGTGGCTGCAATGCACGCGAACAGCAGACTAACGATTGCTGGTGAAGCGCGGAGACCGAGTGTTATCATCTTATTGCGCTGAACCTCGCGAATAGCTTATGGAGGGATCACCGGAAAGAATCCAATGTGTCGTCTCGTCCGGGGTTCAGCCCTGCAAGATAAGGGGTCCCGGTGGTGGTGTCATCTCCAAGTGCCACGTTGACAATCATTGCCTCAATGTTGCAACAATGGGCGTGGTCGAGTACGACTAAGGCTCATGTTTTCCATTCAAAAGCTGATCGGGCGCGACGAAAAATTCTACGATCTCCTGGAAGCCAGCGCGCAGCAGGCTGACACGAGCGTGCATCAACTGATTGGATTGTTGCAAAAGCTCGAGCAGCACGACACACCAGAGAACCTGGAGCAATTCGCGCACAGCCGGCGTGAAGATAAACGCATCACACAGGAATTGACCGAACAACTTTCCAAAACCTTTGTCACGCCGCTTGAACGGGAGGACATCCAGGAATTAGCAGCCGCGCTATATAAAATACCGAAAACGGTCGAGAAAATCGGGGAACGTATCCTGATTTGTCCTGAAGATTTGGCCGGCCGGAGTTTCGGTAAACAGGTTGAGCTGCTCGATCAGGCAGCCGAGATGGTGCTCGCCATGGTGAAACAACTGCGCCACGGGATCGATGCCGGCACGGCGCGCGAGATGAACGCCAAGCTCCAAGGCATCGAAGGCGAAGCCGACAAGCTGGAACTGGAGCGACTTCGTGATCTTTTTAAAGGCAATCACGATGCGAAGCAGATTGTCTTTCTGCACGATCTTTACGGGCTTTTAGAAAAAGTGATCGACCGCTGCCGCGATGCGGGAAACATCATCGTTCAGGTGGCGCTCAAATACTCCTAGCAATCGCACCGCGTGCTCACGCTCACTTTGGTCATTCTGGCCGCTGTGCTTTTTGAATACAGCAACGGCTTTCACGACGCGGCAAACGCGATCGCCACCGTTGTTTCTACGCGGGTACTTACGCCGCGCCAGGCGATTGCGATGGCCGCATTTTTCAATTTTACAGGAGCGTTGTTCGGCGGTGCAGTTGCTTCCACGATCGGCAAGGGTTTGGTGGACACCGAGGTGGTTACGATGACGACTGTGCTCTGCGCAGTAATCGCCGCTTTTACCTGGAACATAGCCACGTGGTGGTTGGGACTACCCTCAAGTTCCAGCCACGCGTTAATCGGCGGCCTTTGCGGCGGCGCGCTCGCCGCCGCGAGCGGTGATTGGTCAGTGATCAAATGGAACGAAGGTGTGTGGCCGAAGGTTGTTCTGCCGATGATTGCGTCGCCCATCGCCGGCTTCGTCTTCGGCGCAATCTTCATGTTTTTGTTGCTTCTGGCAGTCCAGCGTTTGACGCCGCATTTTGTCCATTCCCTATTTGGAAAACTTCAGATCTTCAGCGCAGCCTGGATGGCGCACAGTCATGGCACAAACGATGCCCAAAAAACGATGGGCATCATTACACTCGCGCTGTTTACAGGGACGAAAGCGGGCAGCTTCGATCATTGGCCGCATTGGCTCGAGTTTTTGAAAACGCCAACGTTTGTACTTCCCAAATGGGTCATCGCGCTCTGCGCCTTGACCATGGCGGCCGGAACTGCGGCGGGCGGCTGGCGTATCATCCGCACTCTCGGGCATCGCGTGGTGAGATTGCAGCCTGTCCATGGATTCGCGGCCGAAACTACCGCCGCGTTGATCATTCAAGCGGCGAGCTACTACGGCATTCCACTGTCAACGACACATGTGATTTCCACATCCATTATGGGTGTAGGGGCGGTGAAACGTTTCACCGGAATTCGTTGGACGGTGGTAGAACGAATTGTCTGGGCCTGGGTGTTTACTCTTCCAGCAACCGCTCTTATCGGATACATGCTCGAGCGCATAATTGGCACGCATTAACCCTCGTGCGGGCGAAAAAACTGTCCGCATCGAAGATGATGTGATGCCCTGGTAAGTGATTTGGAATGCTGATGCTCATCTGCTCAGCTTTTGATGAACGCAAGGAGATCTGCGTTTATCACATCAGCCTGGGTCGTAATCATGCCGTGCGGGTAATCCTTGTAGCTCTTCAGCGTGCCGTTGTTCAGAAGCTTGGCTGAGAGTGGACCGGCAGCCTGATAGGGGACGATCTGGTCGTCCTCGCTGTGCATGACCAAAACCGGCACAGAGATCTTCTTGAGATCCTCGGTGAAATCTGTCTGCGAGAACGCGACGATTCCGTCGTAGTGTGCCTTGGCGCCGCCCATCATACCTTGGCGCCACCAGTTCCAAACGACAGGCTCAATCGTTTTCACACCGGGACGATTGAAGCCGTAGAATGGGCCGGCGGGCAAATCGTAATAAAACCTGGCCCGATTTGCAGCAAGCTGGGCTTGCAGATCGTCGAAAACCGATTTCGGTGCGCCTAACGCATTGTTTGGCGTTTTCACCATGAGCGGTGGCACGGCACTTATGATTGCCGCCTTGGCCACACCCTTGTCGCCATGCCGGGCGAGATAGCGGACTACCTGGCCGCCGCCGGTGGAATGGCCAACGTGAATGGCGTCCTTCAGGTTGAGATGATCCGTGACGGCCTTTAGATCGTCGGCATAATGGTCCATGTCGTGTCCACCGCCGGTTTGAGTCGAGCGACCATGTCCGCGTCGATCCGTGGCGATGACTCGGAAACCTTTGCTGAGGAAAAAGAGCATCTGCGGGTCCCAGTCATCTGCGCTTAGCGGCCAGCCATGGCTGAACACGATGGGCTGCCCACTGCCCCAGTCTTTGTAATAGATGTCGATGTTTGCTCCATTTTCTTTTCCGACAGTTACATATGGCATGATGTGACTTCCTTTTGTTAGGCCTCCAGGTTATGGGTCCTTAACGCAACCCACCTGCGACAATTAAAGTCTCGCCGGTGATCCATTTTGAATCGTCTGAAGCGAAGAATACGGCAGCAGGCGCGATGTCATCCGTCTGACCGACTCGGCCGAGCGGTGTTAGCGATTCAACCATTTTCCGGAAGTCGCTTTCATGCATTCCGGAGCTAATCACCCCGTTTGTAATCACCATCCCTGGCCTGATTGCGTTCACGCGAATCTTACGCGCACCGAGTTCCTTCGCGAGTGTGCGTGTGATCGCGTCAACAGCAGCTTTTGTGGCGTTGTAAACTACCCCCGTTGGCGGGGTCAGCACACTGGCGACTGATCCGATGTTGATGATGCTGCCGCCATCAGCGTTGAAATGCTTCAGCGCTTCCTGGGTGGCGAGAAGCAGCCCAAGAACATTCGTATCAAACATCCGGTGGAATTGCTGCTCGCTGACTTCTTCCAGTCGCATCCATTCATACACGCCCGCGTTATTGACCAGAATATCGATTTTCCCAAAGGCTTTTTCTGCTTCGCCGAACAGTCTCTCGACATCCGACTTTTTCGCGACGTTACCTCCCATCGATATAGCTTTTCCGTTTGCCTTGGTGATTTCATCTACCACGCGATCTGCGTCTTGCTTTGCGGATGCATAATTCACAACTACTGATGCTCCTTGGGCTGCGAACTCTTTCGCGATGGCTGCGCCGATTCCCTTCGAGGCGCCTGTTACCACTGCAACTTTTCCGTTTAGCGTTTTATTTTTCAAGTTTGTCCTTTTCACTTTTCCTGACGTCGCTACTTGACGCAACGAACGCGTTCGGATTTTGGAGAGCGCGGACTCAAAAGCGGTCCCGCAATCCCGGGATCGCCTCACTCCAATGCCCTCAAGGCTCCGGTGAGTTGGTCAAAAGTATAACTCAGTTCCTTCGCCGTGTGGCTTCGAACAGGAACCAGGTTCGGCGCTCGGTTTCATCGATCCATACTTCGATGAAGCTGGCCGTTGCAACGTCGCGATGTTCGTCACACAGGTTATGCGCTTCGCGAAGACGCTCAGCCATCGTCTTGTTGTCCCCGGCTAACTCCGCAAGCATATCTAATGGCTCAACGTATTCGGCATCGTTATCGAGCACGCGTTGCTTACGGGCGATCTCTCCGATGGAATGCAACGTGAGTCCACCGACCTTGCGAACCCTCTCGGCGATAACGTCGGTCATCGCGAACAGTTGTTCGGCATGTTCATCGAGAAGCAGATGATAATCGCGGAAGTGATGCCCGCTCATGTGCCAGTGAAAATTTTTCGTCTTCAGGTACAGGGCAAACACATCTGCAAGGATCGCGTTCATCGCACCTGAGATATCCTTCGTCGCCGCGGGTTTGAGATCCGTGCGTGTCGCTAACGGAGCTTCGCGCCTATGCAACAGCTCTGTCCTTCTCGGATTGGATTTGGCCAGAGTTCGGCCGTCATGTGAGTTCCTTTTCATTCTGAAAGATAGCACATCATCGGACCGCAACATTTGAGCGTTTGCTCGAGCTGGGAGGGTAAAAGCTGGTCCGACACGCTCGTTCGTCTGAGGAAAATACATCCAACGCGAAGTTCGCCGGCGTTTTGATCGAGGCAATCCGACGAATCGCAATCGCACAGGGGATGAAAAAACGCAGGGTGGGTAATTCAGGTCTGGAGGTAGCGCCGCTTGCCTTAGGCGGGAATGTCTTTGGATGGACGGCGGATGAGCGAACATCCTTCAGATTGCTGGATGCATTCGTCGCCGCTGGATTTAATCTCATCGATACGGCTGATGTTTATTCGAGGTTCGCGCCCGGCAATCATGGTGGCGAATCGGAGACGATCATTGGCAGGTGGCTCAAGCAGGGTGGTAGGCGCGACAAAGTCATCATCGCCACGAAAGTGGGCCTGGAGATGGGGCCTGGCGCGAAGGGTCTGTCGAGCGCCTACATTGTACGGGCGGCCGAAGAGTCATTGAGACGGCTGCAGACCGATTACATCGATCTTTATCAATCGCATCGCGACGATCCCGACACGCCTCTCAATGAGACGCTAAAAGCGTACGCGCGATTGATGGAGCAGGGAAAGGTGCGCGCCATCGGAGCGTCGAATTACAGCGCTGAACGACTCTCTTATGCATTGTCACTGAGCAGAAGGCATGCATTGCCAAGATATGAGTGCCTTCAGACCGAATACAATCTTTACGATCGCGCAGAGTATGAGCAAACGCTTGAGCCGGTATGCATCGAAAACGGATTGGGCGTGCTTACCTATTTCTCGCTCGCCAGCGGATTCCTAACCGGCAAATACAAAGCCGCGTCCGATCTTGCGAACAAAGCGCGAGCCGATTTTGTGAAAAAATACCTGAACGAGCGCGGCTTCAGGATCCTCAACGCACTGGATCAGGTAGCGAAACAGCTCCAGGCGACGTCTGCGCAGGTTGCGCTCGCATGGTTGATGGCACGACCAACAATCACGGCCCCCATCGCCAGTGCGACAAATCTGGCCCAGTTAAAGGACCTCATAGGCGCGACCAGGCTCAAATTGGACGAAGGATCAGTGGACCTTTTGAATCGGGCGAGCGATTGGCAAGTATAAGAGAGTCATAGCAGCTATGCCCTTCGGCGACTTTGTTTCCCGGCCGGCGCATTTTTGCGTGGCGGATTCGCTGCAGTTCGGCGATTAAAGACACACCACTGCGGGTCGCCAGAATGAACCAGGACAATGCTTCTCATACGCGCGTCGTCTTCTTGTTCGATGTAGATAACACACTTCTGGACAACGACAGGGTTGCGGCAGATTTGCAACGGCACCTCGCGAGCGAGATCGGTGCGAATGGAGTGCGGGAATACTGGCGGATTTTTGAGCATCTGCGCACCGAGTTGGGGTATGCAGATTACCTTGGCGCTCTGCAACGCTACAGGACCGAACATCCGCACGCACAACAATTGTTCTGCATGTCTGGTTTTCTCATCAGCTATCCTTTTGTGGAGCGGCTTTTTGCGGATGCGCGCGAAGCCATTGAGCACGTCGAGCAATGGGGGCCCGCAGTCATTCTCTCGGACGGAGATGTCGTTTTCCAACCGCTCAAGGTCAGTCGCTCAGGATTGGCCGATATCGTCTGCGGGCGCGTGCTGAT
>JAICUQ010000081.1 GCA_025935755.1 Chthoniobacterales bacterium | reverse complement strand
CGACCTCGACCGCTTGGGATAAACGCCTTCTAGTGTCGCGTACTTGATATGAATGGCGCGCCGATTCCTTTGACGACGCGGAAACCGGCTGTTGCTTTGCAACGATTGTTTTTATAAGGCGTGCAACTTTCCGGCATTCACCATCTCACCGCGATCTCCGGCGCGATCCGGGACAACTATCGCTTTTACACTCGTACGCTCGGCATGCGGCTGGTGAAGCGAACCGTCAATCAGGATGATGTCAGCGCTTACCACCTCTTCTATGCCGATGCGAAAGGCAGTCCAGGCACAGATCTCACGTTCTTTGGATGGCGTGCGCCGCAAGAGCGTCGAGGCACGCGCAGCATCGCGCGGACTTTTCTGCGTGTGAACGGGAAACAGGCGCTGGAATGGTGGCTGAATCGTTTTGACGAACACCGCGTGCGCCACGGCGAAATTTGCGAACGCGATGGCCGGCTGACTCTCATGTTTGAAGATCCCGAAGGCCAGCGCCTCGCGCTCGTCGATGATGACGGTCAGGGTGATGTGCCAACTGTTTGGGATGCCAGCCCCGTTCCACCTGAATGCCAGATCCGGGGACTCGGGCCAATCGTGATGAGCATTCCAACTCTTAGCCCGACTGATCTGCTGCTCACTCGCGTCTTCAACATGCGCCAGGTGCGCAATTGGCCCAATCCAGATAACCCCGCAACACAGGTGCACGTTTTTGAGATGGGCGCCGGCGGACCGCATGCAGAATTGCATGTCATGGTACAACCTGATTTACCTGTCGCTCAGCAGGGTGCGGGCGCAGTCCATCACGTGGCATTTCGCAGTCGCGATTCCGATTACGATCAATGGGCGGATCGGTTGAACCAATTCAATATTCCGAATAGCGGCAAAGTTGATCGCTTTTGGTTTCGCAGTCTTTATGTGCGCGAGCCGAACGGTGTTCTCTTCGAGATCGCCACTGATGGTCCGGGGTTTGGAATCGACGAAGATGTATCGAGACTCGGTGAGGAGTTAGTCCTGCCACCTTTCCTCGAGCCGCACCGGAAACAGATTGTCGCGGGTCTGGAGAGACTCGATTGAAACTGGTAGCCGGTTCGCGGCTAAGCTTGTTGCGCAAATCGTAGACGAACAGACAGAAGTATCGTTGTGAGAAACGCAATCAGGAACACTCGATTGATCGCAGCCGCTGCATTCACCAGCGTGGCAATGCTCGCATCCACGAGCTTCGGCCAGTACAGAGGCGTAGCGAAGTTTCGGGAACATGAGCGGAACGTACACGAGCACCTCAGACGGCTCGATACTCTCGACTTCGATGTGTTAACTCAGAAAAAATGGAACCAGCTCAAGGAGAGTCATGCCGGCAACATCGTTGTCCACTAGCCAGACGAACGCGACCAAGGGATTGCAAAGACATATTGAAGATTTGAAAGCGATGTTCGCTTACGCGCCGGATATACATGTCCAAGGTCATCCGGTGAAATTTGGATCGGATCACTGGACGTGCGTGATCGGCACCATGGCAGGGACTTTCACGAAGCCGATGCCGACCGGCCGCGGCAAAACAATTCCTCCGACCGGCAAACGTTTCAGGATCGATATCTGCATGGGTTGGCCACTGGAATAAAGACGGCCTCATGGATGAGGAATATCTCTTTTGGGACAATCAGCGCGACAACTCGGTATAAGGAGATAGGCGTTTGAATTGTTCTACGCAGCCTTTAGATGACTCGTCCCTGTCGGCGGCGAAACATTGCAACGGTTCCAACTGCCAATGGCAATGAAGACGGAATCGATCAATTCGCAGGTTCGCATTGGTCACGTTCATTTGAAGGTGTCAGATCTCGAGCGGTCACTTCGTTTCTACTGCGACGTCCTTGGTTTTGTTCTGATGCAACGTTGGGGCACAGAGGCGGCGTTCGTCTCTGCCGGCGGGTATCATCATCACATTGGACTGAATACGTGGGAGAGCCTGGGCGGATCACCGCCGCCACCCGGATCGACCGGTATTTTTCATGTCGCGATTCTTTATCCTTCGCGGGCTTCGCTGGGCGACGCGTTGCGACGACTAATGGATGCAGGCGTTCCGCTCGATGGAGCAAGCGATCACGGAGTCAG
This sequence comes from Chthoniobacterales bacterium, assembly GCA_025935755.1. Classification (GTDB taxonomy): domain Bacteria; phylum Verrucomicrobiota; class Verrucomicrobiia; order Chthoniobacterales; family UBA10450; genus Udaeobacter. Next base: position 12,809 of record JAICUQ010000081.1, on the reverse strand, counting down.
CGAGGCTCTTTATCTTCGTGATCCTGACGGAATAGGTCTCGAACTGTACTGCGATAAAGCTCAAACTGAGTGGCCGCGTACGCCCGACGGGAACGCCGCCATGTATACGCGCCCGTTGGATTTGGAAGCGCTACTTCGCGAAGCTGGCGATTCGTAATCCGGCACGACGCTGCCCGATGCCTGCCGTCAGGCGAGCAAAATTTCAGCTCTGCTTAAACGGTCCTTCGAACACGCTCTCGGAAACTTTGCGTCGATCGTTCGGGTTCTCGCGCTCTTGTAATTTCTCAGGAAGAATTTCTTTCGACGCCGGTCTGCCTACCGCGGCCATCGCTTGGACCTGGAATTCCTGCGGGATGCGCAAGACCTCACGTGCGCGTTCATAATCGAAGCCTTGCATTCCATGAACCACAAGATTTTGCTGGAAACCTTGAAGCGCAAAATTCTCCCACGCTGCGCCAGCATCGTATGAATGTGTAATGGATGGCTTGCCGTTGTGTTCAAAGGTTGTTCGCGAAATGAAGACCACCAACACAGCGGCATTCTTCGCCCACACTTTGTTGCCTTCACCCAGTAGATCGAAAAACGTCTGCCAATGTTCGGTCTCGCGGTCAGCGTAAAGTGCGCGCCACTGCTGTGCGTTAAACGAGGATGGCGCCCACCGCGCCGCTTCGAAGAGCCGCATCAATTCTTCGCGTGAAATACCTTCACCCGACATCGCGCGCGGTGACCATCGATCGATCAACATCGGCTCAATCGGGAAATCTGCGTGCCGAACTTTTGAACCTTTGATCATGGCAAAGGCATCAGCCAATCGTTCGCTGTGTCAACATCTTCAATCGACACCCGCTGTAGCTCACGATTTCAGGTGGCGAGCAATTGTTCGGTAATGCTTCGCAGATTCGGTGATGGATTCGAGGTTAGCGGGGCCGCGCTCAGAGCACACCTTCTTCGACATCATAGACATCGAAAAAGAACTTCACCTTACTCTGCGGCTTGCAGAATTGCGGGATGTAAGTCTCGAAGTATTCCTGTGTGCCGTCAGACAAGTCGCAGAGGCGAAGTCCAATCATCTCGTTGTTCCACTTCATGATTGCTTTCGGGTCTTTTTGCGTCGTGTTCTCTCGTATCCAGTGATCTATTTCTTCGTCGCTTGCACCCGTCGCGACGAACTCTTTGAACTTGGCTGCGTCCAGTCCAGTGAACTTCCAGAAGTAAGCCCCGAGTCCGCACGGATAGAAATTATACTCGCCGTTAATCCCAAGCAGATCGGCCCGCGCTTTATCTGTCATACGCGCGGCAATGACAAACCCGCCGAGCTTTAGGCGCGGGCTGCGCGGCGGCGTCTTGCGCAAATCCCGGGCAATCGTTTGCAGTTTCTCTTTGTTCATACGTCATCTTACTCGTGAGACATAGTTGAGCCCACTTTATTTCCTCAGTATCGGGGCCGATCGTCTGTCTGCTGCTTTCCTTTGCATCGGTTTTACCCGTCTGCGACGATACTTCATTGAGGTTAACGTTCCAACGACCCGAAACTGGCATCGGCAATGAGTAGTGAGCAAGCGAAAGGCAAAGAGGATCAAAAGAAGGACGCCCGCCCCAGACACCCAACTCACAATTGGCGTGATGATCGCGGGGAACGAAAAATCGATCGTACGTTGGAAGACAGTTTCCCCGCGAGCGATCCCCCTGGCTGGACGTTAGGAGTCGAACGGCGCGATTACCCGTAGATTATCCGGTCTTTGCCGACATCAGGCGTCCGTTTCTAACTGGGGGACTTTCAAATCGAGAAACGGATGCAGATTCAGGACTGGAGATCGTCACCGACACACCAGGCCGCCATCAATCACATTGGAGCCTGGCCGGTCATGGAATCCGAATCCGGCTCGTTCGATGCCCTGCCCGGCTCCCGTGACGCGCGCGGCTTTTCCCTTGATGCTCCTCCGGCCGTCAGCCTTCCTGTTTCTGATCTTCCTTGGCGGCTTCGACCATTTGATCGTGAGCCGCCTCTTCAACCCCGCGTTCGGCAAGACGTTTGTCCACAACCGCTTCGTCCTCCGGCAGCACGCGCCGGGCGCGAATACCAGCTTCGCCCGGAACAGAACCGCGCTCGCTCAAAGAATCGGCAATCTCACGCGGATCGTTCGGTCGCCCTGTTTCTTTCATGCCGGTGAGCTCGGAGCGCGCTTGCTCCCAGTCGGCACGGGTAAACTGATCGGGATCTCGCTCAGCGAGGCGCGCTATCTCACGTGCGCGCTTTTCTACCATCTCTCGAGTCGGCACACCGAGTGCCGTTTCTTCGCCCGAAAGGTCCCCAATAGGAGTCTGCGAATTCGTGTCCATATGACTAGATACGCGCGCGACGCCTGGAATGCGCGCACAGTCGCCGCCACGAAATCGAAACGAAATGGAGGAGCGAGCTCTGCGAGCTCAGGGGTAACACGTTGGCTTGGCGTCGCAGAGCTCCGTCCTCCATTATGCGCCCCGCATCGGAGATCAACAGGTACATCCGATCGCGAATCATATCCAAGCTCACCGGGAGGCACTGATAGTCTAATCTTATCGATGATATCCACTATTAGACTTAGTCTTGCGAATCTCACTCGAGTATTGTGCGGTGTCGCAGATAGCGACAAACAACATATGAACCCGTTACTCGATATAACTGTTACTGTGGGACTGCTCGCCTTCCTCGTTGTGGGCGCAGCCGTTACTGCCAGAACCTTAACTTTTGCTGCCGTGATCCTCTCGTCGCTTCGCCAGCGAGGATCTCTTTCCATCGACGCGAAGCAGCTGGGAAACGCCAGGATCGCGCCACGAGGTTCCATCCCAAACTCACTGCCAGGAACTCGCCCGTTCCGCGGCATCCTTATTCATGATCCCAATGTCCGAATCATTCGGGGATCATCCAGTGACAGCAACTTAAAACCTCAACTCTCAACTTAAACATGCAACTGATGAACCTGATTCTCCTTGTGGTCGTGTTTTTCTCCTTACTCAGTCTCAATGCGCTGGCTTTGGCCGGGCGAATGCGCAGGCAAATCTCAGGCCTAACAAATGCGCCGGAGTGAACGCTCGGGCATCAACACAACACACAACCTAAATCGATATGAATTCCTACATTGCTATTATCATCGTTCTCGGCTTGTACACGGCCGGTGCATTGCTGATCATCCTGATCGGACGACTTTTGATGCGGACCGGAGTGCACCGGCGAGGGGCTGCGGAACGCCGTACCAATTATCCGATTTCGCGCGTCACTGAGGACCTTCGGCCGGTTCAGCAAACGATGATCGACTTTATCGATGCATTTCCGTCCAGCCGCGAACTCTTGCGACGGCTGGCGCAGACTAACGAGCCGATCCCTGTTGGCACATTGGTTGCCAATATCCCAGCAAATGAGGGCAACTGGACTGCGCTTCTCCTAATCAGTCTGGCCGGTCTTGTTACGCTAAAACCGCAAGGCGCCTTGATGACTTGCGTTGGTCGTGAGTTCCTCGCGCCTCTGAACGGCGACACAACCAGAAGAGCGCCGCAAACGTTCCAGATAATTGATGCCGAATCCGAAGTTTCGAAAAATACCGGCCATGGAAATCACGCCAGCCCAAACTCGCAGCTTGAGGTGGCCGATAGAAGCAGGCTTGCTCCGGCGCGAAGTGTTGTAGCACTTCACACTGGTCAGCAACGCGAAACACGAATACCTCTGGCGACGAACAATGGTCAGCACAAGTCGCCCGCAATCGTGACTGCCGCGGATTACCACGAACTCACTTCTGCAATCGTCGCCGCCAGGAAGCTCGCTGTGCTGGAGCCCGGGACGCGAATGCTGCAAGAGAAACTTGCTCATGCGGTGATCGGTGGCCGCAGTGATTTACCTCCTGACGTAATTACCATGTACACCCGCGCGGAAGTGACGGACGTGGACACGGGCGAACGATTGAACCTGATGTTGGTATTTCCGATCGACGCCGATGTGGAACAGGAGCGGGTCTCCGTTTTTGATCCATTAGGAGCGGCGATGCTTGGCCGCCGCGCGGGCGATCAAATCCGGTGGGATGTGCCTTACGGCGTTAGGCGCTTCGAAATCAAAGCTGTTCATTTCCAGCCTGAAACTGCTTTGGCGCAGGCAGCCTGATTGATAACGCCACAGGAAACGCGCGGCTCGCACAATACTTGGCGCTTAATTGCATTGCCTGAGACGTTTCGCAGTTAATGGCCGTTACAAGACCAGTTCGACTCGATCCTCGGGTTGATCCGGGGCGCATCGAGTCGCCGGTGGACAAACTGCTGCGCTCGACGGAACCCTGGTCGAGCTATGTGGTGCTGCCGATCTTTGCCCTCGCGAATGCCGGCGTGGTTCGTTCGTTAGGCGTGTTTACTACGCACACCTGGTTGTTGCTCGCAATCATCTTCGGACTCCTAATTGGCAAACCACTCGGAATCTTTCCAGGTTCCTGGCTCCCAGTGCGCCGAAGATCGCGATTTTCATCGCCTCTTTGGTTGCGACTTTAGTCGGGAGAGCAATCCTCTCGCCGAAAACCGGAAGCGACACGGCTGTCGATAATCGCTTACCGCGCGACGCCCGGGTCTAATCAGTGAGCTCGCGCCCGCTCGCACGAGGAGAGAGCTCATTCCGGACGCTGCTTACAAGCGTATCAATTCGATCTGCCGGAACGTCAATGTCGCGCAGTAAGGCTTCCGCCAGCGCCGCAGCAGATTCTGTCTCGTCATATCTCACAATGGCCGCACCCGCTTCGCGAAATTGTTCCCCCTGATTGATGTACTCCGCGCGCGCCAACACTCGAATAACCGGAGCGATCTCGCGCGCGGCTTGGATGACGCGCAAACTAACCTCCGCCTGCGGGACGGTGACGACGAGATAAGCAGCCGCATTCACTCTGGCGGTGCGAAGAATATCTTCTCGTGATGCGTCACCGAACAATGCCTGCTTTCCGCGCCGTTGAAGTTCCAGGACCACGTCGATGTTTGTCTCAATGATCGTAGGATTAATGTCGAACTGCTCGAGCAATCGAGTGACAGTTTTGCCGACTGGACCGTAGCCGATCACGATGGCGCCGGGATCCTTGATGCTCTTGGTTGCAAGTTCGTTGGCGCGTGCACCTAACTTCTCACTTCGGGTAGCTAGCCAGCGTGCGAGCCACGGTGTTCGTTTCAAGGTCGGTTCAAGCTGAAGCATGCCGCGGAAAATCAGCGGATTTAAACTGATCGAAACGATCGCCGCGGCGACAAGTACATTGCTGCCGATCGCTGGCATTAATCCAAGCGATCGTGCCCTGTCTCCGAGGATGAACGAGAACTCCCCGATTTGCGCAAGGCCTGCGGCAACGGTAAGCGCAGTCCTCAGCGGATGTCCGATGACGACGACAATCGCGAGCGCAGCCAGCGGCTTAACCAGGAGAATGATCGCCAGCACCCCAAGGACAAGAATGGGAGCCTCAAGCAGCGTGTGGTAATCGAACAGCATTCCGACGGCGACGAAGAAAAGAATCGCAAACACATTGCGCATCGGGAGAACATCGGCCGCCGCGGCATCGCTGACCTTTGATTGTCCCACTACCATTCCTCCGAGGAAGGCGCCGAGCGCGAGCGACGCTCCAAAAGCGACGTAGGAAACGGTCGCCACGCAAATCGCCATCACGATGACGGAAAGCGTAAAGAGCTCACGCGAACGCAGACGGGCTATGCGTAGGAGTAACCATGGAACGAAACGCGCACCCGCTAACAACATGATAGCCGTCAACACAGCCAGCTTCAGCATGGCGACGCCAATCGTTTGCCACAGACCAGGTCCGTTGCCGCCTGTCGCGGCAAGCGGAGGCAGAAGGACGAGCACCAGAACAGTGATGATATCTTCAAAGATTAACCACCCAACTGCGGCGTGACCTTCGGGTGTGTCCAGCTGCCCATGATCCATTAATGCACGGAGAAGCACGACTGTGCTCGCAACTGACACTGCAATTCCCAGGATGAGGCCCGTATGCCATGTCCAACCAGCCAGCACCGCGAGCCCGGTGCACGCCAGAGTAGCAGCTGTGCTTTGGCCGAGCGCGCCTGGAACCGCAATCCAACGAACGGCGAGCAACTCCTTGAGACTAAAATGCAAGCCAACGCCAAACATGAGCAAAATCACACCCAACTCCGAGAGCTCCGCTGCGATCCTGGTATCGCCCACGACGCCGGGTGTATGCGGTCCGATGAAAACGCCAGCCAGCAAGTAGCCGACGATTGGCGACAAGCCGATTCGCCTCGCCAGTAATCCGCACACCAGCGCGGCACTCAGCGCGAGAGCAATCGTCGTGATCAGGGGGATCTCATGCATGCAGGTAAACCAGCGGTAGGCGAGTCTGTTGACACACTCAAGGAAAGTTGACTTGTTTGCGCATTTCGCCTGCGTAACGGGATGCTGTTCATCGCAAGCGGGGTATAACAATAGCAAGCGCTTCGATTTTGTAAGTCATAGCCAGTCGACTCCGGGCAGTGATATCGGTCGGGTTAGACTCGCTAGGCCGAAAATTTCATGCGCATTAAAAGTTTCAGAGGTTCGCGCGTTAACGCCAAATGAACACCGCGATTCATTCATCGGCAAAGCTAAGGCACCAGCCACCGAGCAGACGATTTTGGGAATCGATCATCCTAATCCACCGGCGCAGGACCACAGTCATCGCTCTGTTTTCGACGGCGGCGATCGTGGTGCATCTCGTGATGCGCTTCGGTCTGCAGATGGACGCATCCGCTTACGACATTCCTTTGTTGGCCACATTCGTCTTCGGGGGCATCCCGCTCGTTTTCGATCTGTTCACCAATCTTGTGCGGCGTCAGTTTGGCTCCGATCTACTCGCTGGAATCTCCATCGTCACTTCGGTTTTGCTCCACGAATATCTCGCAGGCTCAATTGTCATCCTGATGCTTTCCGGCGGCGAGGCGCTCGAAACCTACGCGTTGCGCAGCGCGTCCTCTGTGCTGCGCGCCTTGGCAAAACGAATGCCCGCAGTCGCACATCGCAAACAAGATTCGGTCATTGTTGACGTCGCGCTTGATCAGATCGAAATCGGCGACACGCTCGTGATTTACCCTCACGACGTTGCGCCTGTCGATGGCACCGTGCTCGAAGGCAATGGCGTGATGAACGAAGCGTTTCTCACCGGCGAACCGTTCGAAATCACCAAAGCGCCAGGGTCAACCGTCATCTCAGGCGCGATCAACGGGGAATCTGCTCTGACCATTACCGCCACTCGGCGCGCGGTTGATTCACGTTACGCAAAAATCATGGAGGTGATGCGCGAGTCTGAGCAAAACCAGCCGAAGCTACGGCGGCTGGGCGATCAACTCGGGGCGGTGTACACGCCGGTGGCACTCAGCATCGCACTTCTGGCCTGGATCGTCAGCGGTGAAACGGTTCGATTTCTTGCCGTGTTGGTTGTCGCGACGCCCTGTCCATTATTGATCGCGATCCCGGTCGCCATTATCGGCTCGATCTCCCTTTCAGCGCGACGTTCTATCATCGTCAAGAATCCGGCGGTGCTCGAACAAATCACCAATTGTCGCACCGCGATCTTCGATAAGACAGGAACGCTGACCTATGGGGAACCGAAGCTGACCGAGCAAATCACCGCACCCGGTTTTGCGCAGAAAGAAGTGCTTACGCTCGCGGCGAGTCTCGAGTTGTATTCGAAGCATCCACTGGCGCGCGCCATTCTTCGGGCTGCGAAAGAAGATCGTCTCAAGCTTCAGCAAGCATCGCAGGTGAGCGAGCCGCCTGGCCAGGGATTGCGCGGAACAGTTGCCGGCCATGAGGTTCAAATTACCAGCCGCGGTAAACTCATCAGGCAAGAAGTTCCCGGCGCGGAACACCTGCCGCCAATCGCCGGTGGGCTCGAATGCATCGTGGTGATCGACGGCCGGTTCGCCGCGACCTTTCGCTTTCGCGACGCGCCGCGTGCGGAAAGCCGCTCGTTTATTCAGCATCTCGGACCGAAGCACCAGTTCGAGCACATGATGATTGTATCGGGCGACCGTGAATCGGAAGTGCGTTACCTGGGCCAACAGGTTGGGATCAGTGAAATTCATGCCGAACAAAACCCGGAACAAAAGCTCGCCCTTGTGCGGAAGGAAACGGCGCGTGCTAAAACACTGTACGTCGGCGATGGGATTAACGATGCGCCCGCAATGATGGCGGCAACCGTCGGCATGGCGGTTGGCCAAAATAGCGATGTAACCGCCGAAGCAGCAGACGTGGTAGCCATGGAAAACTCGCTGAAGAAAGTGGACGAATTCATGCACATCAGTCGCCGCATGCGTTCGATTGCATTGCAGAGCGCCGTGGGTGGAATGCTGCTGAGCGTCGCAGGAATGCTCTTCGCGGCCGGGGGTTTTCTGGTTCCGGTGGCGGGGGCGCTAACACAGGAGATTATCGATGTGCTCGCAGTGCTGAATGCTTTGCGTGCGGCCTTCCCGCCCAAAACGATTTCAGACATGGCAGAATCCTCGGCGCCTGACGCCAGGGAAAACCGGTGCGAGGATGCCCCGCATTCCAAAAGCACTTCGCGAAACGGGGCTTGATTCAGGTCGTCGGCGTCATTCGCGCAGCCTTCGCGATTCCCGCAGCTAACAGCACCGAGCTTTCTGCCGTACTCTCCTTAAACATCGCTTTGATGATTGCGATTCGGCAGTACAAGCACGGGACAGGTTGCATGGCGCACCACCATCTCCGCCGTGCTTCCGAGCTGAATGTGCTTCAAGCCGGTGTAGCCGTGAGTAGCTATGATGATGAGATCGATCTGATGCTCGGAGGCAAAGTGGACGATCTCCTGAAATGGCTTGCCGAATTTCACGCTGCTGCTGACGGCCACCGAGTCTTCACTGGTTAACTTGCCGCAAACCTCTCGTAATCGCTTTTCACTCTGCTGCACCTGCCATTGGTTCGCTTGTTCTGCGGATTTAATTCCAAGCATGTAATCAATCGGGAACGCCTCGACCACATGGACCAGCAATAGCTCCGCCTTGAATTCCTTAGCCATTTGGACCGCGTATTTAAGTGCGCGTTCGGAAAACTCGGAAAAATCTACCGGCACAACAATTCGCTTCGGAATCGGCGGAGCGACACCGGCCCGGGCGCGTTCCCGAACTCCAGAGCCCGATGGTCGGGTCGTTTGTTTTGCATCCGTGCGCGTTCGAGACTGACGTTTCATTTTCAATGCAATGGGGACGAGTTTCTCAGGCAGAGTAAAACTCATATGTCGCGGAGATGCACGTTTCGTTTTGCGAGAATGTCCGGTTGGCGCTGCATCACGCAGCAGCCCGCGCTTGCTACGTCTTTTTATTCCCGTCGTTTGGCGGTGTAACCTGCCATGCGACGAGGGGGTCGCGTCCGCGCTGTTGCATCGCTCACATACCCAGTGAGTTGTGTGCCAGGTGTTCGTGTCGTGCCGCGCACAACGCAACGAAATCCGCTTTCGCGAAATAAGTTCCGACCCCACTGGTTAGGCGTGACCGTTTCCACGTTCTTAGATCCGGAGCGGTTACGCCAATTTGTCTCAGATGATGTGAAAGTGTGTCGTTTCCTACAAAGGAAAAAGCAAATTTGCGCCGACGTCTCTGATTTCATGCGCCTCAAATCCAAGGCGTTAGAAATTTGTTAGCCGACGAGTTCTCGATGGCATGCGAGACGCTAAGCGAACGTCGGAGCCTACAGGAACCGAACGTTCACAGATCCACAATTTGCTGCGTTATGAAAATATTCGCATCGCGAATTGCGAAGCCCTCACAAGTCCCGAAGCGCCGCGCTTCGATCGAATCCGGCCTGTCCGCGCGTTTCGTCAAACGAGTGGACCGCGGAACTCAAAACGTTTCATTCACCAAAAATAATCGGTTGCGACTCGGCCGCTACGGCCACGGATATCGCGCGATCGCAGCCGGGCAGCCGAAAATCAAGTAAACATGAAAATCCTGGCTGGATTAATTAGACGGCAACTGCAACTCGAAAGTAACGAATACGGGCACTGCGCCGTTTACGAAAATGAGTTGCAACGTCTCTGGCCAATAAACGAGGAAAATCGCAAGGCAAAGATCGAAAAATTTGCCAATGAGAACGGGTTCCGTTTGATCTATTACAAAGCGGGACTCTGCGCGATGTTTGAAGAGCAATCGTCAAAAGAAACGCAGAAAAGCGCTAAACCGCTTTCCGGCGAATCGCAACCTACTTAGCTGCGCAAGAAGACCGGAGCCTGCGGGGCTCGAATCTGGGTGCTGCCGAGGGAGAGACTTATTTTTTCTTGCATGCACCATTACGCAGTATTTCTGCCATAAATTGTCATAAACAATGAAGAATGAGAAATTCACTAAGGTCGTCAAAGTCGGCAGCGCGATCGTCAAAATCTACCGCGGCAAAGTGAAGATGAAGCGGAAGAAATACGATGCGTTTACTGTCGCGTATTACCAGAACGAGGAGCGGCGGCGTTCAGTATTCGGAAACTTCGATGATGCGAAAAAGGCGACGCAGGAAATCGCAACGAAGATTGCACATCGCCGTGTGAACGTGAAAGAGCTCAACGGTGCGGATCGGGAAAGCTACGTTGCAGCGCTCAATTTACTCCGTCCACTTGGTGTGCCGCTGCATTCAGCGATTGAATCGCGCCGATGAAATCCTGACAGCGTTGGTGGAACTGCAAAGGGCGATACATGAGTTCGCGGTGAGTTTGAAGTTGAAAAGCTGACGTGTTAGTCCGACTGGGGAGCGTCAACCCAGCGAAAGAAGTATTGACCCTTCTGTCGTGATTTCGCCTGACAGTAAGCGTTGAGCGATTCTCAACCCCGGTCATGTAAGGCCAGACCCTACCTAACAATAGGTAACGGGTCGCAAAACCAATGTTTGACACTCTCTGTCTGCTTTTGCCACAATCAGGTTCGCGCTTAGTCCGTTAGGCGTCTGCCACCCGGGCGCTCCACCTAACCCTCTTCCCGCAGGGTTAATCGTGAACGACGGGCTCGTTCACAAAGAAGGCCAAAACAAAAGAGGAAATCAAATAATGAACAATCTTAAAAGAATCAGCCTAACGACAGCAACATTCCTGACCGTGGCGCTCGTCAGCTCCGCGGTTGAAGCGGGAGTGATACGAATTGATGGTACTATCGCAGGGAGTGAAAGTGCCGCCCCTTTTCCCAATCCAGCGGAAGGGATTTATGTCAATGGGAGCGCGGCGTCAAACGACACGGCGCTTGGTCCATTCATACTGTTTTATTCGCTCCCAGTGGACTTCGCATTCGCGAATACGCCACCTGGGAACGTCGGGGGAAGTCGTTTGATAGTGGGAGAGGCCGCCAACGGTGACAGCATCTTGGCGTGGTTTTTTGGAATAAACTCTGGTTTATGCGATAACGGCGATGGTCTTCGCCATGTGGATCCCTGGACCATTATCGGCGGAACGGGCCGGTACGCTGGCGCTAGAGGGACCTTCACCACGGACCACTGCTCGAACTTTGTGACCGGCGAGACTAGCGGCACCATCAGCGGCATGATCGTCGTAAGAGGACCCTAACCGTCCGCATACGCTGCCAAACCGTCGCCGAGCGTAGCGCTTGATCCTGTTGATCGGGGAAGCGGTACATCGGCTCGCTATACCACAGCCGACCGAATGGCAGCGCATCGGAAATCAGATCGACGCCGCGTTTATCTTTACGCGGACGGATTTCGTAAACGTGCATCTGCGCTTGCTTAGTTCATTCATCTTTCATTGGTTCGCGATACAACCTTGGAGGCGTGGCTGTCTGCTGTAGCTGATTGATATGCTTCGCAAAATCCTCATGGAACCAATGCGACCGTGAACGCCACCAACCCTGAACTCCCGGATATCCGTTGAGGTCGTTCATGGCCGCTTCCCACCCATACCACACGCGTGCATCCAGATGCCCCTCCAAGTGTCGATAATAGGCTTCCTCCCAGAGTCGAAACAGCCCTTGAATCAGTGTACCGAAGCCTACGAGATCAGCGCCTTCGAGAGATTCGAAGTCGTGGAGACCGCGATAATACAGTTCTCTTAGATTCTGATTGTCTGCGAGTTGTTGAGACCACCGAATGAAGATGTCTTCCATCGAATGCCTCGAAGCTAGTTGCGCAGCGTGAGCACTGCTACGGACTTCCCTCGCCAAATAAATCAACGAAACGACGACGGCAATTGCGCCGACGATTTGGCCGATTGCACTAATCGCTTCCCAATTCACGGCATGCTCTAACTATGTTTGGACGAATCTTCGTAAACGTCACGAAGATTTCGTTGCGCCGCCACACTGCGTAAATGCGTGCAGGAATTGTTGATGACATCTGCGCTCCTCTGGACTCAATCGAAACGCCGAAGCGATTCTGGTGCGATCCTGAGCGCGAGCCATGCGAAGGCGGAAGCGAACTGCAATTTGACAGAAACTTGTCATAAACCGGATCCCTGATTTGGCGTTTGTTAGGGAAAAGGGGACCGGAGCCTACGGGGCTCGAACCCGCAACCTCCGCCGTGACAGGGCGGCGCTCTAACCAATTGAGCTAAGGCTCCCAAGCAAATCCGAACGTAGCGCGTGGAGGTGCACCTGCAACTCGGGCGAACATGGTGTTTCGAAAAGAAAGACGGCTCGGGAAATTTCAACCTCCAAATTCCAAACAACGTTCGAACTGCAAATGCGAAATGGCTTCCCAGGTAAACAACCATCTCTGGTTATCGCTGTGCACGTCCACTTCCGGGAATGACCTGACATTGAAAGCCTGGCTTCGCCCCGAATTGCTTTCGGGCTGCGCTGCGGCTTCGCTT
>JAICUQ010000233.1 GCA_025935755.1 Chthoniobacterales bacterium | reverse complement strand
GCAACCCGGAGGCTCGCGCTACTTTCTTCCAAGGTAGCGCATGCGTCCCGCTTGCGACCAAAACAGCGCAAGCCGAAGGCTCGCTCTACTTTTTTTCTCCGACGATCAGCGCCGGTAAGTTCGCTTGCTTAATTAATTCGCCGACTTTCGCGACGTCTTCCTGCTTGAGCTGTGCCCACTTCTTTAACTGCTCCTGGAGTTGATTGTCTAACATTTCGAATACCTCGAGTTGTGGTTTGGTCGGTTCGTTATCGCCGGACTCAATGACGTGACTAAATGTGTCAAACCGTTCATTCAACATGTTTGGGAAAGCGAGGTTCGCTTCCGAGCCTTTCATGTTCACCTGGATGAGTTTTTGTTCGACTTCGGACATTTTTTGATCGAGACCGTCGGCAGCTGTGAGCGCCGGTTTCAAGCGTTGGTCATCACCGAAACGCTTATGCAAGTTTTGGATTTGCGTTCGCAAATCGCGGATTTCATTGACTGCCTGGTGCAGGTGCGACATTCGTTCGTTCACCTGCATTGCTAACATGAACTGCTTTTGCAATGCTGCTTCCTGTCCTTTGTTTCGCGGATCGATCTCCAAATGAAGTGGAGCGGTCTGCGATTTGCCGCCCACGGTTAGCTTCACCTGGTATTCGCCCGGCAATGCCAATGGGCCCTTCGGTCCTGTGCTCGAATAAAATGCGCCCGGTATTTGAACCGGATCATTATAGCGCAGGTCCCATGCGAACCGGTTCATTCCCTCCCTGGCGGGGATCGTTTTCACTCGCTCCACCCGATCCGGCCATTCAGGCGGTTGTTCAGCTTCCTTTTTCTCTTTGCTCGAAAGATGCCTAACGAGCTTGCCGGAATTGTCGAGGATATCAAGCGTCACTTCCTCTTTCGGCGCGGTTCTGAAATAGTAGTCGATCATCGCGCCGGCCGGCGGGTTTTCACCCACTGGCTGGCGTTTGTCGAATTCCTCCGGGTAATGCAAACGCAACGCGGTTTGCGGTTGATACAGAACCACGTCCGAAGAAGATTGCGCATTGAGTTGCCGGAGGGGTGTTAAGTTGTCGAGCACCCAGAACGAGCGTCCGTGGGTCGCAACTACCAGGTCGTCATCTTTGATAACAAGATCGTGTATCGGTGTTATCGGCAGATTGAGCTGTAATGGTTGCCAGCGGGCGCCGTCATCAAAGGAAACGAAAACGCCGAGTTCGGTTCCGGCGTAGAGCAAACCTTTCCGCTTCGGATCTTCGCGAACGGCGTGCACATATGCGCCGTCAGGAATTCCAGTGGCGATCGCGCTCCAGTTTTTTCCGAGATCCGTCGTCTTGAAAATGTACGGTTTGAAATCGTCGAGTTTATGCCGGTCGACAGCTACGTATGCGGTGTTCGCGTCGTGCGGCGAAGGATCGATCAGGCTGACAGTGCTCCATTCAGGCATCTTCGGCGTCACTTTTGACCAATGCTGGCCGTCATCAGTGGTAACATGAACGAGTCCGTCATCTGTGCCTGCCCATAGTGTTCCTTTATTTACTGGCGACTCAGCCAGCGCGAACACCGTGTCATAATATTCAACAGAGGTGATGTCGTTTGTCAGCGGACCGCCGCTCGGCTGCTGTTTGGATTTGTCGTTGCGGGTGAGATCTCCGCTGATCTGCGCCCAGCTTTGCCCGTCATCGGTGGATTTGAAAACGGATTCGCCTGCGGTGTACAGCACATCGGGATTATGCGGCGAAAGCATAAGAGGCGAGACCCACTGGAAACGATGCTTCAAATCGGCAGCGCCGTGACCGGAGTTGTCCAGTGGAAACGGACTAACGTCTTGCACTTCCTCTTTGCTTTTATTGTAGCGGTTAATGAAACCCTCGTTGTTCGAGTAGATGATGTGCCAGTCACGCGGGTCAGGCACAACGAACCCGCATTCACCGCCGCCAGCCTCGAACCAATTCGCGCGGCCAATCACCCCTGAGTCGGTGCGGCTCGCAATGCCTACGTTCGAATTGTCCTGTTGCGCGCCGTAGATGTGATACGGGAACGCGTTGTCCACGGCAACGTGATAGAATTGCGCGGTCGGCTGATTGTTTTGAGTGGTCCAGTTTTTGCCGCCATCCGTGGAAATGCTGACGCCGCCATCACTCACATTTGCGATTCGGTTCGGATTCGTCGGATCAATCCACAGGCCGTGATGATCTCCGTGCCTTGCCGGCATCAGGTTGAATGTCTTTCCGCCGTCGACCGATTTGAAAAGCCCGGTGTTTAACAAGTAAACCGTGTCGGCCGATTTTGGATCGGTGTAGACTTTGCTGAAATACCAGGCGCGCTGACGAAAGCGGCCATCATCATTTACTCGCGTCCAGTTCTGCCCGGCGTCATCGGAGCGGTACAGACCGCCCTCTTTCGCCTCGATAATGGCATAGACGCGATTGGAATCGGCTCCGGAAACAGCAATGCCGATCCTGCCAAGAATTCCATCGGGGAGACCATTTCCCTGCAAATGTTTCCATGTTACGCCATTGTCTTCCGATCGATACAATCCGCTGCCCGGACCGCCACTGGAGAAAAACCACGGCTGCCTCCGCGCCTGCCAAAGTGATGCGAACACGATGTTGGGATTATGCGGATCGAAAACAACGTCGATGCCGCCTGTGTTTTCATCTTTCGATAAAACTTTCGTCCACGTTTTTCCGCCGTCGCTTGTCCGAAAAATTCCACGCTCCTGGTTTGGTCCAAATGCGTGGCCGAGCGCTGCTACGAGAGCCACGTTCTCGTTCCTCGGATCGACGATGAGTGCGCCGATCTGGTGCGTATCCTTCAGCCCAACGTTCTCCCAGTTTTTTCCGCCATCGATGGATTTGAAGACGCCAGTGCCATATGTGGTGTTGCCGCGAATCGCGGCTTCACCTGTTCCGACATAAATCACATTGTGATCCGATGGCGCCACTGCGATGGCGCCGATGGAAGAAATCGGTGCTTTGTCGAAAAGCGGCACCCAATTTGCCCCACCGTCGATCGTCTTCCAGACGCCGCCGGCAACTGCTCCGAAATAATAGGTGTCCGGTTCACCGACGACACCTTCGACTGCCAGCGCGCGCCCACCGCGGAACGGGCCGATTTGCCGCCAACGCATTCCATTGAACAATTTTTCGTCGATCGCTCCGGGTGGGACTGGAGTAGGGGATGTAGCAGATTGAACAGAAGCTGAGGAGATGAAAGCAGTCAGGATAACTCCAACCAGCGCAGGAAAGCGGTAATGCGACGCAATCATGCGCTATAGAGTGTGAAGGTTGCGCTTTTGTTCAACTGGAATCGGGCGGTGTTTGGAGTTCCGCCTTTAAGCGGGTTTCCGCTGGGGAGCGTTTAAACGCGGACTGCACGCGGTGCAGAATTCAACTTGAACGTACGCATTTTGCGCTTATGACCGCCCGAAACTCCAAACGAAGCGCCGGTTTACCGCTGCGTTGATTCCACCATGCGATGCGCATGAGCTCCGACGGCGATGCCTCCGAGCTGGTTTTTGATGGTGGATCGTTCTTGTTACATCTCCATAGATCCCCTAAAACATCTTGCTCGATATGGTTCGCTTAAATCCGCGGTGCTCTGGACGACGTGATGCGATCGCACGTTAGGCATGCTTTTCAATTCACTCACTTTCGTCGTTTTTTTCGTAATCGTCGTTAGCGTTTACTGGAGCATTCGTTCCTGGCAGGCCCGCAAAAATGTTCTCGTCGTAGCCAGCTACATTTTTTACGGCGCCTGGAACCCTCCGTTC
>JAICUQ010000138.1 GCA_025935755.1 Chthoniobacterales bacterium | reverse complement strand
TTCAAGTCGCGATCGCGATCACAGGAAACTATTGCTTTTTCAATCTGCTCACCATCGCGCTCTGTTTGTTGCTGATCGACGATGCATCAATTGGCCGAAGTTTGGAGGGGCGAGTTCCGAACCCGGCATCGCAGGAGTTCCGCCCTCCAACCGCGAAATGGGTAACACAACGACTGGCAACGTTTGGCGCAATCGGGGTGCTCATCGTGACGTTGCCGATCAATGCGTGGTTAATCTTCAGCGCATTTGATCCGCTGAGTCGGCCGCCGAGGGCACTGGCGAAGCTTTACGAAAAGCTCGAAGCATTTCGCATCGTGAACGGTTACGGCCTGTTCCGGGTGATGACAAAAGACCGCGGCGAAATCGTGATCGAAGGCAGCTCTGACGGTATCGAGTGGCTGCCGTACGAATTCAAGTGGAAGCCCGGCGACGTGAAACGGGCGCCAGGTTGGTGTGCCCCGCACCAACCGCGGCTCGATTGGCAGATGTGGTTTGCCGCTTTGGGATCGCCGCGCGACAACTCATGGTTCGTCGCATTGATTTACCGATTGCTTCAAGGTGCGCATGATGTGAATGGCTTGCTCGCAACCAACCCGTTCCAAGACAAACCGCCGCGGTATATTCGGGCCATGTTTTATCGCTATCGATTCGCAACGGTGGAGGAGCTTCGCCACACCGGTTCGTGGTGGAAACGTGAGGAGCTTCGCGAAGACCTGCCGACCGTTTCGCTGGAACAGTTCCGCTAAATCGTGACGCGGAATGGTTCGGGAGACCGCGCGCCGATGTTGAGCGTTATCGGCTGTGCGTTATATTGCGCCGCGGTGGCGAAGGAAGAACAGATTATTACAGAGGGAACGGTGACACAGGTTTTGCCTGGAACGATGTTCCGGGTCGATCTTCCAGGCCAACGCAATGTCCTTGCGCACATTTCAGGCAAAATGCGCAAACATTTCATTCGCATCGTGCCCGGCGACAAGGTGTCTGTGGAGCTTTCCCCATACGATCTCACAAAAGCGCGAATCATTTTTCGCGAACAGTAGTTTCCGTTTTAACCGCGTTTCACCGTTGATTCGTTGGAGCGTTACATCGTTGACGAGGAAGGCAACCGCTTCATCGCTTCAACACGTTTACCTGTTAACGACATTGAGTGTTTGCCGATTTAGCAAACCACGCGGATAGTCGACCGAACAAACTGAGGAGATTACCAATGGCAGAAGAAAACACACCAGGACAACAGGCAGGCCCGGCCAATGCCGATGCGCAAAACAAATTGCAAAGCAGCAAGGAACACGCTCGTAAAGCAGCTGAAGATCTGAAATCCGCCGCAGGCGCTTTTGCCGAAGAATACCGCGGAAAGGCTGAACAGGCGTGGGGCGATGCGCGCGGCAAAGCAGAACAAGCCTGGGGCGATGCGAGAAGCCGGGTTCGAACATTCCAGGAAGACGCCGAGGAATACGTCCGTGAGAATCCAACAAAGGCAGTGTTCACCGCGCTTGGCATCGGATTCATGCTCGGCCTGATCTTCCGCCGGTAATGTCGAAGGCGCTCCGGAAATGAGCAGCGAGAGCCCGCCATCTCGCAATCCGGCGGACCATTCCGGTTTGCTCGACAATGCGCTGGGACTGCTCAGCGCGCTCGCAGAGTTTTTCGAGATCCGTTTTGCCATAGTCGCACAGGAATCCAAGTACGCAGCGCTGCACTTGGTAATATTGATAGGTTGCGTGATTGGCGCCCTGGCGCTTTGCCTGATGGGTTACGTTTTTCTTATCGTCAGTGCGGTTGTAGGCATCGCGCATTTGTTAGGAACATCCTGGCCAGTGGTGGCGCTGGTTGTTGCTTTGATACATTTCATCATCGCCGGCGTCCTATTACTGGTAGCACGAAGCCGAATCACCAAGCCGATGTTTCAAGATACCCGTGATGAACTAAAGAAAGATCGCGAATGGCTGAAGACTCTGAATCAATCAACCAACTAAAAGGGGAAATAGCCGGTTCCCGGGAGCGCGTCGCTCGCGAGTTGCGGGGCCTGCGTTATGAATTGGATTTCCCGGCGAAATTTCGAAGATCTTTCCGGAAACAAACCGGCTCCTGGATCAGCGCAGCGGCAGCTGTTGGGGCACTGATCGCGCTGGCACCCATGCGAAGAAAGAAAGTCTATGTAGACGCAAAGACCCGGCACAAAAGTGATAAAAAACTTATGGAGACCGGGCTTGCCGTGGCGGGTTTAAAGCTGGTCGGAAATCTGGCGCGGCCGGTCATCATGGAGTTCGTTAAAAACCGGTTTTTTTATTCTGGCGAACCTTCCCGCGGCAGGAAATAATGCGGCGTATTTCTCATTGGATCCTGTGTGTCCATTGAGATGGATGAATAATTCCCCGGATCATGCCAGATGTTTTAGCTCCTTCATTCGAGTCCCATCCGCTGCCGCACGTCGATAACTATCTGGAGATTGGTCAAAAGTCCGGCGCTTCAGACGTTCACATCGGCGTGGCCGCACCACCCATCTGGCGAGTGCACGGAACGTTGCAACCCATCTGGCCTGACGCGCCGGTTCTAACGGGGGAACAAACCATTGCTCTGGCAGAGGCGTTCATGCCGGAAGTGTACAAGCAGGAACTCAACACTCGCGGCGATTCTGATTTCGCGTATGAGAACGAGCACGCTCGTTATCGGGTCAGTGTGGTTCGCCAGCGGCTGGGCGTCGAGATCGTGTTCCGGGTCATCAATTCGTACGTCCGAACCATGGATGACCTCGGATTACCCGAGCAGCTGAAATTGCTGACTCGTTATCAGAATGGTCTGATTCTCGCCACGGGTTCGGTGGGCACCGGCAAGTCAACGACGCTTGCCGCGATGATTCAGCAGATCAACACTGACCGGCACGATCACATCATCACGCTGGAGGACCCAATCGAATACGTCATTCACTCGAATAACTGCCATGTCAGTCAGCGCGAGGTTTTCACCCACACTGAATCATTCGCCACGGCTTTGCGCGCGGCGCTGCGGGAAGATCCCGACGTGATCATGGTTGGTGAGATGCGCGACTTGGAAACCATTTCCCTTGCGATCACCGCCGCCGAAACGGGCCACCTTGTTTTGGCAACGCTGCACACGGCCAACGCTTCGCGCACACTTGACCGATTGTTGGATGTGTTCCCGCCCGAACAACAGGAACATGTCCGGGTGATGGTCGCTGAATCGCTGCGCGGTATCATTAGCCATCAACTGATACCGCGGAAGGACGGAACCGGTCGTGTTCTCGCGCTTGAGATTCTCACCAACACACCTGCTGTCGCTAATGTGATCCGCGAAAACAAAACCTTTATGTTACCGGGTATAATTCAGACCGGAAAAAAACAAGGCATGCGCCTGATGGATGATACGCTGATTGATTTGTGCCACCGCGGTTTGATCGACGCAGACGAAGCCTATGCCCGCGCCGAGCAAAAAGATATTGTGCGTCAACAGCTCAACGTGTGATCAGAAACATGCGAATACCGTTCACTCCGCAGGTAACCCGCCTCATTCTCACCGTCCCTAATCCGCGATTCGTCCATGGCTTACGTTGATCAATTTCTACAACTCGTAGTCCGGCAAGGCGCTTCGGATTTGCATATCGCGGAGGGCGAACCTCCAAAAATGCGGACGCATGGTGACATCATGCCGGTGCGATCCGAGCCGATTTCGCACGACGAGGCCACGCGCATGTTGAGCGAGATTTGCGGGTCGCGTAACTGGGAGTTCTTTGAGCAACACGGCGACCTGGATTTTGCCTACCAAATGGATGAAGACTCCCGGTTTCGCACCAACTACTTCAAACAATCCGAAGGGTATGGTGCGGCGTTTCGGCTGATCCCGACAAAGATTTCGACGCTCGAAGAGCTGGGTGTACCAACAGTCGTGAAGAACTTCGCCTATTTGCGTGGTGGCCTCGTGCTCGTCACTGGACCTACTGGTTCAGGCAAAACAACAACACAGGCTGCGCTGGTCGATTTCATCAATGCAAATTTCGCGAGGCACGTAGTAACGATCGAGGAACCAATCGAATTCGTGCACGATAACAAGGTAAGTATCATCACCCAGCGTGAAGTGCCCACGGACTCAACATCATTTGCCGCCGCGCTAAAGGCTTCGTTGCGCCAGGATACCGACATTGTGCTTGTGGGAGAAATGCGCGACCTGGAAACGATCGCGCTTGCTTTGACGGCCGCGGAAACCGGCCTTCTTGTGTTCGGCACGTTGCACACAAACAATGCGCGCAAAACGGTTGATCGCATGGTGGACGCCTTCCCTGCCGATCGACAGTCACAAGCGCGCGCGATGCTGGCGAACTCGTTGCGTGGCGTGGTAGCGCAATTGCTTTTGAAAAGATCGGACCGTCCCGGGCGCATTGCCGTAAACGAAATTTTGATCGCCAACCCGGCGGTCTCTGCGATCATCCGCGAAGGCGCCACGCACAAGCTGCAAGACATAATTGTTTCCGGTAAAGCCCACGGGATGCAGTTCATGGATGACGCTATTTGGGCACTGTTGGAAAAAGGCATCGTCTCTCCGCATGAAGCATTCATGAAAGCGATCGACAAGAGCCGATTCAAACCGTTTCTCTCGGCTGAAGAGGAAGCACTGGCCAACGCCGCTGGCGGCATTCGCGACGAAGAGAGACGGCCTCCAGGCAATCTCTCACGGCAATTTGCCACCCGTCCCCGAGTAGGAACGCGCTAAGGCCTAACAGCCCCTTCATCTCAGGAAATTGTTCTCGACACGCGGCGAGAGCTTTTTGGAGACTCGCCGCATTATGAAAACTGGAATTCAATCCATTCTCGTTATAGTCGCGTTCTCGTTGCCTGGGCTCTTGCTAAAAGTGCAAGCAGTGAACCCGCCGCCGGATGGTTGCTATCCTGGTTTTACCACAGCCGAAGGCTGCGGCGCGCTTAGCCTGCTCACCACTGGCGCGGGGAATACAGGGCTGGGGTGGCGTTCGCTCTTTTCAGAGAGCAGTGGCAGTTTCAATACCGGCATTGGCGCTGGAGCTCTGGTGCTCAACAACGCGGATTCTAATACAACGGGTTGGCACCGCTGCGCTTTTGCTTAACACCACCGGCACTGAAAACACTGCGATCGGAACTGCGGCGCTTGTCTTTAACGACACAGCAGAGCAAAACACGGTCGCTGGCGCATTCGCACTTCATAACCATGTTAGCGGAAACGGCAACACGGCTTATGGGGCGCATGCGCTTGTTAGCGATACCACTGGTCAGTTGAACACGGCCGTCGGTGTTGTAGCGTTAGCTAATGATGACAATGGCTTCAATGGCAGCTTTAACACAGGCATTGGTGTCCTCGCGCTTTTTGCCAACAACGGCGGCGACAACACCGCTGTAGGAGCCATGGCCGCTTCAGGACAACGCAACGGGCAATGACAATATAGCCATCGGTGTTAGTTCCCTCGGTGGAAATACCAGCGGCAATTCCAATATCGCAATCGGCACGTTAGCTGGCGTCCAGCAAACGAGCGGCAGCAATAACATTTACATCGGGCATAACTTGCAGGGCATTAGTGGCGAAAATGACGCCTGTTATATCAAGAGCGTCTTCGGGCAGACCGCTCCAAGTGGAGGAACTGCCGTTTTCATCGATGCAAACCACAAGCTCGGTACCATGACGTCCTCAAGGCGCTTCAAAGAAGACATCAACCCGATGAACAACGCCAGCGATGCGCTCTTTGCGCTCAATCCCGTCACCTTCCATTACAAAAAGGACATTGATCCAACAGCTACATCCCAGTTCGGGTTAGTCGCCGAGGACGTCGAAAAGGTGAATCGGGACCTGGTAGCGCACGACAAGGACGGGAAGCCCTACAGCGTGCGTTACGAACAGGTGAATGCCATGTTGCTAGACGAGTTCCTCAAGGAGCATAAAAAGGTCCAGGAACAGCAAGCCACGATTGCCGAATTGAAATCGAATTTGGAAAACTTAGCGGCTACCGTGAAGCAGCAAGCGTCCGAGTTGAAGGACGTAAGAATGCAACTGCAGATCGAGTGCTCTGCTTCGGTTGCCGCAAACAATCGTTAGGCGCTTCAACCCACTACTGTTTTACCGAGCATCGGACAAGAACCGCGCGGCTGTGGCGGCATCCTGACCGGGTGTCTGCCAACACGATGTTCCGATATACAAGGCAGCAGTAGGTGCGACAGGGCCTGTTTGATCTGGACAAGTCGGCGATGTTTTGGTGATTCTCAACACCATGAAAAGAAAGCGTTTAGCGGTTTCTGCCTTATTAATATTGGAATTTGTGATATTTTTCTCACACGCGACGGAAGCTGTCGCCCCGCCACCTGATGGAGGTTATCCCGGATTCACGACGGCAGAAGGCACTAACGCGCTGGAAAATCTCACCAGTGGCATTGCGAATACGGGGACGGGTTGGTATTCACTCTTTACCAACACTTCGGGCAACTACAATACAGCGGTTGGCGCTGCAGCTCTCATATTCAACAATGGAGAGCAAAACACCGCCGTCGGTGTGGCGGCTCTTTTAAACAACACGACCGGACTTGGCAACACCGCGACTGGTGCAACAGCTCTTTCGAGCAACACCACAGGCGACAGGAACACTTCTACCGGTGTTCAAGCTCTTTTGTCTAACACAACCGGCTCCCACAATACAGCGATCGGCTACGCAGCACTCGAGAACAGTACCGTTGACGGGAACACCGCTGTGGGTTCTCAGGCACTCCAGAACAATACCACCGGTACCGGCAATGTGGCTATCGGTTCCTCTGCGCTCCAGAGCAATACCGTCGGATTGTTCAATACAGCCATGGGTTTTGCCGCCCTCGAACTCAACGACACTGGCATAAACAATACCGCCACGGGTGCCCGGGCCCTCTCCAGCACCACCATTGGTAGTTTCAATACAGCCAGCGGTTTTGACGCCCTCGCCAACAATACAACCGGCGATAGCAATATCGCAGTCGGCGCCCAGGCGCTTCTCAATAACGACACCGGCGAGGATAACATTGCAATAGGCCTGAATGCCCTCCTTACCAACGTTAACGGCAATAGTAACACAGCATGCGGCTTCGCCGCGCTCGGCAGTAACACCGGCAACAACAACATAGCACTCGGGTTTGGTGCTGGTGACCAGCTCACTACAGGTAGTTTCAATATTGACATCGGGAACTCTGGCGGTGCTGGCGAAACGACAACGATCCGCATAGGCGACCAGGGAACACAAACAAAAGCCTTCGTTGCCGGCATTTTTGGCGCAAACGTTGCAGGCTCGACAGTAGTCGTGGATTCGAACGGTCAGCTTGGTGTCTCCGCTTCCTCGCAGCGATTCAAGAAAGCTGTTGAACCTATGAATAAAGCAAGCGAAGCAATCTTGGCGCTGAAGCCCGTCAAATTTCAGTACAAAGCCGACACGACAAATACTCCACAATTTGGCTTGATCGCTGAACAAGTTGCCGAGGTAAATCCCGACCTTGTCGTCCGCAATCGGGAGGGCAATATTTACACCGTGCGTTATGACGCAGTGAACGCAATGTTGTTAAACGAGTTCCTGAAAGAGCACCATAAAATCGAGCAACAAGAACACCAGCTTCAACAACAAGGTGCGGACATTCGAAACCAACAGGCCATCATTGCTCAACTGAAGGAACAAATCCGTAGCTTGACCGAAATCGCCAAAGTCGAAGCCTCAGAACTTCAAAGAGTCAACGCGCGGTTGCAAATGCTCGATCATACAGCGACACGAGTGGCCGCAGATCCGCCGTAAGCACACGGCGTTTCACAGAAACGTCCTATAGTGCTCCGCAAGTCGGGGCGCAGTCAGTTTCCATTTATTACCAGCACGGCAGTATCCTTGAGTTTTCCAGCGCGGAATAAATCGAGCGCAGTGTTCGCTTGTTCCAAGGCGAATGTCTGCGTGTCGGTACGCACGGGAACACGCGGCGCGATTTCAAAAAATTCTTCGCCGTCACGACGGGTGAGGTTCGCTACTGATGTGATCCTACGTTCTTCCCAAAGATCGACGTAGTGAAATGCGGGAATGTCAGTCATGTGAATCCCGCCGCAGACCACGATACCGCCTTTGGCGAGCGCGTGGAGCGCTGCCGGAACCAGCGGGCCAACCGATGCGAAAATAATTGCGGCATCGAGTTTTACCGGCGGCATTTGGTCAGAACCGCCGGACCAAACAGCTCCAAGTTCCTTCGCTGCTTGCTGCGTCGCCTTGTCACCGGGCCGGGTAAACGCGAAAACCTCGCGCTCTTCATAAATTGCAATCTGCGCAATCAAATGCGCAGCGTTTCCGAACCCATAAATGCCCAGGCGCCGTGCATCGCCTGTTTTGCGATACGACCGATAACCGATCAGTCCGGCGCAAAGCAGTGGTGCGGCCTCAACGTCGTCGTAACGCTCAGGCAACGGAAAACAATATCTTGCGTCCGCGACGGCGAATTCCGCATAGCCGCCATCGATCGTGTAACCCGTAAAGCGCGCATTATCGCAAAGATTCTCTCTGCCGGACCGGCAATACGCGCAATCACCATCGGTCCAACCCAGCCACGGGATTCCTACGCGATCTCCGACCGAGAAAGCGGGAGCAGCTTGAATGGCGCGAGTATCGGAATGCTGAGATGCTTCCCGGAATTCGCCGACTTCTTCGATTCGTCCTACTATTTGATGACCGAGAATCAATGGCAGCTTCGGATCGGCCAATTCGCCATCGACCACGTGAAGATCAGTGCGGCACACTGCGCACGTGTTGACGCGGACGAGCAGTTGTCCTCTGCCCGGCGTGGGTTGCGGCACATCGCGCAGTTCCAGGGGCTGTTTCGGCCGGTCAAGAACCATCGCACGCATGGCTCCAAATATAATTCACCAATCTTGAATGACGAATAGCAATGACCGGCTGCTGTAGTGTCCGCTGTCCTCAGCGGACTTCACAGAATCTCAACTTGCTGCGCTGGGGACAGCGCACCCTACAGCCTCAAGTATCTCAAGGAGCGCCCGCAGGCTCTGGTCGCATCGGTCCTTGCGCGGGTTCATGTTCATGCTCGTGGTAGTGTCCGCTGTCCTCAGCGGACTTCACAGAACCTAAACACGCATCGCTGGGGACAGCGCACCCTACAGCCACAAGTATATCTTCGAGCGCCCGCGTGCGCTAGTCGCATAGGTCCTTGCGAGGGTTC
>JAICUQ010000037.1 GCA_025935755.1 Chthoniobacterales bacterium | reverse complement strand
GTATCACTTTCGTCTGTACGTCGTTCGGTTGAAGGGCGAGCGCGCGATCCAAGACAGCGATTTCGTCACCATAACGGCGGTGATAATCGTAGCTAAGTGCCAGCTGCAGCAGACCGGAGAAGTTCAGTGGGTCGAGTTCGACCGCGTGCTCGAGACTCTGCAATGCCTCTTCTTGTTTGCCCTGGCGACGGAGAATGGCACCTTCCAACCCGGAAATGCTCGGATCGTTAGGCAAAGTCTGGCTCGCCGTGGTGAGTTCTGCTAAAGCGCCATCGTAATCGAGGTAACCCATGTACAGGTTTTCGGCACGGGCGAGGTGGGCTTCGCCGGCATCGGGACGAAGGCGCAGCGCAGCTTGGACAGCTTCCTCTGCGAGCGCCAGGCGCTCAGCCGTTTGATCGATACCGTAGAGATAGAGCTGCTCGTGAGCTCTGGCGAGTTGGCAATACGCTTGAAAGAATGCCGGATCGCGATCCACTGCCCGGTTCAAAAGATCAATTGCTTCAATGAACTTCGGTTTTGCCCCCGTCGTAAAGTTTGTTTCCACTAGAAGAAGGTTCTTGGCGCGGCTGAACAAATTGAAAGCAGTGAGATCTGCAGTTGGTGGACGGTGGATGGCCAGCTTCTCGGCAGATGAAATATTTGCACCAAGCTGCTCAGCGACTCTTTGTGCAATTTCGCCCTGAACCCCGAATACATCCTTCAGCTCGCAGTCATATTGCTCAACCCAGACGTGTGCATCCGTACGCGTATCGATCAGCTGGACGTTAATGTGAAGCCATGAACCGGCCTTTCGGAGACTACCGGCTAACACGTGAGAGACTTGCAGTGTCTTTCCAATTTCCCGGATGTCGCGTGTCGGTCCGGGCGGATATTTGGTCACGCTGGTTCGGCTGATCACTTTGAGGTCCCGAACCTTTGCCAGCTTTGTTAGGAGATCGTCCTGGATGCCATCGGCGAACAATGCGTCGTCTCTATCGTGGCTGAGATTCTCAAACGGCAACACCGCGATGCCCATTGTCGAGATCTGTCCAATTGATCCGACTTTCCACAGGATCACAAATACGGTCACTGCCAGGACCGCGAGACATGCAGTCAAGCTCGCAACAAGCCGGTTTCGGCGCACCCACTTGCTGGCGCGGGTGAAAATTCCTGCGTTGCGTGCGTGAATCGGTTCATGATTGAGCCACCGCTCAAGATCTTCAGCCAACGCCAATGCCGACGCATAACGGCGGTGCGGATCTTTCTCCAGGCACTTGAGACAGATCGTCGTTAGGTCGCGGTCTATCTTTGGATTCCAGAGACGCGGTTGCCGCGGCTCCGTTTCCAAAAGAAGCCTGATGGTGTCGTAGGTTGTTCCGCCTGCGAATGGCGGATGACCAGTAAGCAAATGGTAAAGCACGGCGCCCAGGCCATAGACGTCAGTTACACTGGTAAGCTGGTTATTATTACCCAGCGCCTGTTCCGGCGCCATGTAACTCGGTGTACCTAGCGTTTCAATGGTGCGAGTGACCGTGCTTTCCGCTTCCGTAAGCCGCGCGAGTCCAAAGTCCGTCAGGTGCGGTTCGCCCTTTCCATCCACCAAGATGTTTCCTGGCTTGATGTCGCGATGGAGAATGCCCCGCAAATGCGCGTAGTGCACGGCGCGCGCGAGCTTGGCTATCAAATCCGCCGTCCGGCGGACCGGCAGTAGCTCGAGCCTAACGAGTTGGTCAAGGGGCGCGCCTTCGACCAGTTTCATGCTGAAGTAGCACGACCCGTCACATTCACCGATTTCGTAGATCGGAACTATATTCGGGTCGTCCAGGCTTGCGGCCGTTTCCGCTTCCAGACGGAATCGCGTGAGACGCGGCTGTCCGGTTCGGCGACCTGTGCTGACGACTTTTAGTGCGACGGTGCGATTGAGACTTTTCTGTCGTGCCCGATAGACGATTCCCTGGCCCCCGCATCCGATTTCTTCCAGCAACTCATAGTCGCCAAGACTGGTCGGCGCGCCTGCCTTATAAGGCGCGCCGTTCTTCTTTCGGGCAACATTTCTGCCCACGCGCGGACATTCCTCCGACGCAGCACAGTCTTCCGTGTTGAATGCCGGCTTGGTGAATAAGCCAAGCCCTGTTTGAAGCAGGCAGGCCGTACAAAGGCCTTCCGCGGCATCGGAAAAAATTTCCGCTTCGCATTTTGGGCAAACATTGGGAGTAGATTTCACAGATCGCCGTCAGGTTGACCCCGCGGGAATGCAACGCAATTCGGTGTCACTACGATCGCAGCACAACAATGAGCTGACGCAATTCATCTTCGATTTCGCTGGGATCAGCCACCGTGTGGCCAATCTCCTCCCTCAACAACAGTTGATAACGATGACGGAACCGGTGGAAAGCTTGTCTGAGCGCGTTGTCTGTCATTCCCAATCTCGCTGCGATCTCCGGACGAGATGGCGCATCGGGTTCATCTGGCAACAGTAACTTCAGCGAATCGAACAGAAGCGCGTTACCTGTCGCGCGATATTCATTCTTCAAACGCTTGAGAACGTGCTCGATGAGAGTCGAAGCCCAACGGCGTTGATACAACCGGTCTGCGCTCAGCGAATCAACAAGTCCGTCAACTGGAAGACCGGCGCGCTCTGTTGCGTGCAGTTCTTCCAGAGGGATCAACCATTGGCCATGGCCGCGCTTGATCGTCATTTCTCTGCGCCGTTCGCCTCCCAAAAAATGCTTGAATGACACGAGTAGATAGGAGCGCAGGCGCCCTTTCTCTTTGCGGGCTGCGTCGAAGTCTCGACGTTTGAGTAGCAATTCAAAAAACCCCTGAGTTAAGTCCCTTGCTTCCTCCGAGTCGCAGGCTTGTCGACGGGCAAAGGCGTACAAAGGTCGCCAGTAAATTCGACAGAGTTCTTCCAGCGCTGCTTCTGCTGCTGCCGTTTGACCTTGTGCAGCCAAAACCAGGCTCCAATGCGTAGTCGCAAACGCATCGGCCCTGCTTTGAATGTTTAACGCTGGAGGGACCCTCGCCGGCGAACGCCAGCCGCTTTCATTCCACGAAATTTCCTGCTTGTTAGCCAGCATACCTCGTGTCTCTGAGCGTATGTTCCGCGGAAAAGGCGGTCAATGAAACAGCAGCTAGCAACCACCTGAAAAACCTTCGAAATAGTAACATTATTGTTACCAAAGCAGGATGAAATTGCGAGATGGGTAAGCGCACGCCCTTGCCGGGACAACACCCTTTTAGGCAACGGTCAAGAAAGCGTGCGCTCCCAAATTGCAGTTTCTAATCCTCTGTGATCAAACCAAACAAGCCGTGCTCTTCGTCCGATATGCCCGCAGTGAAATAGACGCCGCTGCCGAGCGGAAGAAGATCCCACAGGCCGTCGAATTGAAGCGGTGTGCCGTCGGCGCGCATCAGCGTCTCGATAAAAGCCCCGGCAGCTGGATCGTAATTGTTGATCAATCCATCCCCGAAATTGCCGACCCAAAGTTCGCCATCAACCAGGGCAAGTCCCCACGGCGCATTGAGGTTGCCGTTTGAGATCAACCGCCGAAGGAAGGTACCGCTCGTATCAAATACGTTAACGAAGCCACATCCTTCACAGGCAACGTCATCTTCCCGTTTGTGATCCTGCTTCGCATAAGTGACGAAGATTTCACCGTTGAAATTCCGGATACCGAAAGGGCCATACCCTGCCGGAAGGTTTGGATCCACGAAACCGTTGGGACTCACCTGATGAAAACTTTCATCGTAAGTTTCGACTTTGCCGGTATGGAAGTTGGTTACGTAAAGAAAATTGTGGCCGTTGGCCGCGCCGAGCGTTGCGGCTTTGTAAATCGCGCGATTGACACCATTGTTTGTGCCATTATCGACGGCGATGATGGCGTGGGTCTG
Source organism: Chthoniobacterales bacterium (assembly GCA_025935755.1). GTDB lineage: Bacteria > Verrucomicrobiota > Verrucomicrobiia > Chthoniobacterales > UBA10450 > Udaeobacter. The sequence continues at coordinate 20,306 of JAICUQ010000037.1, read as the reverse complement.
GTCCAGCATCGGGTTCCAGCCTGAAATGGAACCATCTTCACTGACAAAGATGAAGACGGCCGGGGCTGAGTTTCCGTGTTGTGTTACCCGGAAAAAGGCCGTGTTGTTGAACACTACTCCGGTGGGATTAGCCGTCCCCCGGTTTCGTGCGGCGGTCGGGATCTCAACGACCAGTGACCGGGCTGTGCCATCCTGATTATACAACGTCGATACGCCTGTGCCATTGTCACTAACCCAAATCACTCCATTCGCCGACGCCGCCATCCCCCAGGGATTGACTAGATTCGAATCGGCGTGCTGCGCGACGCCGGGTATGTCCGATTGGAAGTTTGTCCACGAGTACGTGTCCGCGCGTGCAGATGCGACCATGAACATCGCCGCTCCCAGGCAGAGCAGGCCGATTTTCGTATAGGTCTGAATCGTTTTCATAGGTTGTTATTTTTTCGTATTACATCGCAGCAGGTGGGGTTCGCTTCCGCTTGGGAAAAGTAACGCCGTTGTTACTCGTGATTTCGCATTGCGCCGTTCGATGCGAGGACTTGATTGTTCAAAAGCGCCTCATGTTAGAATCGATCGTCAATAGCGGCGGGCGTCACCTGAACCCTGGGCGAACCGGCCATAAGCCGGCGAGCATATCTTCACCTGATTCGAATCTGACGCATTGGTTTCCGCCTGGTTGAGATGCTCCGGTCCGAAAGGTTCTTATCGCTTTGAAAGCGTGCGCACGTAATTCACCAGGTTCCAGCGATCAGTCTCTGAAAGTCTTTTTCCATATGCCGGCATCGGCTTTTTGCCGGTGGTAATCTTCCAGAAGAGCGCCCCGTCCGATTCCTTTGCCAGGTTTGAATCGGAAAGTTTCGCCGGGTGAATATTGAGCTCAATCACAGCAGGTCCATCAGCGTCGCCGCTTTTGCCATGGCACATTGTGCACGTTTTGGCATAGATCTTCTGGCCGGCACCAATCGAGTTCTGCGTCGCCGCAATCGGATTCTTTTTTGCTGCGCTTGGAGCAGGGCTAAGCCATTTTTCAGATAGTGAATCAGCCTGCACTGAGCCAATTGAGTATGCCGCCGTGAGCAGGGCTAACACGCTAAACAGCAGGAAAATAGTTTGCGCAAGTGGAATCGATATTCGCTGAATTAACATGAGTCTGTGTTTACTATAAACATCCGATTAACACGATCACGGTTAGGTAACGCGGTTGTTACCTGCATGAGGGGTACGCCTCGTCACCTCCATGCGATCATCGTGTGCGAATTCGGAGGAGTGAACCACACAGTTAGTTGCTTTGAGCGAACTGGTAAACCCCGCCGGATTACTGCAGATCGTACACTTCTACGAGCGCGATTCCAGTGGTGCCATTGAAGCCGCGCACGATAGCGGTGTAATTGCCTGCTGGTAGATTTGCTATAATGGCAGATTCTCTTCCATCTGACGGAGAGTGCCCGGAATTGAGAATCGCCATCACCTGATCGTTCATGATGATTCCGCCGATTATTGTCGTCTGCCAGTCGTTGTTCCTGGCAATGATAGCGCCGGTGCCATCGTGTAATTCCAATGTTGGATTAGCGAGCACGTTGGGAACACCGAATTGAGTGAGCTCGGGGCCGATGGCGCGGATGATTACTCTTTTCGGTCTATCCCCTGTCACGATGAACCCTCCAATCATGACGTTGTCGTTTAGCTGGACGAGGCTGCGAGTGCTGATGTTGTCCAGCGTGGAATCGGTTCCGGGACTTAGATCGTACACCTCCACCAGACCTACTCCCCGGGTGTTATTCACGCCGCGCACGATGGCAGTGTAGTTACCAGCCGGTAGATTGGCTATGATAGCAGACTCCCTGGGATCCATGGGAGCGTGACCGCTGCCGATGATTTGCTGCATCTGGTCACGCGAGATTATTCCTCCGATAATCGTAGTCTGCCAATTGTCATTGGAGGCAATCGGAGCGCCGGTGGCGTCGTGTAGTTCCAATATTGGGTTGATCAGGACATTGGGAACACCGAATTGAGTCAGTTCGGGGCCAATGGCGCGAATAATTACGGTCTTACGTTCGGTTCCTTGAATGATGAACCCACCAATCATCACGTTGTCATCCGTCTGAACAAACGAGCGCGTGCTAATGTTGAAGAGCGCTGCTGTCGGACTCGGCGTCGCCGTGGGTCTCGGCGTCCCCGTCGCGGTTGGTCTCGGTGTGGCTGTAGCCGTTGGCCTCGGTGTCGCTGTGGCAGTCGGGCGCGGTGTAGCTGTAGCGGTCGGTCTGGGAGTCGGGGTCGGAGTGGCAGTAGGACGTGGTGTCGGGGTCGGCGTCTCAGACACCACGATTACGCTGCCTACCATGTTGCAGCAGCCGCCGTGCGGAACGCAGTAATATGGGAAGGTGCCGGCGCTATTGAACGTGTGAATGAAAGTCGCTCCTTCGTTATGTATCCCGGAATCCCAGATATTGTTTGGCACGCCCGGGGATCCTGATGTTGTGCTGTGACCACTTGACGCCCAAGTCCATCTTACTTTATCGCCAGTGTGAATGGTTACCGACGACGGCGAGAAAACGAGGTTGCCGCCCGGTCCGATAGTAACCTCGAACGTAGCTGCACTTACCGCGTTCGGGTAAACGACAAAATAAGTAGCCGCTGCGATGAGGACGATCGACTGCCAGGAAAACGTTTTCATTGAAAATGCATCTTGTTACGACTCACTGAAATCACGCTGTGAGAGTGCAGCAAACGTGTGACTGACGGCAATACAGCAAAGGTAACGCGGTCGTTACCTTTGCTCGCGATAGGTAATCAATCGCTGCGTCGGAGATGGTTATATCTTAGAAGTCGATCGGCGTGGATCGGCAAAATCCTATTGCAAATCGTACACTTCTACCAAAGCCACACCAGTGGTGTTGCTTACACCGCGCACGATGGCCGTGTAGTTCCCTGCCGGCAGATTTGCGATGATTGCAGATTCGTTCGGATCTGTCGGAGCGCGTCCACTATCGAGGATGTCCTGGACTTGATCGTGCATGATGATGCCGCCGATGATGGTAGTCTGCCAATTATCGTTGGCCCCGATCAACGCGCCTGCGCCATCGTGAAGTTCCAGCGTCGGATTAGCCAACACGTTTGGCACTCCAAATTGAGTGAGCTCGGGGCCAATAGCACGGATAACGACCATCTTTGGCTGGGTACCCTGGACGATGAAGCCGCCAATCATCACGTTGTCGTTTGTCTGGACAAAGGTGCGAGTGCTGATGTTGGCGAGAATTGAATCAGCCGCCGGACTGAGATCGTACACTTCGACCAGAGCGACTCCGGTTGTACTGCTTACACCGCGAATGATCGCCGTGTAATTGCCTGCCGGGAGATCTGCAATGATAGCGGATTCCCGCATGTCGGTTGGAGCGTGCCCGCTAGAGAGGATGTCCTGGACTTGATCGCTCGTAATGACGCCACCGATTACCGTACTTTGCCAATCATCGTTGAAGCCAATCAAAGCGCCCGATCCATCGTGCAGTTCGAGCGTCGGATTGGCGAGTACACCTGGTACCCCGAATTGCGTGAGTTCAGGACCGATCGCGCGGATGATGACTCTCTTTGGCTGGCTGCCCTGGACGATGAAACCGCCGATCATCACGTTGTCAGCTGTCTGGACAAAGCTGCGAGTGCTGATGTTGGCGAGTATGGACGCCGGTGTTGGCGTCGCCGAGGGAGCTGGCGTAGGTGTCGGATTCGGTGTTGGCGACGCATTAACAACGGTAATAGTGCCTACCATGTTGCAGCAGCCGCCGTGCGGAATGCAATAATATGGAAACGTCCCTGCGGTAGTGAATGTGCGAGTGAAACTCGCTCCCTGGTTATGGATCCCAGAATCCCAAAGGTTGTTTGGCAACCCAGGCGAACCTGACGTTGTGCTGTGGCCGCTCGAGCCCCAGGTCCATTTCACCTGATCGCCTGTCCGAATTGTTACTGACGCGGGGTCAAAAACCAGGTTGCCGCCGGGTCCAATAGTTACGTTGAACGTCGTTGCACTTGCCCGTTCGGGATGAGTGACAAGTGAAACAGCCGTTACCAGGACGAGTACAAGGCGACCGGAAAACATCTTCATTGCAGCCTCCGTTAAACAAGATTGATCGAACTAACCCGTGGGACTGGAATCGATCTGTCATTGACTGCAATTTCACAAAGGTAACGCGCCTGTTACCTCAGAAGTTTGCCGGCTGGCGCACACAATCCTGTGTTAGTGGAGGGATAGCGATGCGTGTGTTGAAACAGTCAGGCCCGCCTTGCCGGGTTCGTCCGACGGCGAGCGGGAATTTTGCCCTCGGGACGGCCAATCGTGTAGCCCACGTGGCGAATGGTCTGAATCAGGGGAGGTTCGCCCAGCTTTTTTCTGAGTCTGCCAATGAACACTTCAACCAACTTGGTATCGTATTCGTGCGCATGCTCCCAAACCCGTTCGCACAACTCCGTGCGTGTGAAGACGCGTCCCGGTTCCCGCATGAGCACCTTCAACAGCATCAATTCGCGCGGAGAAAGTTCGATTCGTTGCGTGTTGCGATGAACGTCATGCGTTGACAGGTCGAGGGTGATATCGCCGACGCGCAAGCAGATTACCGGTTCCTCCGGATAGCGGCGCCCGAGTGCGCGAACGCGGGCGATCAGTTCACGCATGGCAAATGGCTTCGGTAAATAGTCGTCGGCCCCGAGTTGCAGCCCGGTGACTCGATCTTCAACGGCACTCCGTCCGGTCAGCAGGAGTACACGACTGGCAAGATGCCGTTCCCGCAGGGCCTGTAGCAGTTCGAACCCATTGATGCCAGGCAGGCCAACATCGACCACAACAAGATCGAAAGCGCCTGTACTGAGTTCTTCCAACGCGGCTTCACCACTGTGAACAGCTTTTGGATCATGACCGTCCTCCGTCAGCGCTGCGGCGATTTGCCGCGCGACGGGAAGCTCATCTTCAACGATTAAAATTTTCACAGATTGACAACACTGGACGATTAGAAGCGAACCGTAAACTGTGTAGCGAGCAAGTGGTTATCCTGGCCCGGAGCAGTGGTTTCATGTTGGAAACTATATTGTACCTTTAGCTGCGCGTGCGTGGTGAGACGGTACGTGGCGGCGACGTCGATTCTGCCAAGATCCGGGCTCCAGTTTCCTTTTCTGCCGTAACCGTCGTTGATTGTGCTGAATAGTTGCTGATTCCAACGAACCGCGCCAAAAAATTGCGGTGTAAATTTGTATTTGGCTTCAATGTAATACGCGAACGTGTCGGCGTTTCCCACGTTAGGAACTTCAAAGCGCCCTTCATAAAACTCGGCCCACAGTTGCAGGTGGTGCCAGGCGAAGCTGATATCCTGCCCAAGAACAAACTCTCGATAATCGCTGATGCTCCGACCGGGGGGCAACGCCGAATCTGCTTCACTTCTAAGATAAGGGCCTTCGCTGCCCGAGAAGCCGAAGTTCCAGGCTTCGTTAGGCCGAAAGCCAATCCGGCTGCTGAAAGTCGGGTTCTGAAAACCATTCTCAGTAATATACCAGGACTCGGGGCGGGAGGAGAGCGACGCATTCTTCATCTCGACAGCGTAATCAAACCGGCCTAACTGGCCGGAAATGGAAATCCCGCTGGCGTAGCTTGGTCCCCAGATCAATGGATTGAATGAGTATTTTCCCTGGAAGTATGGTGCATAGATGAAATAAAAAGGTGAAGGTGGCGCGTACTTGTCCTCAATGGCGGTCACATTTTCATAAACCAACGGCGCGCTGATGAATGGGTTATCCCACGGCAGGTGTCGCGGGACCCAATTGCCGACGACAGTCGCGAACTGTCCCACCTGCAAGGTAAAACGTCCATCCTTCCACGGCGTGATTCGAAGCGCGTACTCATCCAGGCGAACCTCGGCGCCGTGGTCGCTCGGGTCGAATCCCCGGTCGAGTCGGGCTTGCGCGAAGAAATAGACTTGCGAACCAGCTTGGGCGTCGAGAAACAACGTGAGACGCGGATTGAAGAGATTGTCGATTTGGGAGTCGATCAGACCCGGCGCGGGCTGTTGGAAATTGTAATATTCCAAGTCAACTGTGCCGCTCAGCCGGGCACGGAAATTGTTTTCAAACCCGGAAATAGTCAGAGTGCTATCGAGCCGGTCAAGAGCATCATCGATGTCGAAGGCGCATGCTGTGGACGCGAAAATGCACAAGCTGAAGAGTTGCATCTTCATGTGAGTCCATTAACACCATTGACCGCGGAAAAACACACTTCGAATTCCGTCCAATCGTCCTGCGAACGCACCAGGCGCAGCTCGCCGCCATGCAATCTGGCCAGTTCGCGCGCGAGGTTGAGACCGATACCATGGCCTGATGCAGCGGCGGGACTGGAGCTGTGATGGAATCGTTCGAAGATGTTTTCACCCGGCCGAATCGTACGGCCATTGTTTCCGATGGCGAGCACTACGTTCCTCCCATCGCTACAGGCGCTCACCCGAATTCGTCCTCCGGGCCGATTGTATTTTCGTGCGTTCTCCAGAAGATTTTGCACGATCAGCGAAGTATAGCGTTTCTCTCCGGCGACAAGAAGCCCGCGTGGGAATTCCTTTTCAATCTTTACGTCCGGCGAATCAGGGAGGGCCTCTAGATCATCCAGCCATTCATCAACCAGTTCGCTCAGATTCACTGTTGTCGATGCAATTTGAAGGTGACCGGCATCCATTCTCGATAACAAGAGCAAATCGTCAATGACACCCGATAATCGACGTGTTTGATGAAGAAGAGTAGACAACTCCTCGTACACTTCCGGCTTGAAGCCTTCGCGTCCGAGCAGCGATTCGAGACCGATCCGAAGCACCGTCATGGGGCTTTTGAGTTGGTGTGACGCATCGGCTGAGTACCTGGTGGAACGCTCCAGTTCCTCGGCGGTGGATGCCAGCGCGGCCTCGGCGCGTTCCCGTTCTGCCCGATTTTCTTCCGAGTCGAGTGCCAGTTTCTTCACGGGCGCTGACATACTGCGCGCCACGAAATGGCTTGCGACAAATCCGCCTAACAACAAAAGCCCACCCGCGCCACCAATTTGCCAGCGAAGCCGATGTAGCTGTGCCGTCCACGCGGCGAGGGGATACACGCAAATTTCGTATGCCGGTGGAAACAGCGAGCCCGGATTGAGTCGGTTATGGAATAACAGCTGAGGCGCCCCATCGATGTCGACGCGAAAATAACCATGCTCTGAGGAAGAACTTTCGAGTGCGGCTGTTACCTTCTCGTTGAGAGAGTTTTGAGCCCACGGTGGCAGCGCGGGCAGATGCAGGTGCCCATCTACCCAAATGCCGCTTTTCATTCCGGTATCTTTGTTTTGAAGCTCAAAAGGTTTGAAACCGATCACGAGGGCCGAAACCAGATCCCCTGTGTCGGTCGAGAAGATCGGCACGGCTATCACTTCATGGATAGCATCAGCGGATCGGATATATCCAATCTGCCGTTTGTCGGGCAGTTTTGTCAGAGACAGTTGAGCTTCTGTGCGAGCGTCCAATGCTCCGACATCCGATGGATTCGGCGGCTGGATCACTGCGCCGGTGTCGTCGAGGAAGCGGTAAAACCTGGCGTGCAAAGATCGTGCTGCTCGTTGCGGCGGCGGTTCCTCGCCTTCCATCAGATCATGCAATTCGTCCTTTGCGCTTGGATACAGCAGATCCATTGCATCGTCTTCGATCGCAGCGTGAATTCGGGGCTTCCCCGCGAGCGCGATGCAGCGGTCTGCCAGCGCGGCGTGTCGCAGTTCCTCGACCTGGTGTAACGAAGTCAGCTCGGTTTGGAATGCCTGCTGCAGGTTTGCCTCCGCATCAGCGGTGACTCTTCGCTGCGCCAGATACAACCCGAGCGCAGTCAAGCTGACGACGATGATCATGATCGCGGTAAACAATCGAGTACGGAAGCTCGCGACCTCTTTGTTTCGACTTGCGCCGGCAGCGCTCATGGCAAATCAACTTGCAGCGTTTGGCCATCCTTCAGGTCGACACTCTTTTCGCGCGTAGTTCTGCTGTCGATCCACGCCTTCAATGTGTGGCGACCCGCCGGAAGTTTATCCAATCGAAAGTGGCCAGCCGTGTCGGTCATCGCGAAGTACGGCGTGCTCAACACGAGGATTAATCCGCGCATGTGCTCGTGAATATCGCAGCGCAGAGTCACCAGGCCCGGTCTATCGAACATCACCGACGGTATCGGGCGTTCCTCCGGGCGATAACGGCCGAGGTCGAACCGTTTAGCCGGCGAGTAGGAAAAGATGTTGTGATACTGGTCATCCAGATTTGGAAATTGCACTTTCGTTCCCACTTCGATTGGCAGAAGTGCTGGAACGAACGTCAGGTCCTTTTGCTCGACCTGCTTTGTTGGTAACGATGCTGGTCGCGGAAAGTTGCCCTCAAGATAAACCACGGCCAGCGGCGGCTGCGTTGAAAGGACCCCAGCCTTGGTTACCACCTCGTAGCGTTTTGCCTGAACTGGCGCTGAGCGCGACTTCGGAAGATCGACGTGTCCCTCGACAGCCGCTCCCGCAAAAAGTGAGGCGGGAATCACGGACAAAATCGCACTTAGCCACAGCAATCTCTGCCGGCCCATTGGTTGTCAGTTTAGCAGGTGATTGGTTGCAGGAAAGTTTTGCTCATCGCGTGCCCGCTATCGAACCAAATCACTGGTTCACGGATCTGAGCGCAGATGCGCCTACGTTAAATCTCAGAAACGATCACGCACTCACGCAGTCACGCGAGAATCGCTTCTGGCAACCCTGGACTGATCCCTTTAACAGCTCGCTTACCGCTTAGGGTCAGTCCTCACTTTTGACACTATTGGCGCTTAATTGTTTTGGTTTGGCTACGGACATCGCGGGTAAGGTGAAGAAAATGGTGGCGACCAGGCTCCAGAAAATGCCGATCGCACATGCAATACCTAATCCGGTCAGCGCCGGGTTTCGCGCAAGCGCGAGCGATCCGAACCCGCTGATCGCTGTCAGTCCCGCAAGCAAGACCGGCTTTATGACACCGGCAACGTCATGCTGGATGTTGTGCGCTCGTTGCCACACGAGCACAACGTAGATTCCGTAGTCCACGCCGATGGCGAGCACCAAACGAAACGAGAGCACGTTAAGCAGATTCAAATGAATGTTCAGCAGCTTCATTGTCGCGATCATCGCTCCAAGCCCGAATGCCAGAGTAATGATCTGGATGAGCCATGCACGAAGGTCCCGATACAAAATGGCCAGCAGCGACATGTCGAAAATCGCCATCAACGCGCTGATGATCAGGAGTTGATGACGCGACCACGGTTGAAGATCGGCAAGCACAAAAGCCCAGCCTGTGAGAACCAAAGGCACGCCAGCCATGGATAGGTCGCGTTGCAATTGCTCGCTTTGCTCGTGCGTGGTCACTGGTTCGTTAGTCATCACAAACCCTGCGGTTAGCAATGGGTCATGCCCGAAGTAGCGGTCGATCAAAAACCACCAGCTCGACGATTCAGGTAATTGCTTCCGCCAATCCGGCAATGGCACACTGGGATCCGCGATGCGTTGTAGATCGTCAAGAAGCACGAATGCCGGAGCGAAAGCTTCTACGCTGAAGCCTTCAGCCTCCAGTGTTTGCGTCAAGGTTTCGTGCGCTTCCTGGAAATTTGTCTCGTGCAAACGTGCGCGGTTTTGTTGCATCCAGATCGGCGACGGGCAAAGCGCCGCGGGAGTTGAGAACGCCTTTATCTTTCCGGCTGCCTGGACTTCCTGCCAGTGTCCGGAAATTTTTTGCCAGTAGTCATGCAGTTCCTGGGAGTTTGCGCCGCGAATAATGGCCAGCACCGGTTCCCAACGGACCGGCATTTTTTTCATTATCGATTCGAGCGCCTGATTTGCGCGAATATTTTTCGGCTGGAGTGAACGTGTATTGGCTTCGAACTGGATAGGAGGAACGGGCGAAAAACCGATGGCGGTGAGCAAAAGCAAGACCGCGCATGAAAACGTCACCATCGGAAGCGGTCTGCGTGCAATCCAGCGGACATATCTGGCAACCAGGTCGAAGAGCCAGTCCGCCGTCCGCCTGTCCCGGGATCGCTCGCGAACAAACAAAAAAACGATCGAACACATGAATAGAGCGGCTACGAAAATCCCAATTGCAATCAGAACGCCGAGTTCTGCGAAGCTCATCGCGCCGCTTAACACCAGTGCGAGAAAACCAACTGCCGTGGTAAGCGCGCCAAAGAAAACCGCCCGTCCAAGCTTCGACACCGAAGTCGCGATGGCTTGCTGATGCAATTCGCCATCCGATCGCGCCTGGTAATAGCGTCCGAGTGTAAGAATGGCAAAATCGACGCCGAGGCCGACGAGAATGGCGCAAAATCCCACGCTAATCATGCTTAGCCGGCCGAAAAGAAGCTGGCCCGCAGTAAGCGCCACAAGGCAGGAGAGAAGAAGGCAAAGCGCCATTCCTGCCAGAGGCAGCCATCGGCGAAACCCGGCAAAAAAGATCGCGCTCACAAGCAGGATTGAGCCAAGAATTGTCGCGACGACGTCGTAGCGCATGCTCAAAGAAATTTCGGATACAAACGCCGAGCGACCGGTCACGAGAATCTGCAGTGGTTGGCTGCCGTCCCAACCTTCGGCTGCGGTTGTGCGAAATTCGTTCACGCGTCGCATCAAGCGCTGGCATTCAAACGCGCTAATCGAGGTCTGATTCGTTACCACCAGAAAAATTCGCATCGTGCGATCCGGTGACGTCAGCGGTTGTTCCTGTTCGATGACTGTGCTTTGGGCAAATGGTTTGAGCGCGGGCCCGATCAATCCCAGCGGATCGAATGAAAGCTCGAACTGCGGCCGCGGCGATCCCGCCTCGATTTGTTCGCGCAAACGATGCAGGCGATCGCGGATTTTGTCGGGCTGGAGAATCGACATCGCATCATCGAAAGCTCCCGGTTCCAGGTTGAGAAGCAACGGGACGGCGATCGATTGCAGGTCGCGAATGCCTTCCGCGGTCGTCATGGGCGAACCTGCGAGGACGCGCGCGCACCATGGTTGCTGGCGCAACCGTTCTGCAAACACGGGCGCGAATTCTTCCAGCTTATCGACGTCTTTGGAATCGGACACAAGGGCGAAGGTCAGCTCACGCGTCTGCTCAAAATCATGATCGTAGATTTTCAGACCTTGCACCGATGAAAATCTACCGGGCAAAACGTTGAAGATCTCGGAATCGAGTCGCAAAGAGGTAATGAGAATCGCGATGCAAACGATCGTCAGCGCAGCGACGCCGCACCAAACCAGCGCGCGACGCTGTGTAACGGTCCGGGCAATGAAATCGCTGATGCGCATGACCAAACGACCATTCAACACGAATCTGCGCGAACATTCCAATGCTGGGATTTACACGCCATTTCTGCCGCGCTTGTTCCATTAACACCGGGCTTCAGCCCGATGCGATCGCTTTCCGGGAGCTAAGAAGCCAGGCGGTTAATCCATCGGGCTGAAGGCCCGGTGTTAATGAGATTCAATAGCCGGCTAATTCGGTAGCATTTGCCTCCCAACGCCGGCTCGAGACGCTATTTTTGCGGCGTTTGACACCAACGCCCTACAAGTACTGGGTCGTTAGTCACTGTAGGCGTCTGTGCGAGGCGCTGCTCCAATGCGGGCCATCGGTCCAAACAGAAAACGGATTCAAAACTGGAATCGAAACGTTTCGCCGCCGTTGATGTATCGCAGCGTCTTTTGATTCGGAGCGCGAAGAAATTGATCACGCAACCCGAGCCAGCCGCGCAACTGTTGGGGTGCCTGTGCCGTGGGACCAGACCAACGCTGTCCTGTGAAGCTGGCGTTGAATTGCGCAAACTCCGCGTCTTGTCGAAGCGTTAACAGTGTAATTCCGGGGCCTTTCGACACGGTCAATTCGAAATCGCCGGTCGTTGAAAAACGCACTACGGCTTCGCCGATCAGGGTCGCTTTGGCTGTCCGATACATGAGCTGGCCAGTTTTGGTCTGCCATCCCGCAGCCGGCTCGGAGAATTGGTGGTGCGAAAGAGAAGCGCAACTGGTTAGGCAATAAACAGCAATCACGAGAACGAAAGCGGCCTGCATAAAATGCACCCAATGAACACGGGGCCGAAAATCACGCGAGGGCGCGCGCGGACGCCCACAGCTTTCGCAAAATGGAAAAAGTATCTTCGACATGTTTCGCGCGAAATGCTTCGAAGGACGATGCGTTCTTGGATCGGTTTATCAGGCCAGACTCATCTCGGGCTGCGAGTTTAGCATTTCCTTTCGCCATATACCATCGCTGCTGGCCGAACTTCGAGAGGGTTTAACATGCTCCTGCGTGTTCTTAATTTCGATTTGTCTTCCAGCCCCTAAGGGGTGCTATGGCATCCACGATAACGCGTACGGATCGAATCAGACCAGCTGTGTGACTGCGCCTGGGTGGGCGGTGTCATTCCGAAACTCAACCGGTTGTACGATTATCGCTCGTGCAATCATGCACACTCGATCGAGCGCGAACAGCGCCGAGGCCGTACTACCGGGCCGTCTGGCTCCTGGAATTGTAGACGTCGTAGATGCTGCTGTTTATCCGCGCACCTGACTAAATTATCGAGATTGTGGTAGAAGCCTGCCATGTCAATGGCCCTGACGTGCATAGGAGCGACGGTTTCCCCAGCCGTCGTGCCTTGGGACTGCTTGCGCAGAGCGGCGGCGGCTGCCGCAGCCTCAGCCTTTCGTGCGTTTTGTGCTAAGATTTCCTGCACAAGATGAAGTTGATCGATCGATTTGTTAGCCGGGAGCTGCTGGTGAACGTCGCATTTGCAATCGCGGTGCTTAGCCTGGTGCTCGTGGTTGGAAATATTTTCAGAAAGCTGTTGCCGTTGCTGGTAAATCACGATGTGCCGATGGAATACCTCATCACGTTCATCGCGTATGTGCTGCCGTTCTCACTGATCTTTACTATTCCGTGGGGACTGCTGACCGCCATTCTTCTGGTTTTCGGCCGGCTATCGGCAGATAACGAATTGATCGCGTTACGCGCCAATGGCGTGAGCGTTACGCGCGTGTCGATTCCGCTCGCCGGCATCGCGATCGCTTGCACGCTGATTTGTCTCTGGCTCAACGTGCAGGTCGCACCTGCGGCGCAGGAGAGATTGCGTAGCACGATTTTTGATCTCGCCACGCGGAACCCGATGGCGCTTTTTGGAAGCGACCAGGTTATCGATCAGTTTCCTGGCCGCAGGATTTATGTTGGTAAAAAAGACGGGAACAAGCTCGAGAACATCACTGTGTTCGAGATGAACGATAAAGCGCTGCCCGTGAAGGTGACCTACGCGCGCACCGGTATGCTGGAAGCGGATCTGGCCAATAAACAAATCCTGATGCATCTGTATCAGGCCCGATACCAGGAGCGCGATTCCAAGAATCCCTTCGACCTTCACAAGATCCGGGACGGCATTAATATGGCGGAAGGCACGCTCCCCATCAGTCTCGAAGAACTGTACGATAAAGAGAAAAAACGGCCGAGCCGTTCCGCGCTGTCCATCGAGCAGTTGCTGGAGCAACTTAAGAGCGAGAATAAGCGGGAACAGAGCGCCAGCCGCACGGAAATCAATAAACGATTTTCCTTTCCGTTCGCGTGCGTGGCTTTTGCGATCATTGGTGTGCCGCTGGGTGTGACGGCGCATCGTCGCGAAACCTCAATTGGTTTTGCGATGGGCCTGATTGTTGCCACGACCTATTTTCTGTTTGTAATCGTTGGCGATACCTTGCGAGGCAATCCGCACGCGCACCCGGAACTGCTCGTCTGGTTTCCGAACGTTCTGTTTATTGTGCTCGGCGTGTTCTTGTTTCGCCGGCTGGCGCGCCAATGATTCTGCTGTAGCCAGGTCATTGCAGCTCGTTAGGAATGGGCGCGTCCCCCCGTTCGCGCCGATTTTCTCAAGAAGACGGTGGCAGGGGACTGTCCGCCGTGCCAACTGGAGCGGCCAGAGCCGCTGGCTGCAACTTAACGCGTCGGCGATTCGGCGGTGGTCGGATCGATTATCGTGCGGACTTCGGAGATCCGATTCGCGGGGAAACCACCCTGCCGGGCGTGTTCGCGAACCAGTTGTTCGTTGGCCGCGATGTAAATGCAATAAACGCGGTCGTCCATAACATAACTTTCCACCCACTGAATTTGTGGTCCGAGATTGCTCAGCACTCCGCACGATTTCTGCGAAATGGCTTGGAGTTCTTCGCGTGATAGCTTTCCGGCACCGGGGATTTCTCTTTCAATCACGTACTTGGGCATAACGAGTTTTAGGTAAAGCTTGCCAAAGCCGGCGTCAATCCATTCCATGCGAACAATCCATGGGAAGTCGGGATTGCATGCGGGCTCATCGGCGGCAAAATCTCGTTCGCGCAGAGCTTTCAAAGCATGGCTCCGGTAGATAAAATGCAACTGGTCCTTTTCGAATCGCGGACCGGGTGCTTGCTCGAGCCCGGTTCCCAGAATCCAGGAGATGGAACGTTTATTCAAATTATCTGAAAACCGAACAACGGTACGCACCGAAGTATTGGCTGGTGTGACCACGTTTTTGACGATGGCTTACATCGTTTTTGTTCAGCCCGCTGTGCTTTCTGGAAAAATGTTTGGAATCGATACGGGCCTGGACTTTGGTGCGGTCACGACAGCGACATGCCTTTCAGCCGCGCTCGCTACGGCGATCATGGCGCTTTACGCGCGGTACCCGATCGCCCAGGCGCCTGGGATGGGTGAGAATTTCTTTTTTGTTTTCTCCGCCATTCCCGCTGCGACAGCAGCAGGTTTCGCCAACGGATGGCAGGTAGCACTTGGCGTGGTGTTCGTTTCCGGGGTCCTCTTTTTGCTTTTGTCGCTGATTGGACTTCGTGAGCTCATTTTTAACTCCATCAGCTCCAGTCTGAAGAACGGTATCGCCGCCGGTATTGGGCTGTTCATCGCATTCATCGGACTGCAGCAGGCAAGTGTGATCGTGAAAGATCCAGGGACGGCTGTGACCATGAACACGCACTTCGCATCGCCTGATTTGATTATTTACTTCGTCGGTGTTCTAACCACGGCGGTCCTGCATGCGCGCCGGGTTCGCGGTTCAATTCTGTGGGGAATAGTTGTGGCCGGCGTGCTGGCGTGTTTGCTCAAACTCACTTTGCCGTACATGCCGGCCGGCTTTTCCGCGAGGCCTGACGTGCGTGACTCCATGCTTGTCACACGTTTCGAATTCGCAACAGGGATCGTCGCCCCACCGCCTTCGCTCGGGCCGACATTTCTGAAAATGGATATCGCGCATGCTCTGAGGCCGACCATGTTGCCGTTCGTTTTTGTTTTCCTTTTCATGCTCACGTTCGATGCAATTGGCACATTGATCGGCGTGTGCGAGCAGGCTGGTTTGATGCGCGAGAATAAGTTGCCGCGCGCGAAACAAGCCATGGTGTCCGATGCGATTGGCACAGTGGCTGGCGCTGCTCTTGGCACCAGCACCGTTACAAGTTTTGTCGAGAGCGCCGCTGGAGTAGAAGCGGGAGGCCGTACAGGCCTAACGGGTCTGGTCGTGGCCGCGCTGTTTTTGCTCGCCCTGTTTTTCAGCCCGGTGATCGCGATGATCGGCGCGTATCCGCCGGTTACCGCGCCGGCGCTGACGATCGTCGGCGCGATGATGATGCAGAACGTGACGAAGATTGATTGGAAGGATTACACCGAGTCGATCCCGGCGTTCCTGATCATCGTTGGCATTCCGTTTTCGTATTCAATCGCCGACGGGCTTGCGCTCGGATTCATCAGCTATGCTGTGGTGAAAGCGCTCAGCGGTCGGGGCCGGGAGATCGGCTGGCTCACTTACCTGCTGGCAATTGTGCTTCTGCTGTACTTCCTGTTTGTACGAAGCCAGATGGGTTCACGCTGATCAGGCTTCCTCCGGCTCTGCTCCAAGTGCGAGCGAAGGGGACGTGGCCGTTTTCACTGTCGCACGCCGAAGCACTGGCATCCGCGAACCAAGCGCATCCCAGAAGTAAACAGCCACGCAAAGGAGCATCAAGACCGATGCGTAGGGCCGAATGTTGTGCAACACGTCGGTCGCGCGCAGCGTCGGATCGAGTTTCTTATCCACGAGCATGACGTGGATGATCATCGCTGTGCTTGCTGCCGAGATGATGAAATGAATGATGCTTAAACGAACGCTGACGCCCAGCGCAACAGCGCTGACCACTGCTCCCCACACGAGGTAGCGCTCATGCATTTGACCGAGCAGGGCGAACATCAGCAGCCACGGTGCGGCCATCGAAATCAGCAGACGCGGATCGCGATTTCGCACGTGTCGTGCCGCGCCACGCGCACATAACACTATCGTGCTCAGGAACAGCAGACGAAGCGCCCATTGGAGCGTGAGTTGGAAATGAACCGTCCCAATGTGAATCGATAGCAAGTCGTCTTTTAAAGACCAACCAGCCCCGGCAAGCAGAGACGCCAGATTGTAACATGAGCTGATAAACAGATACGGATAATGCTTGGTCCCATATAAAAATCCGACTTCAAACCACGCGAAACTGCCGCCGGCAAATGCTCCGATTACGAAGGCAGCCGTCCCGAGGATTCCAGCGAGCCATGTAACTCGATGCGGCGTCTTGTAACGCAACGTGAGCAAGAGAGTAACAGTTGCGATCGAGGCGAATGCGATCAACGCCACCGGCGTTCGCAGAAGCCACGGTGAAACAATCAGTGCCGCGGTTGCTGTGAACCCCGCAAGTGCGCGTAGTGAGTTCATCCATCTTTTTTGCCACAGCGGCCAAATAAGAAAAAACGGCGCGACGAACAACAACTGTCCTTTGAACATCGCGCCCGCGGCCAGCAAACATCCACACCAAAACCATCGATTCCTCAAAGCGGCGAGCGCGCCGAACAGATAGAACGGGAGAATCCAGACGTCCCACTGGGGCCACCCGTGTGCATTGAGGATCATGGATGGCTCGAGCCATGCCACGCTGGCTGCGGCAAGACCGCAAATTGTGGCGCGATGGTCCTGCGACAACCACGGAGGCCAGGTTGAGTGCGCATGTAACGATCGAAGCACGCAGGAGCGAACGAGGAAAAAAACGCCGACTGCGGAAAGCAACTCGCAGAAAAGGTTTAATTTTAACAGGGGATTAACAAGCTTGGGATGTTCGTTGTCCACCCACGGGAATCCATCGCGCACCTGTTTGCTCCAGACCGCCATGGTCAAAAGGCGCAGCGGCGGATAGTCGAGCCCGTAATCGTCCTCGTAAGCGTCTTCCTTTACTCTGTCGTAGAGCGCCAGATATCCGCGGAAGAATCCCCTCCACGAAGAGTCAGCAGCGCCAGCGGGCGATAAGCGCCGCGCTTCTTTCAACGTTTCCTGGCCCCAGTAGAAAGCGTTGATGATGTCGTGCTGATAACGAACGTGCCGGGTGTTTTGTCCGATGAAGCGGCGGAGTTGAACCCCACCGACAAACAGGGTCAAAACAAAAACAATGGCGAACCCGCGAAACACAACTTCACGGGCCCGCGGCGAAAGTATTATCCGGCCCCACAGTGATTGCGCGATCATCTCACCCTTAAAAAACGAAAAAAGACCAAACCCGATTCGACAGTTCCGAACAGTCTGTGTTGGAAACTGCGTTTCGTCTAATCGCAATTTCGGGGATGGCCGTCGCGCCACGGCGGCAGGAAGCCGCTGAATTTCCGAATGCCCGGGATTCCGTTACGGCGTGAGATTGTAAACCACAGTGTGCACAGCTCTGCGGGTGCCCTTGACCACGCTGTGCGCCACGTTCTTAGCGGTGATCGCTGTATTTTTCGCCACGTGCCTCGCTGTGCGAACGGGCCCCGCTTGAAGGGTCCCTGCGCATAGTCCCAACGCGAGAAATACCGAAAATAACGCTCTCATAGTACGTAAGTTTCGTAGTTCAAATGGCGAATGCGCGTATCCCACTGTCGCTTCGGGAACTGATGTGCAAACCCGAACCCACACGAGAGCTGTTGAATGTTCGTTAGGTCACGAACAATTCGAAAAGCTCGTACCGACAGGTTCTCTGTCAAAGATTGCGCAGAATCCTTCCTTGTAGTAGCGCAGGCGCCAGCCATACCGTTTTGCGAAGCAGGCGATTTCGGGTTCACGTGATACGCCGTTCGGCGGCCACACGCGCGACAACTCAGGTTCGTAGATCCCGCAATGTTTCGCTTTCTTTAATTCCTTAGCAATTCGGCTCGCGATTATTTTCATAGGCGCGGGTCAAAAAAACTTTTGGTGTTTAAAGTAGTGTTATCGTTGTGGAGACTTCAGCTTTCGTTGAGTATTAACTTCGCAGGCGGAAAAAAGTTTCGCGACAAATTCAAAATTCACGGCGCGTGATGGCATTCGGGGTTAATCGATTGTCAGTTGCCTCCGCGCAATCGTGCGCGAAAATACCCGCTCGCGGTTTTTTGCATAGGTGATCCAGAGTAGCTCAGTGGTAGAGCGGTCGGCTGTTAACCGATTGGTCGTAGGTTCGAATCCTACCTCTGGAGCCAAAGGTACCTGCGCAAGAGCAAGGGAATTGCTTCCCCTTGAACTGCATTGGAAGCCGAGCACGCGTAAGGAGTCAGCTCAATTAGATACGGGCTTCACCGCTTCAATCGTGGCGGAAACCAGATAGTCTTCAATCCGCTTGCCTGGAAGCCACTGGCGGATGAATGAACGAGAAGCATCTTTCGGCGCGATTCTGATTTCGTGGAAACCTGCGTTCAGCAGCATCTGCTCCAGCTCGGCGATCTGTGAAGCACCGGCCATACACCCCGTGTAAGCCCCCCAATCGGCCTTGATCTCATTCGGGATCGGGGCCGTCGCGACGATGTCGGCAATAGCCAGCCGTCCGCCTGATCTCAATACGCGGAACGCTTCGTTAAAAACGCGTTGTTTCTCGGGAGAGAGGTTGATTACGCAGTTGGAAATGATCACATCGACGCTGTTGTCTGCGACCGGGAGCGCTTCGATTTCACCCAGGCGGAACTCAACGTTGGTGAATCCGTTCTTTTGCGCGTTTTCGCGTGCCTTGCCTAACATCTGCTGCGTCATATCAACCCCGATCACGCTTCCGGTTTTTCCAACAGCCCTGGCAGCAAGGAAACAGTCGAAGCCAGCGCCGGAACCAAGATCCAAAACGACTTGGCCCTCTTTCAGTGAAGCGATCGCCAGCGGATTTCCGCAGCCGAGCCCTAGATTGGCAGCTTCAGGTGCTGCCGCTGTATCTTCGGTGGAATAGCCAAGCTCGGTTGCGCCAGTCGCGGTGCACGAGTCATTACAGCACGACGTTTTCCCGGAGGCCGTAGCACCGTAATGCCGCCGGACTTCTTCTCTCACGATCTCAGACGATGAATCGGTTGGCGCGATTTTCATAGGTTCACACGGATGCGTGCACTGTTGTGAACGCAAAAGAATGAAACGCTTTTTCTGACAGGTTCATTTCCGTTTGAGAAAACTGGCTTGCGTTCGTCATCAATTCAAGCCTGACGCTTCGATAGCAGCTGTGTCCTCCTTTTTGTCGCTTTAGCAAAAGCTCAAGCTTTCGAGCATTCGAGAGATTCATTTCTTCGCTTTGCCATTTTAATGTCCAAGGTCCCTTTCCGCGAGTCCACGTGGATTCACCGCCATTGTGCTGATCAATTCTTCGAGCAACGTCATCGGACAAACCAATGTAGAATTTCTCCTCACGATTTTGGATCACATAAACGCGATAAGCTACCGCGGTAAGAAATAATTGGTTGCGGGGGCTGGATTTGAACCAGCGATCCCGCAGGCGCGGGATTATGAGCCGAAGCGCGGTAGACCAATGATTTTGTAAAATCCATTGCCTCCTTTTTGTCTTTTGAGCAAGAGTTCAAGTTTCCGAGCATCGGAGAGGCACATTTCTTCGCTCTCCCATATCAATGTCCAAGGTCCCTTGCCTCGCGTCCATTTGGAGACGCCGGCATTGTGCTGAGTGATCCGGTGGTCGACATTGTTGGAGAGTCCAAGGTAAAACTTTCCTTCGTGATTTCGGATGACATAAACGCGATGGAACACCCCGCTACGAAATAATTGGTTGCGGGGGCTGGATTTGAACCAGCGACCTTCAGGTTATGAGCCTGACGAGCTACCAGGCTGCTCCACCCCGCGCGATGAGAATACTTGGGAGGTCAATGCTCTGCAAATCGAAAAACCGGTTCATTCCCGAAACGCATTTGTCTTTCGCCGCATCGCGACTTCGTTGAGTAGGTGAGCGGGAAAATTCTTGTCGGCACAGCGAGTTGGTCGGACCCGGGTTTCGTGGAGCG
>JAICUQ010000132.1 GCA_025935755.1 Chthoniobacterales bacterium | reverse complement strand
GGTAAGTTGAACTTGATCGAGTTGTGCACCGCCCTGGATGAAATGCACATGGGCATCGTTAAATCCCGGCAGCACCAGTTTTCCGCCTGCGTCGATCACCTTGGTTTGTGGACCGCGCCACAAATCAATGTCAGCGCGCGAGCCCACTGCGACGATGCGATCTCCGATCACGGCGACTGCTTCGGCTTTTGGCTGGTGTTTATCTACCGTGTAAACGGCGGCGTTAGTGACAATCAAAGTTGCCGAAGGTTTCGACTCTGCGTTGGCGTTCAGAGCGGCCATCATCACCAAGAGATAAACTGGGAAATTAGACTTCATGATCGTGTGACAATCCGAGAGCATTTTGTTCAGCACGAATCGAATTCGGTCAAGTGAAAGCGGGTAACTGTTACATTGCCACAAACGCCGAAACTATTTCATAATGTCATTCTGAGCGAAGCGAAGAATCTCGGATCGTTTGAAAGGGAAAATTCAGAGATGTTTCGCTTCGCTCAACATGACACATCGTTTTTCTTGACGACATGACCGACAAGATCGTTACCCGGGAATTTTCGATCGCAGATTACGAGGCGGCGCTTGAGCTCTGGCAACGGGTCGAAGGTGTCGAAGTCGCCGAGGGAGATGACAAAGAAGGCATTGCTCAATTCCTCGCGCGCAATCCGGGGCTGAGCCGGGTCGCAACCGATGGGCCGATACTTGTGGGTGTGATCATGTGCGGGCATGACGGACGTCGCGGACACATTTATCATCTGGCAGTCGATCCTGCGTACCGCCGGTATGGAGTTGGCAAGCGGCTGGTGCACGAATGTCTGGATCAATTACGCCAGGCAGGCGTGATACGCGCGATTATCCTGGTGTCCGACAATAATCCTGGCGGCGCTGAATTCTGGAAGCGCGCCGGGTGGGAGGATATTCCCGGCGCGATGGCAATGGGAGTTGATGTGTAGCAGCGATCAATGGTCCAGTTGTGCCGTTCGGAGCGAGATCATAACCTCAGGGTGTGAAAGTTGACGGTAAACAGTTCCGGACCATCTGGCGTAAGCCAGGGGACGAATGCGTCGTGCAGCTGATCGATCAGCGATTTTTGCCGCACGATTTTGTGATCGAAGAGGTTCGCGGCGCGGACCAAATGGCCAGGGCGATTCGTGAGATGCACGTGCGCGGTGCGGGATTGATCGGCGCGAGTGCAGGATACGGGATGTATCTGGCAGTCCTCGAAGCTGCGCGGCAAAAATCATTCGATGAACAGACCGCCGCCGCAGCAGCGCAACTCCGGGCGACGCGACCGACGGCGGTGAATCTTTCATGGGCAATCGACAGGCAATTACAAGCTATCGCCGGGGGACAAACCGCGGAGGAAAAAATCGCCCTGGCATCGCGCACTGCAGACTTAATTGCGGATGAAGATGCGGAGCATTGCAGAAGGATCGGGCAACATGGCCTGGCGCTGATTCAGCAGATCGCGAGAAGCAAGCCTAACAAGAAGCTTAACGTGCTTACTCATTGCAACGCGGGTTGGCTGGCATTTGTGGATTACGGTTCGGCGACGGCACCGATCTACGCCGGGCACGAGAAAGGCTTGCCACTGCATGTGTGGGTGACTGAAACGCGACCGCGAAACCAGGGCTCCAAACTCACTGCGTGGGAACTGGGGCAGCAAGGTGTGTCACATACGGTGGTCGCAGACAGCGCAGCCGGTCATTTGATGCAACGCGGTGAAGTCGATCTGGTAATTGTCGGGAGCGACCGCACCACGCACACGGGGGACGTAGCCAATAAAATTGGTACCTATCTGGAGGCGTTAGCCGCTAAGGCCAACGATATCCCGTTCTACGTCGCACTCCCTTCGTCCTCGATCGATTGGAAGATGCGCGACGGCAAAGACATTCCGATCGAGGAGCGAGGCGCGGAAGAAGTAAAGAACGCCGATGGCTGGCATGATGGCCAGCACACGGTTGTCCGCATTGCGCCAGATCAAAGCGCCGCAGCCAACTACGGCTTCGATGTGACGCCGAGAAACCTGGTAACCGGTCTGATCACGGAGCGCGGCGTTTGCGAACCAAACGAGAAAAGCATCCGAGCGCTTTTTCCTGAGCGGCCGAATGGAGGGCGACGATTTGGGGAGCTGTCGATTTGCTGCTGACGGCTGGGAAACCGTCACTCCCTGTGACTCACGTTCAACGGTTATATCTTTGATCGTTCCTTCAAGGTTGAGTTGCGCGTCTGGCGGCGCTAAGCAGAACTCGTGAGTGAGTACGTAAAATTTACATACCACCGCGCGAGTGCAGACATGGCGCCGTTGGAGCAGCTTGCCGAATTGAATGCCTGCAGACGGAACCTTGTGGATCATCACTTGTTAGGCGTGTATCCAAATGGCGTCGGGTTCGGCAACGTGAGCCTCCGCGACGGCCGGACGGCGTGTTTTTACATCACCGGTTCCGCGACGGGCGGTCTCCCCGAATTGGCACTGGCTGATTGCGTACGAGTTGTGATGTACGATTTCGCAAGGAATTGGCTCAGCTATGAAGGCACTGCAGCCCCATCATCGGAATCGTTAACGCATGCCGCAGTTTACCAGTCTGATCCCTCGGTATCGGCCGTAATTCATTGTCACGACCCGGTTTTGTGGCGGGCGCTTGTCGATCGCGTTCCGACAACTTCGAAGAGAGTTGCCTACGGCACGCCCGAGATGGCCTGCGAAATCATGCGGCTGTTCGAGACCACTGACGTCAGAAGCGAAAAAATTTTCATCATGGCGGGTCATCAAGATGGCATTCTCGCTTTCGGCAAAAACCTCGAGGACGCATTCAAGGTTCTGATGCGCGCGCGAGAAAGAACCGGGCAACGACCGGGGAATTAACGCTCGGGCAGCCGTCGATTTGTGATGGTGACGACTGGGAAGCGTCACTCCTCGAGGAGTCTGCGTTGACACTCATTTAGGTGGACGTACGCTGCGCATGCGAATGCATGACAACGCTTCGGGTCGGAAGGAAAAGCGGAGCATTAGCCGCCGGAAATTTGTTGCAGTTACTTTAGGGAGCGGAGCGGCGCTTCTGGCGGGCAAACCCGATATAATTGCTGGAGCTAACGCGGCAACACCATCGAACATGGCTACCAATCCCACTTTTAATCTTGGCGGCGACTTGAGCGTTCATCGACTTGGCTTTGGTGCGATGCGCGTCACAGGGCAGGGCATTTGGGGTTGGCCGGCCGATCGACAAAACGCGCTGAAAGTTCTCAGACGGGCAGTCGAGTTGGGCGTGAATTTGATCGACACAGCCGATGCATACGGTCCCGATACAAGCGAACTGCTCATCGCCGAAGCACTTTATCCTTATCCGAAAGGGCTGGTCATCGCGACCAAAGGCGGCCTCACACGCCCCGGCCCTGGTCAGTGGGTGCCAAACTGCCGGCCCGACCACCTTAAGCAGGCGCTCGATGGCAGCCTCAAACGGCTGCGCCTCGACCAGATCGATTTATATCAATTGCACACGGTGGATTCCAAAGTGCCGATTGAAGAATCCGTCGGCGCTCTCAAACAAATGCAGGACGCCGGAAAAATCCGGCACATCGGTTTATCGAACGTTGACCGCGGTGAAATCGATCGGGCGCGCAAGATTGTTTCAATCGCGAGCGTGCAGAACCGTTACAACATCGAAGACCGCGCATCGGAAGATGTTCTAGTCTATTGTGAAAAAGAAAAACTTGGGTTTCTGCCATGGTTCCCGATAGGAGGAAGCCGGGGATTGAAACCGGAAAATCCGCTCAACACTGCGGCAAAGGCACATGGCGTCAGTGTATTTCAAGTAGCACTGGCCTGGCTTTTGGAGCGATCGCCCGTAATGCTGCCGATCCCCGGAACGTCATCGCTGGCGCACCTGGAAGAAAACGTCGCAGCCTCCAAACTCAAATTAATGCCGGAAGAATGGAAGGCGATTGACGCCCTGAAAGGTTAGCCGCTGAAGGGCGTTGGAAAGATAAACGGAGTACCAGTCGGTGTAGGTGTTACACTGAAGAACGGAAACGGAGTAGGACTGAAGATCGGTATAGCCGTCGGGCTCGCGCCTCCGCCGCCACCACCTCCGCTGCCTTCGTCACGCTCTTTTCTATAAGTGATGAAGAGCTTTGCACCGACGACAGGTTTGATCTTCACGATAGCGGGCCCTGCGATGGTCAGTCGGTTACTAACTTCGGGAGCGGTCTGCGTGTTAGCCCCAGTGCTAAAATCAACTCGCGCCGCTGTGAGAACATTGGCGCTTCCGCCATTTGGGGTGTCACCCGGCAGAACCACCTCAATGACGCCTCGATCTGTGCCACCGTCTTGAGTGAAGTTGGTGATCTTCATGAAGTGATCGCCAGGCACCGTGATTTCAAGCACCGGATCGCTGCTCTGGATGATCTTGCTTTTAAAAGGATTCGCCAGGGAAGCTGCTGCGGTACCGAAAAAAACCGCAGCGACGAAAAACCGCACGCTGAGCGTTTTCATGAGTTAACAGATAAACTCGATTTATTTTTGAGCCACTGAAATCGTGGTCGTCATTATGGCTCCCGTTTCTACCGCCAAATATTTGATCGAGCATTGAAGTGATTGTTCCGTCACGGTTATCGCCATCGGTGGCGCGTGCTCATCACTTGAGCGGGCCGGGAACGAGCCGATCCTGGACGGTTATTCCGCGCTTTTCTAATTCATTGCGTAAACGGGGCGAGACTTCTCCCGAAAGATCGACAGAGATATGCGGGCTTTGATTGGATTTTCCGGCGAGCTTTTGTACGTCAGCTGTGAAACTGGCGGCGCCCGATGTCCAGGCAGCATAATCCCACTGTAAAGCGACGATTATTGTTCCGTCTTTTGCAACGCAAATCGGAAAGTCACCAAGCATTACGATCCGGGCGATCGGAGTTGTTTGATTGATCTGATCCATCAACGCAGCGGTGTAAACGCAAAAGAGAGCATCAGCTTCGGTGGTGCTTCTCCGGGCCGCAGCTTTCACGAAGGCACCACGATTGGCCACGCCTTTAAGCGCTTTCAGGTGGACCGCGAAGGCTGTCGCTTGTGTCGGCGTAAAAGCACCGCCGTGAAGAATCTGTTGCGTGTCGCTCGAACTCGCGCCCATCGCACGGAATGTAGAGCGATTGATTTCCTCAAGTTCGGACGGCGTTTTTTCGCGCAGAAGGTCCTCGACGGTACTGTTTACATTGGTCACGGTAAGTATCGCTTTCGCCGCTCCACTGATTGGCAGTGTAGCGACGCTAAAACCGAATCCTCCCGCCCACGAAGCCCAGGCGACATCGTCCAGTTGCTTTTGCAGCACAGTGTTGGTGCTATAGGGATCGACTCCCATGTCGAGCGCGATCTTTCTTTTTTTGTCCGAGTAACCAATCGCGTCCTTCAATCTTCTGCCGTCGCCCACATCATCGTTTCCGCCTTTCCCGACGTTCTCGACGCTCTCTTTGGCGCGCCCGAGAAATTTCATGAGTCCTTTCGGTACGTTAGCAATCGCCTGGGCGGGATCCCTGGCGATGTTCTTCGCGGAGTTGAGCGGGCTTTTGGCTGCAGCAAGGAGTGAGTTCTTGAACTCGTCGGTACGTGAAACTTCTCGCAGCCGTGCGATTGCATCGATTTCCTTCAGGCGTTGCAGCAGCATTTCGTTTCCATCTGCTTCAAAAACGCCAAAGTCTGAATCAATCGTGAACTGATTCATGCCTGCGCTTGTCGGCACCGGATCGCGCACAGCGAAATGCGGTCCCTGGAGGAACTCCGGCTTCAGAATCTCACTCGCTTTGAGCTCCGGTAATTCTTCAAACACCGGTTCTGCGCGCCGCACTTCGAACGGTTGCGGTGTTTGCGCGAGACATTGAAGAGTCGCAGCAAACGTTAGCGCTAGAACCAGGTTCCTGTTCATGGATTCAGATGCCGATACTAAATCACCGCGCTGATGTGAAGCTTGAACTTATGACGTGTGCTATCGCGATTGCTAATCGCTTCGCGGTAAACCGTCGCGGATGACGCGCGAGAAATCCGGATTCTGGTCTGCGGCTTGCGCGCGTTTGTTGATCAGGCTGCGCCGTTTCAATTCAGCGAAAGAGAATCCGCCGGTAGCAATGGCGTGATCCTGATAGAGCATTTCATCCATCTTTCCATTAAGCAGAATGCGCCAATCCCATGGTGCACGGATTTTCACGGCACGCTGTGTGCGAATGCTGGTCGTGCAGTTGCTTGTAACAGCATTGTACCAACGCGGATTCTCGTGCAGAGCGTTCAGTGTTTTCATGTATTCAAGAAACCTTTCCCGCGCCTGGGCTGGAGAAGCCAGGGTATGATAAAGATAAACGTCCTCGCGCCGGTAGTTCGTGCGTAGACGAATGCAATCACGCTCATCAGCTACGACGTAAATAAGAGCGTACTGCCGATAAAAACCTTCCAACGTGGAGTACTGTTGTCCAAGTGTCTTGCGCGTTTCGATGGAGAAACAGAGGGGAAGTCCGTCTGAAAATTGAAAGCTCACAATAGGATGGGCGATCCATGGCGAGCCCCAGTAGTTGATAGCCGCGTCCATACCGGTGATCTGCGACAGCCGCATCGTCCGCGTTTCCCACTGACAGGTGAAATCCGTTTCGGTGCGGTAATCACAGTTCCGCACGTTGTGGATGGTCATCTTATCGCCGTTGACGTCCGCCCATGCTGTCCGAGCAACGTCCGGCTGCCACTCGCGATCGTTGCGAGGCTTCAACGTAAACCACCACACGTCGACAACCGCGAACGCAACAAAAAGGATCGCAAGTTTCAGTAGTTTTCCGCGAACCAATATCACGCTCGCGACCAGCACGATGAGGAACACGATTGCTATGAGTGGACCGGCCTTTGGGAAATCGAAATAGAGCGCGCCAAATGCCCATGCGGCGCAGAGAACCGCAGCGACCCAAGCCAACGCGAACAGGATGAATCGGAGCAATTTCATTCCTGCGACGACTCAACGTGCGCAGCACATTTGAGCGACGGGTGAGAACGTAATCAAATACCGAAATGAACCTTCGCTCCGCGAACCGCAGCGATGGGTCGTTAGGCTTACTGTGGTGGAGCTTCGGAACCCTCGTCCTGGTCGTCTTCGACGTCGTCCTCAGTCACTTTCCAACTCTTGTCCGGGTTGTACTTGTCCATGCTTTGGAACGTCTTCAGCGTATCGGGGCCGAGATCCTTTTCGTACACCACACCATCAGGGCCAACCATAAATGTCATGACTCCCGTCACGCGATACTCAGCAGGCGCGGCGGCCAGCGCGAAGCCACCGATCATTGCGCCGCCGACCATAAAGTCCATCTCACCCATCGGCGCCGCGGGTCCTTGCCCCTTCAATACCTTGAAGTAGTAACCGTGATAAGGTTTACCTCCCGCTCCTTGAGCGGAATAGCCTTCCTCAAGCGCCTTGGCGACTTCTTCTCCCACCGGACCTCCCCATGTCCCGTCCGGGTTTTGCCATCCGAGACCGTCGTGTTTTCCAGGTGTGCTGATAACACGCTGTGCGTATTGGTTCACCTTCGCACCATCATGTTTTTCCATCGCATATTCGTGCTGCGCGTCCACGAAACCACGGCAAATCTCAATCGCGTTCAGTTCGTTCGCGCCCACGCGCCGATTTAATATTTCTTCACGGCCTACTTTTGTATCGAAAAACCATTTCCCGTTCTTCTTTACCAGTGGAATCGGAAGCGGGAAATCATCGTTGCCTACTAGAACGACGGCCTCATTCGGATTTTTCTTGTCGGTCTGGATGGACATTTTCTCTTTCGCTTTGGCTGCGAATGCCTCTGCGCGGTTTTTATCCTGAACCGGGTCTTCGGAAGCGACTATGTCCTCGCTGTCGGGTCCCAGAATTTCCTTCGCAGCAGCAGCGTCAAAATTACCTGCGACCTGGACAAGGGCGTCGGCTGCTTGTTGCGCTGTGTTGAATTGTTTTTGACCTGATGCCGGCGCCGAAGCTGTGTCGGATTTCGACTCTGGCGCGGCGTTCAAGTCGAAGCCTAACAAGTAAAAGCTGACAATGGCAGAACCGAGCAGTGTAAATCTTGAGGAAGTCATAAGTGTTGTTCTTGATTTCATTTTAGTTTTCCTTCGTTGCTTCCTTTTATCTTCGGCGTCCTCCACCACCACCACGACCGCCGCCCCCTCTGCCGCCGCCACCGCCACGACTCATCCCACCGCCGCCGCGTCCTCCACCGCCGCCTCGGCTCATTCCACCGTGACCGCCGCCCCGGCTCATTCCGCCGCCGCCCATGCTGTGGCCGCCCCTGTTGCTGCTGGCTCGCGCGTAGTTTCCGCTGCCACCGCCGCCAAATCCTCCACCCCTTGAACCAGTGCTCGGTCGCGATGACGCACTGCGGTTGCCTACTTGGTTTTTAGCTGTGCCGCCACCCGGTCGCGCTCCTGCCCCGCCGCCAGCTGGACGGTTTCCGGCGCCGGCTCCTCCGCCTGGGCGATTCCCAGCACCGCCGCCACCGGGTCGATTACCTGCACCTGCGCCGCCGCCGGGTCGATTGCCTGCACCCGCGCCACCGCCAGGTCGATTGCCTGCACCCGCGCCACCAGGACCACCGGGTTTTCCGGCACCACCAATGCCGCCCGCGCCGCCGGGACCACCAGGTCTTCCTGCGCCGCCAATGCCGCCCGCACCTCCCGGGCCACCGGGTCTTCCGGCGCCACCAATCCCACCGGGACCGCCGGCACCGCCACGACCGCCTGCTCCGCCTCGATTACCGGCTCCTCGGGCACCTTGACCACCGAACTTGTTCGCGGTTCCTCTGTCACCATATGGTGCATTTCCACGGTGTTGTGGATTGTGGTTCCATCGATTGCCTTGCCCACCTTGGCCGCGGTTTACGTTGCGATTGAAATTGTTGTTCTTATTAAAATTATTGTTGTTGTTGATGTTGACGTTGCCGCCGTTCCAATCGCAATTGCCCCAGTGGCCGCCCCACGCGCCCCAGGCCGCGGCACCGAGCGCAATTCCCGCTCCCCATGCCAAAGCGGTTCCTGGCACATAGCCCGGATACGTATAGGGATAATAAGGATACGCAGCCGGAGCAGGCCCGTACACCACGGTCGGATCGTACGAGGGCACATAAACGACGTCTGGGTTTGCCTGCTGAATCTCGATCACCTGCTTCCCACTGGAGACTGTCTCCGTCTTTACCACCGATTGGGCAGTGGTTTTCAGATTTCCTGTGCCCTGAGCCTTCGCACGCATACGCTGGACGGCATCCATTACGTCCGTTTGCTGCGCCAGGAATGCGTTTCCCAAATCGGTCGTCCATTGAATATTGCCGGCCATCCGCTGAACCACGTCTGGAAATTCTACCAGTGACTGGACGCTTGGATCCCACGGCTGCTTTGCCACGGAGTCTGCCAGCGCTTTGCCTTGCAAATTTTTATTGTTGGCCATCCACTGTTGAAGCTGAATAACTTCCAATGGGTAAGTGGAAGCGGCGAGAGTTTGCGCCAGGAGTGGATCAGGGTACAGCGCGATCGGCGCGACGAGAGAATCCAACTCCTGCGGTGCTAGTGTAGTTGTCTCCTGATCGTTGGCGGTGGTCGACATCTCCTGCGATTGCGCCTGCTGCGCGAATGCGGTGGAGGTCAACGCGAGACCGACGATGGCGACTACGCCGTGAACTAATATGCGGCTTCGTGGCTTCATAATTTTTTACTTTCAACAGTTGCCTGTTACAAATACATGAACAGTGCCGAACCGGATATAAGACTTTGGTCTAATAGAACCGTCGGATTTAAATGATAGTCTCAAAAAATTAAATAGAAGAAATTCATATGATTAATGTCAAGAAAATCGCAGTTCTACTGCTCATATTCGCAGTGATGACGGGCTTCACGCAGGCGGCGAAACGTCATTCGGGCGGGCCGGATGCAACTCTACGATTGAGCATGGGTTCATTCGCTCTGGGAATTGGTACCAGCTGGGGATCGGGCACGCTCACCTACAAAGGCAAAAACTACCCGGTTAAAGTAAGAGGACTGTCCGTAGGCAGGGTCGGGATGACG
>JAICUQ010000036.1 GCA_025935755.1 Chthoniobacterales bacterium | reverse complement strand
ACCTGGAAACGGTCTTCGCGATGTTCCAGCAGATCTACACGCAGCCGCAGCCTGTCATTGCCGCCGTCAACGGCCCCGCAATGGCGGGCGGGTTCGATCTGGCAGTAATGTGTGATTTCCGGCTGTGTTCGCCGTCAGCGACCTTCGCGCAAACGGAAATCCTGCTCGGGCTGACGCAGATGATCTACCCGCTGTATAAGATCATCGGATTGGGCCGCGCGAAAGAACTGGCGATGACCGGCGAAACGATCAACGCGGACGAAGCTCATCCGCCTCTCCCTGCGTGCGGGGAAAGGACTGAGGTGACGGGGTATGTTGAAAGACGCGCTAGGAAACCTCGATCCCTCAGCTCCCTCCTCCCCCTTGATTAAGGGAGAGGAAACCGTAACTCGCCATCCGCCGATGGCCCGTTCTTCAATCTGTTGCCGCGACAAGTGAAATACTTCGGTAAGCCATGAAACCACAACCCGATTTCATTCATGAGTTCATTCCAGGCAGCTCGTCGCGCACACTCTTGCTTTTGCACGGCACGGGTGGCAACGAACGGGACCTCATTCCACTCGGACGCGAACTTGATTCAAATGCTGCGCTGCTTAGCCCGCGCGGAAAAATTCTGGAGAATGGCATGCCGCGGTTCTTCCGACGCCTGGCCGAAGGCGTGTTCGATTTGGAAGACTTGAAATTCCGCACAAACGAACTCGCGAACTTTGTCACGGCCGCCGCGGAATATCACGGGTTCAGCCTCGACAATCTGGTTGGGGTTGGTTATTCCAACGGCGCGAATATCGCTGCCAGCCTGTTGTTGCTTCGGCCAGAAATTCTGCACACCGCCATTCTATTTCGCGCCATGGTACCCTTGATTCCAAGCAGACTGCCCGATCTTTCGTCAGTGCGCGTTTGGATTGGTGCGGGCGATCAGGATTCGATTGTTCCTGCCTCCGAAACTACAGGTCTGTCAGAACTCCTCCGCGGCGCAGGCGCGGACGTGACCATTCGCTTCGCAAACGCGGGCCACGGCCTAACAAATGATGATCTTGTAGCAGCGCACGATTGGCTTAGAAGCTTGCTGTGAGTAAAGCATGACCAGGTCGTTGAACTCATTATCGATATCCACTACTGCGAAACCCTTCAATTTTCGCCACAAACCCGAAGCAGGATGAAGACAACCCGACTCGAAGCGTTCAGCGACGGAGTTCTCGCCATTATCATCACAATCATGGTACTGGAACTGAAAGTGCCGCATGCGGTTGAATTCGCCGCGTTGAAGCCGTTGTTCCCGGTACTTTTAAGCTATGTGCTGAGCTTTATCTACCTCGGTATTTACTGGAACAATCATCATCACCTCTTCCAAGCCACCGAACACGTCAGCGGAGGCATTCTCTGGGCTAATCTGCATTTGCTGTTTTGGTTGTCGCTGTTTCCTTTCACCACCGCTTGGATGGGCGAGAACGGACTGGCTGCCATTCCTAGCGCCATCTACGGTTTCGTGCTCCTGATGGCTGCTATTGCCTATTACATTCTGGAACGCGCTATTATTGCCAAGGAGGGTCGTCAATCCCTTTTGGCGCGGGCCATCGGCTGGGACTGGAAGGCTAGCGCATCCATTATCATTTATTTCGCTGCGATCCTTCTTGCGTTTGTTAGGCCATTGATTTCCGGCGGACTATACGTGTTAGGCGCGCTCTTGTGGTTGATTCCGGAGCCGCGGATCGAGCGGAAACTGGAGAAGCAGGAACAATCCAAAAAGGCCAGCCGCTAACAAGCGACGACACATGCCGCCTATCGCAAACGCCGTTCCAGCGGAACCGGTTTAATCCAAATCATGGCAACAAGTGCGCTCGCCGCGGCCAACCCGGCCGAAATCAGTATTACCCACCGAAATCCAGAGACAAAAGATTCGTCAATCGCCCGACGGATCGTCCATCGTGCTTCAGCATTTAAACTCTGAGGGATGTCGATAGCCGCGAGTTTTATCGATTGAGTTCGCACGTTTTGTACGATCCATGGCGGCAGATTTGAACTGCTCAATCTCCGATCTAAACGGGTCTCGAATACGCTGAGCATTACCACTCCAAGAATCGCTATTGCGATAAGACTCGCTGTGCGGGCGACGGCATTGTTCACTCCCGATGCGATGCCGGCGCGTTCCTGCGCGAGCGAAGTCATCACCGTCGTTGTGAGCGGTGCCACGGTAATGGCCATGCCTAATCCGAGGACGGCTACCGGCGCAAAAAAATTTGTCCAGTAATTGCCGCTAATCCCTGGCAGAAGGAACAGCGAATAACCAAGCGCTGCGATAAGCGGGCCAATGATAAGAGGAATCCCAGGACCGTAACGTGAGACAAGACCGCCCGACCAACGCGAAAGCAGAGACATGATAACTATGAACGGCAACAACACCGCGCCGGCAGCAGTGGGCGAATAATGTTGAACCTGAATTAAATTCAACGGCAGGAAAAAAAATGTGCCGCCGAGCGCTGCATAGAGGAGAAAAGTTAACAGATTGGTTCCTGCGAACATTCGGGAACGAAACAAGGTCAGCGGCAACATAGGTTGCGAAAGGCGCGATTCGACGAACACAAACAAAACCAAAACGACAATTCCTGCCGCCAGGGCCGTAACCACTGGCCAGTTCTTAAACCCGGCCTGTGAGGATTCGATCAGTCCGTAAACCACCGCGCCCAAACCCAGCGCTGCCAGAATTCCGCCTAACCAGTCGATGCGGGTACCTTCTCTTTCCGAGTTTTCCGTGATGTATCCAAGCGAAATAAGGACGACAACAAACGCGATCGGAACATTAATAAAAAATACCGCACGCCATGAAACGTGCTCGATTAGCCAGCCACCAAGCACCGGCCCGATTCCGGTAGTGATGGCGCTGAAAGCGGACCAAACGCCGATTGCGCGTCCGCGTTGCTGTTCGGAGAAAGAATTGCTAATGATCGCCAGGCTGCCCGGAACGAGAAGTGCCGCCCCGAATCCCTGAACTGCCCGAGCCGCGATCAATTGATCAATATTCAGGGCAAATCCGCACAAGCCCGACGCCGTGGCGAAAATCACGACGCCCAGCAAAAACACGCGGCGACGGCCGTAATGATCGCCTAACGAGCCGCCGACGAGCAGCAATGCAGAAAGAAGAAGCGCATACGCCTCGATGACCCATTGCACATCCGCGGCGGTAGCATTGAGATTTGTTTGGAGCGCCGGCAAAGCCACGTTCACCACCGTGCCATCGATAAACGCCATGCTCGAAGCGAGAATCGTCGCAGCGAGGATCCAACTGCCGCGAGTGTCCGAACATGGCGCCGCCGCGCGTCCAGACCGAATTATGTTCTGGTCACAAGCGTCTTGAAGGATCACCGGCGTTTACTCACAGGGCCATTGTTCCACGGAGTATTTCCACCGCATAGCCACCCACGTGCACATCGGTAACACGATCTCCTTGCCGCCTCGCATGGACATGCATTTCGCTCGGGCGACAGCACTCGATGCCTTGCCGAATCACCACCGGTTCCTCGCTGTTTGCGATTCCGTGCTGGACCATCCAACTGGCAGCGCAACCGGCCGCCGATCCAGTTGCCGGATCTTCGCCACCGTAGAAGAACATTCGAGCTCTAGCTTCCAGCCGGCCTTCGCGCCTTTCAGGACAGAGAAAGTAAAAGAAATTCGCGCCGCTTTTCTTTAAAAACTCCGCCGCCTGAATGTAAGCAAACTTTAGATCCGATAACGTTTGGCGATTCCGGAATGGCACGATCGTAAATGTCAATCCTGTCGAAACCGGCTGGATCGGCCACTCCGAAGCAATTTCGTTAACTGAAATGCCAATTACCCGCGCGACGTCTTCACAGGAAAGTGGAGTTCCAAATTCCGGGTCGCGCTGACGCATTTGACCAAAGACCTTGCCGTTTACTCGTCCACTTCTGCCGTTCTCGGAGTCTACACTGAAACGCACCGGAATTTTCCCGGCTTTCAAATCCAGTGTGATTTCGGCCGGCTTTGTTTGATTCGGTTCCGATGCATACATATACAGCGCGGTGCCAAGAGTCGGATGACCGGCAAATGGCAATTCCGCCTCGATCGTGAAGATCCGCACTTTTTTTCCTTCTCGAACCTCAGTGGCGGCGTCGCGCGGCAAAATGAAAGTGGTCTCCGAAAGATTCATCTCGCGCGCCACGGCTTGCATCTCGGCGTCGCTCAAACCATGAGCGTCGGGGAAGACCGCGAGCGGGTTACCTGTCAGCGGTGTCCGAGTGAAGACATCAACCTGAATAAATTCGTAGGTGCGGTCCCGCATAGAGACTTGTGCAACGGATTGCACGACATGCAAAGACAATGATTTGTGCGCCGACTAATACAGCACCTGATCGTTCCAACATCTCCGCGCCGAGAGAATCTTCTGACTAAAGCGCCGGAGTGTCGCCGCACTCCAAAGCACTTCGGGCGAAAAACTTTCCGCGCTTTTCGGTGGATGCACGGCAGGATTGGATTTGGCCGTACTCGCGGTGTCGGTTACGGCAATCGAAAACTTTTGGCGAACTACAATTCCTTGAAGTTAGAACATTCAGCGCGGCTAAAATTTGGATTCTCTAGAGTCGCACGTAACGTCTGCACGTGATTAACGAGCCGAAAGACGACGATCAGTTTTATCGAGATACGGAAAGCATTGCCTTCGTCAAACTGGACGATTATCAGCTTTCGCTGCTCGAACCACTTGGAAAACGCAAGGCAGTGAAGCGCGGCGATGTCGTGTACAAAGCCGGACAGCGCGACGTCGGTTTAACAGTTGTTTTGAGCGGCGAAATCCAAGTGTTCGAGCGACGCGACGACATCGAACAGGAACTCGCAATCGCGCATGAACGTGATTTCATCGGGGACGTGGCCATGTTGCAAGGCACATCCACGCTGGCAACTGCGCGAGTCACATCGGAGGAAGCGGAGATTCTCGACGTACCAGCGGCTGACCTCCGGCGCGTGCTTGCCGAAGTACCAAGAGTTAGCAAACCAATCGTGGACGCGTTGATCATGCGACGACGTCGGCTGCGTCGCGATCGCGAGTTTGCAGGATTGCGTGTACTCGCCGCGCGGGGGGCTCGCGACGGACATCAACTGAACGATTTTTTGGATAAAAACCACATACCCCATCGTCTGATCGAGTTCGAAAGCGAACAGGGCCAAACCTTGAGCAATCGCCTTCACCTGACTACCCGCGATCTGCCAGTGCTGATTACTCCCACCGGCGCTCCGCTACGCCACCCCTCCACGCGTGAAGTTGCTCAGGTCGCCGGTTTACTACGACCACTCGCCCTTCAAGACGAGACGGAAATTCCGTGTGATGTAGCCATCGTAGGCGCGGGACCCGCCGGACTCGGTGCCGCCGTTTACGCCGCCTCGGAAGGGTTGAAGACAGTTGTTCTGGAAAGCTATGCGCCTGGCGGACAAGCAGGTTCGTCCTCGTTGATCGAAAATTTTTTTGGCCACCCAACGGGAATCAGCGGCGGCGATTTAACATGGCTTGCTCAACTCCAGGCTTACCGCTTCGGAGCGAAATTTTCTACGCCATCACAAGCGCTGTCACTGCGTTACAATACCGATGGCGAATATCGAGCG
This sequence comes from Chthoniobacterales bacterium, assembly GCA_025935755.1. Classification (GTDB taxonomy): domain Bacteria; phylum Verrucomicrobiota; class Verrucomicrobiia; order Chthoniobacterales; family UBA10450; genus Udaeobacter. Next base: position 18,585 of record JAICUQ010000036.1, on the reverse strand, counting down.
TGCATTGAGATCGAGGGTTGTCCGGCAGTCCTTCGCGCGAAAACTGTACTGATCGCCACCGGCGCCGATTATCGCCGCCTGGAGGCAGAGAATCGTGAGCGTTTCGAAGGCGTTGGTGTTTACTACGCAGCAACCGCTCTCGAAAGTCAGATTTGTCGTAACCAAACAGTGATCGTTGTCGGCAGTGGCAACTCAGCCGGACAAGCCGCAATGTTTCTTTCCGAAAGCGCCGCCAAAGTGTTACTCGTGATCCGCGGCGATGACATCGCCAAAAAAATGTCCGACTATCTTTGTCGCCGAGTACAGGTGCAGCCGAACATCGAAATCCTGTATCGAACAGAAATTCGAAAAATGTTCGGTGATGAGAAGCTCCAGGAAGTCGAGTTGGAAAGTACAAAAACAGGAGAGCGGTCTACCGTGAAAACGCCGGCCGTTTTTTCCATGGCAGGTGCCCGCCCGTGCACAGAGTGGTTACCGCCTGAAATCGAGCGCGACAACAAAGGATTCATCAAAACCGGAGCTGACGTGGCCGAAGCGCCCGCCTGGCGCGAAAGCAAACGGCGGCCTGCTCCGCTGGAAACGAGTCTTCCAGGAATCTTTGCTGCCGGTGATGTTCGTTCCGGGTCAGTGAAGCGTTGCGCCGCCGCAGTCGGCGAGGGCGGAATGGCGGTTGCTGGAATCCACATAAGCCTGGCGTCACGGCGCGAGACGTCATCAAACAAAGCTTCGCAAGGAACGCATCATGGTTGAGCGAGGCTGTTCTCATCTCGACGCGATCGAGTCGATCAAGCAACCGCACCGGCGCGAATGCGAAGAATGCGTGAAGATCGGTTCATACTGGGTTCATCTCCGGACGTGCCAGACCTGTGGAGTGACGTTGTGCTGCGACAGCTCGCCGAATCAACACGCCAGCAAACACGCGCGGGCCGGTGGACATCCCGTGATCGCATCGGCGCAGCCGGGCGAACGCTGGCTCTACTGCTATCCAGACGAGGCCTTTTCCGAGTATTGAGCAACGATTGCGTTTTGGTTTAGTGACGGTGCAACGACTGGGAACAGATCGCGAGTAGCCGGGCATTTATTCCTCATATACTCGATAACTGCCCTGCGTCTTTTTACGATGCTTGCTTAAGGAAAAAGGAGGAAGGTAGGACGCGGCTCATGAAAACTAACTAGTCCACATCACGTGCAAGTGTTACGACTCGAAATAAGCATTGACATATAAGGCAGCGACCGTCATACCTAACGAAACAACACAGCGAAGGACGCGTTAACGTCGCTAGCTCCGCTGACGTACGTGTCCCAAAGAGCTCGCGTTGAACCAAAACAGAAAGAGACAGCACCATTATGAAATCAGTCGCCACTATTATTGCCATCACATTGTTTGGCATCTTACCAGTTACATTTGTCCATGGACAAACATCACCAAAACCCGCCGCGAGCGGAAAGCAGGCAGCCGTCGCAGGGGCTGGCAAACGCACGGATGTTTATCACGTCCATTTTACAAAGGCAGCCCTGGGCAAGGCAGCTCAATTGGGTGATTGGCTCAAAACGCCCGATCCCACCAACCCAATCCCAGATCATTTTGTCGTCCTTCGCCACCAGGATGGGGACGCATGGGATTACGTGGTGATAACACATATGGGGCCCAAAGCGACCGTCGAAGCCGCCGGAACAGCTGTCCCCGCCGACAAGCGGGACTTGAGTGCATGGCACACTGATACATTTGTTAACGGTCCTTCATGGGAAGAATTCACACGTGCCATGGGCATCGATGGGGATTCAAAGGGCAAGACGACCGGTTCAGTTTACTCTGTTTCCTATTATCGCCCCGCTCCTGGACATCGCGAGCAACTGGAAAAAATGCTTGGCGATCTGGCGAGCGCGCCCGGCGATACTACCGCCGGAAACGTGTTGATGCAGCACCTGGAAGGAGCCGATTGGACGTTCCTCACCATAGCTCGATACAATTCGTGGGACGATTTTGCCAGAGGTGAGAAAGCGGGAGTCGCAGACACAACCAAGAAGGACAGCCCCTGGGCGCGTTTGCGTGATCACACTGATTTTCACACTGACACGCTGACCGATCGGATCGCGCCATAGTGCGTCGCGCATTGCAAGACGTTGCTGTGAAGCCCGAAAGCGTTCGGGACTGACACAGACGTCCTACAGTGATCCAGCGCTGAGATAGCGCGAGCAGTCCCTGCCCGCCGAAACACCGGGCGCGCACGGGAGTCACGCGCCCTATCTGGAGCGTCGAACATCTGACGTTTCTTCGTCATTCGTGATTCGGGCTTCCCGGGTCTCGCCTGTGACGCGGATCAGATCACCAGGCGAGCCGATCACGATTACGAGTACGAGCATGAGCACGATGAAATAAGAACACATCTACGCATCATGATGCGTCGATTTGTTTCTTGATTGCCTCAGGAAACGCAGTTTAGTTGCCGAACGTTATGGCTACAAACGGCGTTCATCCTTTGGAAGCGCTAATGCGCAAACGCATCGCCGTGCTCGATGGCGCCATGGGAACGATGATCCAGGCCCGTAAATTGGCTGAAGCAGATTACCGGGGCCACCGGTTCCGTGATTGGCGGGGCAAAGATCTCAAAGGCAGCCTGGAGCTATTGAACCTCACACAACCAAACGTGATTGAAGAAATTCATTCCGATTATTTCAACGCTGGCGCGGACATCGTGGAAACCAACACTTTCAGCGGAACAACTATCGGTCTGAACGATTTTCTTTTCCAAGGCGAACCGAAGAGTGGGCGCAAAGACCAGGAATTCTTTCAACGCGTTATCGACGATCCCACTCTCCGCTCGCTGGTTCATGAAATTAATTGTCAGGGATCGCGAATCGCGCGTCATGCGGCGGATCGTGCTGCAAATGAAACCGGCCAGCAGCGATTTGTCGGCGGCTCAATGGGTCCCCTCCCTGTCGCAGCTTCGATTTCACCTGACGTAAATGACCCGGCATTTCGTGCGGTCTCGTTTGATCAGTTACGCCAAACGTATTTCGATCAGGCAACAGCGCTGCTCGAAGGTGGTGTCGATCTTCTCATCGTCGAAACCGTTTTCGATACATTGAACGGCAAGGCTGCATTGTTCGCTATCGCCGATGCCTTTGCGGAAACCGGGCGCAGTGTGCCGTTGATGATCTCTGGCACAGTCATCGACAAATCAGGAAGGAACTTGAGCGGCCAAACCGTGGAAGCGTTCCTTGTTTCAATTGCGCACGCGCACCCACTCATTCTCGGTTTGAATTGTTCGCTGGGTCCGGATGAGATGGAACCGTTTATCGAAGAACTTTCCCGGATTGCGCCGTTTTATCTCGCCGCGTATCCGAATGCCGGATTACCCGATCCGCTTTCGCCGACCGGATTTCCTGAAACCGCAGAATCGTTTGGACCTAAAGTTACGGCCTGGGTGACAAATGGGTGGCTGAACATTGTGGGCGGCTGCTGCGGCACAACACCCGACCACATACGCGTAATCGCGAACGCGGTCCGCGATTGCAAGCCGCGCGTCGTGGAACTGCGCAATCCGGACGTTATGCCTGTCATTCCGAGCAAAGTCGAGGAATCCCGTGGGAAAAAGCATTAGTTTAACATCGCGGGATCCCTCAACTCCTTCTGCGTCTGCGGGACGCGCTCAGGAGGGCCGCAATGACGCCCTCGAACTATCCGGGCTCGAAGCGCTAAAGATCACGCCGCAGTTTGGTTTCGCCGTCATCGGCGAGCGCACTAATATTACCGGCTCGCCAAAATTCTCGAAGCTGATCCTGGCCGGCGACTTCGAAGGCGCACTGACTGTCGCGCGTCAGCAGGTCCAGGGCGGCGCGAACTTGCTCGATGTGAACATGGACGAAGCGATGATCGATTCGGAAGCGGCGATGATTCGCTTTTTGAATTTGATAGGCAGTGAGCCGGAAATCGCGCGGATACCCGTCATGATCGACAGCTCGAAGTGGAGCGTTATCGAAGCCGGACTTAAATGTCTCCAGGGCAAAGCGGTCGTGAATTCCATCAGCCTGAAAAACGGCGAAGAAGAATTTCTGCGTCATGCGCGGCTGATCAGGCGATACGGCGCGGCTGCAATTGTAATGGCATTCGACGAGAACGGCCAGGCTGACAATTTCCAGCGCAAGATTGAGATCTGCGCGCGCGCTTACGCTCTGTTGACCCAACAGGCGGAGTTTCCAGCCAGCGATATCATATTCGATCCGAACATTCTGACCGTTGCGACGGGTCTCGATGAGCACCGCAATTACGGGGTCGATTTCATCCAAGCAACGCGCTGGATCAAAAACAATTTGCCAGGTGCGCGCGTCAGCGGCGGAGTCAGCAACATTTCATTTTCGTTTCGCGGCAATAACACCGTGCGCGAAGCGATGCACGCCGCGTTTCTTTATCACGCAATACGCGCCGGGCTGGACATGGCCATCGTGAACGCCGGCCAACTCGCAGTGTATGAAGAGATCGAGCCCGACCTGCGGGAACGGGTTGAAGACGTGCTCTTGAATCGCCGGGATGATGCAACGGAACGACTGATTGAGTTCGCCGAACGAGTAAAGGCAAAAGGAAAAACATCGGTTGCTGATGAAACGTGGCGAAAGCAATCCGTCGAAGAGCGCCTGAAGCACGCGCTGATTAAAGGCATCGTCGATCACATCGACAGCGACACTGAGGAAGCGCGCCAAAGATGCAAGCGGCCGCTCGATGTAATAGAGGGTCCCCTGATGGCTGGGATGAGCGTGGTCGGCGATTTGTTTGGTTCGGGTAAAATGTTTCTCCCACAGGTAGTGAAAAGCGCGCGGGTGATGAAAAAAGCTGTGGCGTATCTGATGCCGTTCATGGAAGCCGAAAAATCCGCGGATGCGAAACCGCAGGGACGCATCGTCATGGCGACGGTAAAGGGCGATGTGCACGACATCGGCAAAAACATCGTAGGAGTCGTTCTGCAATGTAATAACTACGATGTCATCGATCTCGGCGTGATGGTACCCGCGGCGAAGATTCTGGATACCGCGCGGGAGAAAAAGGCCGACGCGATCGGCTTGAGCGGTTTGATCACACCGTCCCTGGACGAAATGGTTCATGTCGCGCAAGAGATGGATCGAGAAGGATTCCAGTTGCCACTTTTAATTGGTGGAGCGACGACCAGCCGGGCGCATACAGCGGTCAAAATCGCGCCGCATTATCGCGCCAGCACTGTGCACGTGCTCGACGCTTCACGCGCAGTCGGTGTCGTGAATGCGTTGCTCAATGAGCAACTGAAATCCGACTTCGATAAAAAAACGCGGCAAGACTACGAGCGCCTGCGGCGGGAACATGCTGCAAAAACCAAAGACAAAAAGCTGCTGACGCTCCAGCAGGCGCGCGCAAATCGAACGCCGATTGATTGGAGTAGCTACACCCCGCCGCAACCGGATTTTCTCGGAGCGCGGGTTTATGGTCCAGGGAACGCACGCGGCCCGCGTGCTGTTTCCGGCGGCCCGCCGGAAACCGCTGACATTCGCTACAGCGAACGACATCTGCCTCACTTTGAGCGTCCGTGGTATCCTTCTAAAGACGCAACTCGGCCAGCGGCCGAGTTGGGCACGCCAGCGGCGTGCGCTCCCCGGAACATCGTGGTGGGAGTAAGAGACCTTATTCCCTATATCGATTGGTCGCCGTTTTTTCATGCGTGGGAATTGCGCGGGCGGTACCCCGCGATTTTTGATGACGAAAAATTTGGCAAGCAAGCGCGCGAACTTTTCGATGATGCACAGCAACTTCTCGAGCGAATTGCAGCCAAAGATCTGCTGGTTCCGCGGGGCGTTTACGCTTTTTGGCCAGCGAATGCCGCCGGAGATGACGTTCATCTCTATGTCGATGACGGTCGCACCCAACAAATCGCCACATTTTATTTCCTGCGTCAGCAGATGCAAAAGCCGGCCGAACAATTCAATCATTGCCTGGCGGATTACATCGCACCCCGGAGTAGCGCGAGCCCAGGGCGCCCCGACACATCGGTGGAGACGGCTCTTCTTCACGATTATCTCGGAGGATTCGCGGTCTCGATTCACGGCGCGGACGAGCTGGCAGAAGAATTCAAACGTCAGCACGACGACTACAGCGCAATTATGACCAAAGCTTTGGCAGACCGATTAGCGGAAGCGTTCGCCGAATATTTGCATAAACAGGCTCGCATCGCCTTGGGATTTGGATCCGAAGAACAATTATCGAAGGCTGATCTCATCCGTGAAAAGTATCGCGGTATCCGGCCCGCTGCCGGTTATCCGGCCTGTCCGGATCACGCCGAGAAACGAACCCTGTTCGATTTGCTGGATGCGGAGAGCAACGCAGGAATCAAGCTGACGGAATCATTCGCAATGCATCCGGCATCGAGCGTCAGCGGGCTCTATTTTTCTCATCCGGAATCGAAATATTTCGGAGTCGGCCAGATCGGACACGATCAGCTTGTGGACTACGCGACGCGCCGAGGCGAACCGGTTGCGACGGTGGAAAAGCGGCTCGCACCTAATTTGGGATAGCTGATCTGGGTAGCGCACCCGCCTCGTGCTCTTCGCGCCTTCGCCGTGAACCTATTTGTTGATCCGAGTGGCGAACAAACAAATCAGGAGGCCCATTGGCGAGGGGCGGCCAATCACGGCCGCGAGGCGGGTGCTCTCCCCAGATGCGCGCGAACAGAATCCGTGCTAAACAACACGCTGCACATTCGGGGCGTAGCTTAGCTTGGTAGAGCGCGTGGTTTGGGACCACGAGGTCGGAGGTTCAAATCCTCTCGCCCCGATCTGAATGTCGATCGGCGCAGAATGTTTCATTACGTGTTGCCCAGTCAGAAACCGGCCGTCGCTACATTGGCTCGTTTGGATATTTTGCAAAACCGATCCGCCGCCACAACGCAGGTCATTCCAAAACGAATCCTCTTAAATCGACGTAGCTTACGCCTGCCGTAAATTCGGCTACATTCCGGACAACGTTGATGAAATCATTCGGGTTAATCCTTTTCAGCGTCTTGTTGATCGCCGCGCTAGTGTTGCACGGCCAGGAAGCAGCTCCGCCTTCTGTCGATCTGTTTCCGCCGCAACCAGAAGAGGAACCCAGCCCCACTCCGCCGCCAAACGGCCCTGAGTTGCCGGAGTTGAAACAGCTCGACGATAGTTTCAAACCAAAATCGTTAGGCAAAGCCGCCGATGAATTGCAGGTGCACGCGCTCTGGCGGCAATTGAAAAACCGGACGGTCAATGATCCGGACGTGCAGGCGGCAAAGAGATACGCGCAGGCCGCCCGAACAGATTTGGAAAAACGAAACCGGCTCCGCAATTATTACGAAATCTATTATCGACGAATGTCTGCTCTGGCCACGACGCCGGAGCTCAAGCTGGCGCTGCAAGCGCTGAAGGATGCGCATCAGGGAATATTAGCTCAGCCACGGGTACGACCCTCTCCTACCCCGGTGCCTTCCGGCAGCCCCTCACCCACGCCGACCAGCACACCCTTCCAGAAAAAACCGAAAGAGAAGCACAAAAAGAAAATCCACAAGTAACGGCCGTTTTCCGGGAGGATGTCGCTGCGGTTGGGCTGATTTCAAATTAGCGCCGGCGTCTTCGTTTGCGGATTAGCCGGGAGCAAACATGAGGGTGCGATACTCTCGATTCCATCGTCGGCAGATTGCCGCCGGACACGTTTCGCGGCTTGAGAAGTAAGCAAAGACTCGGCAGGCGAGACGCCCGCCCGCCCCACAGGCAAGCTGCCTTTGCTACGCCTTTCAGTGTCCGATCGACAAGTTCCTCGGAATTCACTCCGAGAAGCTGCACGGCTGTCGTCAGCTCGTGTCGTGAGATGTTGGGTTAAGCAGCTAAGTAACGCGCAGTGTAGGATCTAACAAAGATTTTGCTTGCCGCGCCTGCGGGAATTTTTTAAACCGTCCCCTAAACCTTGAACTCTATGAACTCACACATCGAAGTTACGCAAAACGTTCTGCTCATTCCCGCACGTTTCCTCGGACAGGTGGAGTATTCATACTCTACTTCCGCTCAAGGACAGGCGCCTGGCCCAATGTTCTGGATTTGTTGGCTGGGGGTCATGATCCTGATGATCGCAGCCTGCTGGAAAATCTACACCAAAGCCGGCCAACCGGGCTGGGCCTGCATCATCCCAATCTATAATCTTTACATCTGGTGCAAGATTGTCGGCCGACCCGCCTGGTGGATCATTTTGATGCTCATCCCATTCGTAAATTTCATTGTTGGCATAGTTCTCTGCATCGACTTGGCCAAAAGTTTTGGTAAAGGCGTAGGTTTCGGGATCGGTCTTCTTCTGTTAGGAATCATTTTCTTCCCGATTCTCGGCTTTGGCAGTGCGCAATATCTGGGACCAACAGCAGGAAGCCTCACACCGAGCACGGCGCCGCAAGCTGCCTAACTAAATTCCGAATCAACGAGAGCACAGTCGTCCTGGCTGTGCGGCCGGCAGGCGTCTCGATGCCGATTGGCAATGCACTGGTGGAACGTGTTGTCCCCAACACGTTGACCGGAGCCCTAATGCCAACCGATTGGGGACAATCGGTTCCACCGGGACCTCTTCGCTGTGCTGCGATTCTGTCCAGTCGACACCGAGGACGGCGCCACGGGCTGTGAACATTCGCGATTACGCAGCATAGCCATCCTGGCTGTGGGGCCGGCAGGCGTCTCGCCTGTCGACTGGTGGAACGTGTTGTCCCCAACACGTTGACCGGGGTCCAATGCCAATCGATTGGGGACAATCGGTTCCACCTGGGCCCTTCCCTGTGCTACAAATTCACCCAGTTGGGCTTGCGCTTTTCGTTGAATGCGGCGATGCCTTCACGGGCTTCGTCCGATTTACGCGCTTCCATGTGATATTTCAGCGCGATATCGACATCTTCCTTCACCGAATGCCACCAGAGATCTTCCACCAACCGTTTTGTTTGTGCCAACGCCCCCGGCGCGCCTTCCAAAACCGATGCGGCGAACTTCTGCGCTGCATCCATCACCTCTTCTGGAGCAACGACACGGTTTACCAGACCAATCTCTTTCGCGCGCGCGACGTTGATCAGCTCCGCCGTATACAATAGTTCGCGCATGTTTCGTTCGCCGACTTGCCGGCGCAGAAACGTCATAACCAACCCGGCAACGAGCCCGCGGCGCACCTCCGGATAACCGATTTTGGTTCCGTCCGCCGCGACTACCAGATCGCACGCCGACATGATGCCTGCACCGCCTGCGACTGCCGCCCCATGCACGGCCGCGATGGTGATCAGACGTGTTTGGCTGATAGTGATCAAAGTGGTCGCCACCATTTCACCGGTCGCATGCGCTTTCGTTTGATCGGCTGCTTCCTTCAAATCCAATCCTGTGCAAAACGCCGCACCCGCTCCGCGTAAAATCAAAACGCGCTGCTCCGGTTGTTGCGAAGCAACGTTAATGGCCACACAGAACTCCGTTAACAGCTCAAGAGTCAAAGCGTTTCGCCGCTCGGGACGGTTCAGAGTGATTACGGTGATCTGCGGTGATTGTTTTTCAACTAAGATGACAGGCATGGGAGAGGCGACATGGTTGAATCGTTACATGGTTAGATCGTGAAATCGTTAAATCGTTAAATTCTTCACGTCTGGATAACTCCGGTATGGAAACGCGCTTTCGGCATTGGGCGGGAAACGTAACTTAAAAGGCGAATCAGAACGTTGCGCGTTTCGTGCGGCTGAATGATGGCATCCACCCAGCCACGAGCGGCACCATAACGGATGTCGGTTTGCTCTTCGTAACTCTGTTTTACCTTCGACCGCAACTCCTCCAGTTCCTCAGGCGACGCCTTCTTGTCGCCGCGTTCGCGCGCTTTGGCGAGGATCGAGAACACGGTATCTGACGCTTGCGCGGCGCCCATCACCGCGTAACGCGCATTGGGCCAGGCAACGATAAACCGTGGATCATAAGCCTTACCGCACAACGCGTAATTACCCGCGCCGAACGATCCTCCGACGATCACCGTGATCTTCGGCACCACCGAATTGCTCACTGCGTTCACCAGCTTCGCGCCGCTGCGAATGATCCCGCTCTCTTCCGCATGGCGACCGACCATGAACCCACTCACGTCCTGGAAAAAAATGATCGGCAAGCTCGTCTGATTACAATCCATCACAAACCGCGCTGCTTTGTCGGCGCTCTCAGAATAAATGACGCCGCCCATCTGGATTCCTTGCTTTTTCGTCCTGACTTGCATCCGTTGGTTACCCACGATTCCCACCGGCTGGCCTTTTATACGGGCGTACGCAGTCACGAGCGTTTTGCCGTAATCAGCTTTGTATTCGTCCAGCGAATTTTCATCGACGACGGTGGCCAGCAGGTCACGCACGTCATAATTTTTTCGCCCATCGAAGTTGATCAGATCGTAAACAGTGTCCGGATTTTTAGCCGGCTTTGGAAGGGCGTGCGGGCCGCGCGAGTCGCACCCGCCGCTGGCTTTTGCTTCGGGCAACAGTGCGACTAACGACCGAAGACGCTTTAAACACGACGGATCGTCCTTCTCAAAGAAATCCACCGTTCCGCTGATCTCCGAATGCATTCGGGCGCCCCCGAGTTCTTCCGCGTCGACAACCTGACCAATGGCCGCTTTCACCAGAGATGGCCCGGCGAGATACAGTCCGCTCCCCTGTGTCATCAGGATCTTGTCGCACAACACCGGCAGATACGCGCCGCCCGCAACGCAGTTGCCCATGATCGCGGCAAACTGAGGGATGCCCGCAGCTGAGATCACCGAGTTATTCCGAAAGATCCGGCCGAAATCATCTTCATCCGGAAAAATTTCATCCTGCATCGGGAGGAACACGCCAGCCGAATCCACGAGATAAATGAGCGGAAGTGCGCATTCGAAAGCGATCCGCTGGGCACGAATCACTTTCTTGGTCGTGGCCGGGAAAAACGCACCGGCTTTCACTGTCGCGTCATTGGCCACGATCATGCATGGAACACCTTCGACATTGCCAATCCCGGCGACGACGCCGGCAGCGGGGATTTTTCCCCATTGATCATACATTTTGTACGCCGCCCACAGCCCGATCTCAAAAAACGGCGAGTTTCTATCGAGCAACTGAAGGAGTCGCTCGCGTACTGGCAGGCGTCCCCATTTACGCTGACGCTCGTGCCCGGCTTTGCCGCCGCCTTCACGCAGCACTGCTTCCTCCTCCGCGATTGCCGCGCAATGCGCGCGCAATACTTCAGTCGTGTTCGATCGAGCCATATATGCCAAAGCCACGCTTAATCTGCGAAACTCACGGAATCAAGCGACACAACCACGAATGCACATGAATAAACACGAACGGGCTTTGCCGTCGTTACATGGTAACAATGTTAAATCGTTGCATCGTCATTCGTTACTGCGACCGCCGATCCGAGTGATATCGAAAACGTCGCGCAACTCGGGGAGCGGCACGCGGCCCGCGTGCGCTCCCCGATCGAAAGGATTGCGCGCCGACGAAAAAAAAGCGCCGGGAGGATTTCACCTCCCGGCGCTGCTCACGTGCCTAACGAATTAGGTTGGGAATTTCGTTTTTAATCCAGCGGTTATGGACAATCCGGCGGATTGAAGGTGAACGGACACGGGCCAGGCTGAACGAAGTTCAGGTTGTTGTTGGCGTTGTCGAGCGCCGTCTTCCAGCATTCCTGCGTTGCACGGCATGGATCGCCGGCGAGCGTGCTACCGTCAGCACACAACCCGCATGTCGCATCGGTGGACGCAGCACTCATCAGGTCATTGATGGTGATGAACGCACCGTTAACTCCAGTATTTCCGCAACTGCCGGCGTACACCAGCGCGCTACCGCTGACTTTATTGTGGAGCACATTGAGCTTCATGGCTGCCAACTGAGCACTGAGCATGTTAGCCATGTTAGTAGCGTTGGCGCTCAACAACCAATCATGCAGCGCTGTTTTGTTTGCATTCACGCTTCCCGTAAACGTCTTCATGGTTCCGTTGGCGTTTCTCAGACACAGCAGGTTGAGAGCGGTGAAGTCCGAGGCCGTTTCCAGTCTCTGACCATTCGGGTTGCTCCAGAAACCAAGTGTCAACCCGCCACCCCCACCCAGGCAGAGGTTACCAAAATCAACATTGGTGGTTTCACCGTCTGTGACGGTGGCATTGATACAAGTCGCGGTCGTACGAATCCAATTCATTTCCACCGGAGAATCTTCGCAAACATTGTAGGAGCCGGCATCCAACATCAGACACTCGGGAGTGAACCGGCAGAGGCTGTCCACGAAGAACTTCCAATTCGGGATCGGCACCTCACCGTTATCGAATATGCCGTTGGCGTTAGCATCGTAGAACTTGGTCACGCACAGTCTTCCTGGCTGCGCGTTTACTCTGATTTTGAAGTTGTCAGTCTTGACTCCATTGGCTGGGAAGGTGGGATCCAAGCTCACCCAGACCTTGTATTCTCCGCCGCCATTCGTGGTGTCATCGAAACCGAGAGTGCCGTCGCTGGCCTTGTAAATAGTGTTAACCAGCTGAATGCAATTCCCGTTCCCGCCCGTGACGACGAAAGGCTGCGTGGACGCAGGCGCAGGAGGAGCAACGGAGCTCCCGAGCAGCGTGCCGTCTGGCGTCGTTACCTGCACATAATAGCTTCCGTCTGGAAGCCCGGATCCGCCGCCTTGCGGACCGCCGTTCAGGTAGACGTCATCTTTCGACGTGAAGATATTTACGTTAACGCCGCTACAGGAACTGTCTGTAGTGTAGATCGCTCCGGTGGTGGCGAATATTGTTTTAACTGCAAAAAGCAATGCCAGCAAAGCAAGCATTGCCAGTGATGTTCTGGGTTTCATTGTTAGGGTCCTTATTGTTTGTTGTTGCGTTTGTGCGCCCCGAATGTTTCGAAGAAATACAAGTTAGCTATCGGGCAGCATTCCTGATCGTGAGCCGCGATTTCGCCTAAGGAACCAACTGCAAAATTCCGATGCTGCGATGCCCCAAATTGCGAATCGAACGACAACTCGGTTTGCCGCTTTCTGTTCATTCACCCCCGGCTCGCGTTTGGACGTGAAGTGGGAATAATGTCGCCGATTCTCGTTAGTCGCGATGGGTCGTAGAAGCTTGCTTGTTTGGGATTCCGGGGAGCGCACGCGGCCCGAGTGCCGTTTTCAGCCGCCGGCCGAAAAGCCTTTCCTGTTGCACAACAACATCTGTGCCGAACAGGCAATAGAGGATACGAAACTTCGGTTTCCGTTCGGTCAGCGGCCGAACGGAGCACCCCAGCGGCGTGCGCACAGGTTGGCAAGCAGCAGTGCGTTTCAACGTTGTGTGTCATCCGTGCCCGCGGTGCTTCCCCAGATGCAGGCGGCCACGTAACTTGTCCGCAGTAGCCTCTCGGCGCGTAGCCTTACGCGAAGGCTCGGTTGGCGGAAGAGGATCCGGGGTTCTTGGACCCGATTCACCCTTCAACGCTTTAACCTATTAACTGTTTCAACTCCGGCGAAGCTGCGAAGCCAAACAAATACCACGTCCCGGGACGTCGTCGGATAGACGGGCAGGCCGCAAGGCTGAGAGAGCGCGAGCGAGGGAATGAATACAAGGTGGTCAGGTAGCCGGGAAGCTCGAATGGGTGAGCGAGCGCGAGTGAGCAAAGCAAAGCGCCGGGAGGATTTTCACCCCCGGCGCGCATGCTTTAACAGCTGATGAACGTTACGCGTTCAGAATCTTAACGATGTCCCCTCCCTACTTTGTTGATGGACAGAGTGACGGTGTGGGGGTTGGCGCATGCGCCTTCGGCAAGGTCAACCCAGATTTGGTATGTCCCGTTTGTGATTGCAGTAGCGCCTATATCCCAGTTGAATACGTACTGCTGAGCTGTTGGATCGTAGCGCATCAGATTGCCAGAGTCACCGTTCGTATTGGCCAGCGGTTCGGCATCGGTGCCGACGGGATAACTGGTCTCTCCGCCGTAAAAGACGTGCGGCTGAGCGTCAGGGACAGATACCCCGTTGTAGTCAGTGATTTTGATTTTGATAGCAACCACACCACCCTTAAAAACACTGCTTCCATCAGCATTGATCGGCTGCTGGAATCCAAGAAACAGGTACGTAACACCGATACTGTCGGAACCTGTCGTACCTAAATATTGGATCCCGTCGGCACAAGGTGTGCCGTCATAGGTCACGTTCACGCTGTGATCACCCACTGACAGCCCGCTCGCATCGTAACTGACGCTAGCAACTCCGGAACCGTCCGTTGTTGCGTCCATGGTAAAGCCACCATCCGGAACTGAGAAGTGGAGGGTTTGGCCCGAGAGAGGGTTGTTGGAGGCGTCCTTCAGTGTCGCACTCAGGGTAGCTGGATTCTGGTTGTGCAACACGACACAGGCATTAGTGACGGTTAGCGCTGTAGATATCTGTTCACAAGACGACGAGCAGTCTGACACCGTGAAGTTCACCTTCAGCCCGCCACCGGATGTAATATGTCCGTTTCCATTGTTGGTGTCCTCTCCCGTGAGTATTATTTGGTACGCACCCAGGGTGCTCGGAGCCGTAAGGATAATATGGTCCGTGAAACTGCTGTTCACCGTCGCAAACGTGTGAGTCTGTGGCATCCCGCTGTATCCCACGTCGGATGCGCCGGGCGGTTTGATTGACGTCGTTACGTCAAAAACCGCACTCCTCGGTAACATTGTTCCTCCCATATTGCCGCCGACGCCAAATGTTGCGTCGAATACAATGGTGTCCCCGGGGCAAATTTGGTCCGTGACGGTCACATTACTTCCGGATATTCCGGGTGGAGCAAAGGTCACGGTGTGCCCCGTGAAGGTTGCTGCGTAGGTGATGTACGTAATTGCGTAAGCCCATACACTGAGGGCAGCTATCATACATACGACCGCTGCGCAGATACTTATCTTCAATGATTTCTTCATCTTCGGTGTTACTTCTTTCTGGTTGTTAGGCTGAATTTTGTCTGGGGCGGACCATTCCCATGGCCATCATGACGGGTGGTGTTGAATCGAGCGATCCGGCAGTTGCCGGATCGCCCGGGGAAATTGTTTGGGGGAACGACGGGGAAAGGGTCACGAGGTTGAAACGTTTAAAGGGTTGAACTGTTGAAGCGGTGACGGCGCTTGGCTCGGAGGTCCGCCTTTAGGCGGATTCTCCTCGGAGCCGCATGAACGCCCGCCCACCATTGCTAGGGCGTTGCAGGCGGGCGGAACCCCAAACGTTGAGGCAGTGATATGCGTAATTGCAGGTATTAGAAGTGCGGACACACCGGCGCGCTTTGCAGATCTTGCGAAAAGCCGGTCAGCTTTTGGCAACGCGACTGATGAATTGCGAACGGGGGGAATCTGTACTTGGTATATTCTCATCGTCCGCCACTGGTTTCCACCTTGCATGGACCGGGGGCGAAATTAAGCGCGCATTCTCCTTCGCTGCCCAGCGTTGTAAAGAGAAACTGCGTTCTTAGGGATAGGGGGAAAACCCCTAAATTTTGACACAAAACCCCCTAGGGGGTTTGCGAATAACGCGGTAAAGCGGGCGGTGAATTACTTAGGGAAGGGTCAATTCCGGCGAGCGCAGCGGCCGCGTGTTTATTCCGGCGGCCTCGGCGCAACAGTCTTTTTTGTCACATTCTCCTAACGTGCGTGATCGCGAGGCCAAGGTCACCACTACGCCGTGGCAATTGTAGCCACGGCACTCTGTCGCCGGTGTTAGCGCGAGATACCACACCGCGCCTCGACAGAGCGAGGCGGCTACAGTTTGTTTCGACGCGAACACCGCATGCAGATGGCCACCTCCGCGTATTTAGTCCGGCGGCCTCGCAAGCAACAGTCTTTTTGTCACATTCTCCTAACGTTCGTGATCGCGAGGCCAAGGTCACCACTACGCCGTCGCAATTGTAGCCATGGCGCTCTGTCGCCGTGTTAGCGCGAGATACCACACCGCGCCTCGACAGAGCGAGGCGGCTACAGTTGTTTCGACGCGAACACCGCATGCAGATCGCCACAGCGACCGCTCCTCAATCCATGTTACCCGTGAAATCCGTAGTTGAATTTCGGGCACGCTCTTGCCGTTCGGATTCAATTCGTCTAAACGCTAGGGAATGAGTTCGCCTCAGAATTCGGTAGCGTTTGGTGCGCCGGGAATCGAGCCGCGCTGGACTTCGAGCGCAAAGGAAGGCGTCGGCACCGCGTATCACACCAGCTGCCGCGTCTGGTTCACGCTAAGTCACGGGATCGTAAACGAAATTTATTATCCCCACGTCGATCAACCCAATACGCGCGACTTCCAGTTTCTGATCAGCGACGGCGAAACATTTTGCCACGAAGAAAAACGCGACCTGGACCACGAGATTGAATATCCGGAGCGCGATTGTCTGTTTTATCGCCTGACCAATTCGGATCCGAACGGCCGCTACCGGTTGGTAAAAGATGTGCTCACTGATCCGCATCGGTCGGTCCTGCTGGTGCACACCAGGCTTGAGATCCTGGACGAATCGCTTCGGGGCAAATTGCGGGTTTACGCTTTGCTCGCTCCGCACCTGGCTGGTTATGGCGCAGGCAACTCCGGGTCGTGTTCTGAAATCGGCGGTTACAAGTTGATGCACGCCCGGCGCGAAGACGTTCATCTGCTCATGACGTGCAGCAGTGGATTCTTACGGCGATCGGTCGGCTACGTCGGTTTCAGCGATGGCTGGCAGGATCTGATGCATAACTTCAAAATGGACTGGGAATTTCGATCAGCTCCGGACGGGAATATCGCGTTGACCGGCGAAGTCGATTTGCCTGACACTGGACCATTCACGATCGCGGTTGCACTTGGCCGCAGTTACCAGAGCAGTGCCACAAAATTATTTCAATCGTTGGCCGAGCCGTTTGCGGAAAAATGCGAAGGCTATGTTCGCCAGTGGCAGCGCGCGGTGATTAATCGCGAGTTCGATTTCAGCAGTGACACGTCCGATGACGGCGGAGTGTATCGGCTAAGCCGGTGCGTGTTACTCGCGCACGAAGACAAAGTTTTCCAGGGCGCAATCGTCGCCTCGATGAGCATTCCCTGGGGGGAAACCAAAGGCGATTTGGATCTGGGGGGTTATCATCTCGTCTGGACGCGCGACCTCGTGCAGAGTGCAACAGCGCTACTTGCCACAGGACAAACGGGGACACCGCTGCGTGCGTTGATCTGGCTGGCTGCGATTCAACGGCCGGACGGCAGTTTCCCGCAAAACAGTTGGATCGATGGGACCGCTTATTGGTCAGGACATCAACTTGATCAAGTCGCTTTTCCAATATTGCTCGCCTGGCGTTTGCATAAACATCACGCGCTCGATCTGTTTGACCCCCGCGTAATGATTGTACGTGCTGCAGCGCGGTTAATCTTGCGCGCTCCGGTCACAGCGCAGGAACGGTGGGAAGAAAATTGCGGGTATTCGCCTTCCACGCTGGCCGTAGTGATAGCTGCTCTCGCAGCCGCCGCAGACTGGGGCATGGAAACCGGCAATACCCAAGCGGCCGAGTTCGTTTTCGCATACGCCGATTGGCTGGCCGCGCACGTCGAAGAATGGACGGTAACGACGAATGGCGAATTGGTCGAAGGCATCCCTCGCCATTATATCCGTATTAATCCCGCAGATCCTAACGAACCGGATCCTCATGCAGATCCCAACACACAAATGATACAGATCGCCAACGGCGGAGGGCTGCATCCAGCGCGAAATGTGGTGGGCGCCGATTTTCTTCATCTGGTGCGTTTTGGCATTCGACCAGCGGACGATCCGCTCGTGCGCGAATCAATCGAAGTGATCGATCGGGTTATCAAGCACGACCTGCCGCAGGGCCCGGGCTGGCGTCGTTATAATCATGATTGCTACGGCCAAAAAGAAAACGGGAGTGCTTATGACGGAACCGGAGTGGGCCGATGCTGGCCGATTTTGACTGGTGAGCGCGGTCATTACGAACTTTTAGCCGGTCGCGATCCGAAGCCGTTCATCACGACGATCGAAGATTTTTCGAACCAGGGCGGCATGCTCACCGAGCAAGTGTGGGATGGACCGGACCTGCCGCACGCGAGAATGAAGCCCGGTTTCCCGACGGGCGCGGCGATGCCGCTTTGCTGGTCGCACGCCGAATACGTCTCGTTAGTCCGGAGCCGGCACGACGGCGTTTGCTTTCATCTGGTTGAGCCGGCCTACCAACGATACGTGGTGAATCCCGTGCCCAACCGTTTTGAAATCTGGACGCTTCGGCATCCGACGCGGCGGATGTCGCACGGCAAGATTTTGCGCATTATTCTCGCCGAACAGGCGAGCATCACCTGGACAACCGATGATTGGCAGCGGACTAACAAGTCGCAGACGTTATTCCAGGATCATGTGAATCTTTGGTACGCAGATTTTCCGACTAACGAATGGCCAGCGGGTTCAGTTTTCGTATTTACAATTTTTTGGGAACGCGATCAACGCTGGGAGAACCGCAACTGGCAGATCGATGTGATTTAGGAAGCAGGTCCGAACGCCGACGAATGCTCGATGTATGAAGTCGTCGCGGCGAGGTGATCTCGAGAGCGCACGCGCCTCGCGTGCTGGCGATT
>JAICUQ010000034.1 GCA_025935755.1 Chthoniobacterales bacterium | reverse complement strand
TCCTTTCTGTTGGAGCCTGCGATCAGGTAGATACCCCACTTCGGCAGACTAACCCATGCCGTGTTTAAGCAAGGCTCGGACCAATCTTGATGATTGGACGTAACCAACTGATGACGAGAGGATTAAACAACTCGAGTGCCAAACTAAGGTTTTCGAGTCGGGACAGTTCGGCGCGTTTTAGAGCTTGCTCGAAACAGCTGTCGCGCCAACGCGGCACTGCGTTGTATCGTCCTCCTCCTCGAATTCTCATGCTGTTCTAAGGAGGAGGACGACGACGACAACGAGATGAGTGCATCCGATGAGCACTACTTCAGGAGCGTGAAGACCTGAGTGTACGAACCGTCCTGATTCCGCGTGCTGGTGACCTGGCCGCGAGCACCAATGTACTTGCCGGTTCCGCCTAAGACCGGTCGGACGGCAGATTGGCCAGCCCCGAATTCAGGAACAGATGGCGAATAATCGGCTGCGCCGAATGCGATGATCTGGTCCTTGCCGTCAGCAAATGTAAAAAACATGAGCGTTGCCCGCCTCTCCTGGTTAGGATTGGCGTCGCCCGGGATTTTCACCAAGGTCTTGGAGCCGATCAGCTCACCGGTGACCGGACCGCCGCGTTCCGAATGTAACGCAGCGGAAAAATGATAGACGTCACCCAGACTGTTTCCCGGTGCGCCCAGATCCAGCAGACTCATCTTCGGTGCGTCTTCATAAATGGTGAAAGTTTCAGTCGATGGATTGGTCGAACGCGCACCGCACGCCGCGATCAAAAATGGAAGTAACAGCGCAGTTAATGCGGCCAGATTACGTTGCGAAATCACGTTCATGGCAAGTTCACTACAAAATAGAATTCATTCCGCAACCCGCATTTGCGCGTCATCTATTCGTCTCGAAAACGATTCGTGCATCACGGCCTTCCGCTCATAATTTTGCGGCAAATTAGAAATTCTGATTCGCGAATACAAATGGCCGCGATAAAATTTTCGGGTGCGACAATATCATGATCTACTCCGGCTGGTTTTGGATAACGGTCGCGAGCGAACCGATCGGACAGGCACAGGAACGTTATCCGTGTTTGGTGCGCAGACGCGATTCGATTTGCGCGCGGACGGCCCGGGGTTCCCGCTGCTAACAACTAAGAAACTGCACATCAAATCGATCATCTACGAATTGCTCTGGTTCTTGCGTGGCGACACCAACATTCGCTACTTGAACGAGCACGGCGTCACGATCTGGGATGAATGGGCTGACGAAGATGGCGAGCTTGGCCGCGTTTACGGTGCGCAATGGCGGGATTGGCGAGGTGCAAATGGCGTGCGCGTAGATCAAATCGATAACCTGATTGCACAGATCAAATCCAACCCACAGAGCCGCCGATTAATTGTCAGCGCATGGAATCCAGCTGAGGTCGATCAGATGGCATTGCCGCCGTGCCATGTGTTGTTTCAGTTTTACGTCCAGGACGACGAATTAAGTTGCCAGTTGTACCAACGCAGCTGCGATCTTTTCCTGGGTGTCCCGTTCAACATCGCCTCGTACTCGCTCCTTACGATAATGATGGCGCAAGTGGTCGATCTCCGGCCTGGCGATTTCGTCCATACCTTTGGCGATCTGCATCTGTACAACAACCATCTCGATCAGGCGCGCGAACAACTCTCGCGAGATTTTCGGCCTTTGCCGCGGATGAAAGTGAATCCGACGGTCAAAAACATCTGTGACTTCAAGTTCGAAGATTTCGAACTCGTGGGCTACGACCCGCATCCCTCGATCAAGGCACCGATCGCCGTGTAGGTTTCCAGGACACCGGGTGCCTTTGCGATCAGCGCTGCAGCTGTAATCGACATTTCGGCAGCAACCCTGTCCCGGCGTGTGCTCGCCTTGGACAGAGATCGATGTGCGTATTGCCAAGCCTCAACCACCTCGGTAGAATCGCCGCGCAATGTCAAAGTTAACGCTTACCAGTTGCATCCTTCCACTGCTCCTGCTCTTTACCCCGTTCGAGGCCCGCTCAGGTAATCCAAGGACAGCGGACAGTCCTAACAACCAACTCCAGCCTGTCCGTTCTGGTGTTGATGAAAACTCAGGCTACCGAGCGCCTGGCGCCAACGGCGTTCCCAGACCCGATCATGTTGTGGTTGTGATTGAAGAGAATCACAGCTACAGCGAGATCATCGGCTCTTCCGCGGCGCCCTATATCAATTCCCTGGCGGCCCAGGGCGCTCTCTTCACTCAATCGTATGCAACAACACACCCCAGCCAGCCTAATTACCTCCACTTATTCTCCGGCTCCAATCAGGGTGTTACCAACGATTCGTGCCCCCACTCGTTTAGCACAGCAAACCTGGGGCGATACTTGCTCGACGCCTCTCTTACCTTCGCGGGCTACTCCGAAGATCTGCCATCGGTCGGCTCACCCGTTTGCACGTCGGGCGCTTATGCGCGTAAGCACGCTCCCTGGGTCAACTTTACTAACATACCCACAACCACAAGCCTCCCTTTTAGTTACTTCCCAAGCGACTACACCACCCTTCCTATCGTCTCATTCGTGATACCCAACCTCAACAACGACATGCACGACGGCACTATCCAGCAGGGCGATACCTGGCTGCAACAACATCTCAACGGGTACGTGGAATGGGCCATGACCCACAATAGCCTTTTAATTATGACCTTCGACGAGGATGATAACAGCCAGAGCAACCGCATAACGACCATCTTCGTGGGGCAGATGGTTGTTCCCGGCCAGTATTCTGAATCGATCAACCACTTCAACCTTCTACGTACCCTCGAAGACATGTACAACCTCCCTTATGCCGGAGTTAGCGGAAATTACCAGCCTATCACCGACGTTTGGATCGCGGGACCGCCCACACCTACACCGACTTCCACGCCTACAGCGAGCCCGACGCAGACGCCAACTCCGACTGCAACTGCAACCGCAACTTCAACTCCAACGCCAACGGCTACAGCGACAGCCACAGCGACGTCGACGCCTACTGCAACCGTACCGCCTAGTCCAACACCTACGGCAACGGCGACTCCGACGCCCACCGCGACTGCAACTGCAACAGCCACGTCGACACCCGCACCCACGCCTGCCGCTCCGACCGCACTAAGGGCAACCAACGTGACTGCCAGCAGCTTTACCGCGAAGTGGAACAGCGTGAGCGGTGCGACCGGTTATCGGTTAGACGTATCCACAAACAACTCTTTTACTACTTACGTACCCGGTTATCAAAATTTGAACGTCGGAAACACCGCCAGCTACGACGTGGTCGGGTTAAGTGCGAAGACGACCTACTATTACCGATTACGGGCCTACAATGGTAGTGGTACAAGCCCTAATTCCAACGTCATCAGTGTAAAGACGAAGGTGCACTAAAATCAGAAGGCGAACGCACGACTTGGAGTGAGCAAGCCCGCGTGCAAATCGTGGTGATGGTCTGCAGAGTGCCGTGAGCTGATTCGCAGTTTGGTATTCATCCCGCTCAAGCCCACGTAGGCTTTTCGGCTGCGACTTTTGGTTAGCCCGTGGGTTTAACGCAGTATGAGGGTCGGTCCAGGGTTAACGATATTATTCTGCACAGCTGCGTTGTTGCGTGCGGAGACTTCCGTGGAAATCGATTTACAGGAACAGAGAGCGTACCTCCTGCAAAATGGCCGCCCGGTTCTCGCGTCGCCGATTTCGAGTGGACGCTACGGCCATCTGACGAAGACGGGCTCTTTCACAGTGCTGCAAAAGGAACGTAGCCATTACTCGAGCATGTATGGCAAGATCGTTGACGCGAACGGCAACACCGTTGTGGCCGACGCTGACGCCGACATGCAGGTACCCCGTGGCGGAAAATTTATCCCGGCGCCAATGCATTACTTCATGCGGTTCAACGGCGGAGATGGAATGCACGCAGGCTATCTACCCGGCTATGCTGCTTCGCACGGCTGCGTTCGCATGCCTGAGCGCTACGCCATTGCGTTTTTCAATGTTGTGCAGGTCGGCACTCCCGTTACGGTTTTCGGGAGGACACCGGTTAATCGCTATTATTCATCCCAACCGCAGCAACCGGGTTTTCAGCGTCGTCCGCGTTTCGGCCCAGTCATGGGTCCGGGTTTTCCACCTCCACCTCCTCCCGGAGCATGGTGGCGGTAAATCGACGTGAATCCTAATTTGATTTAGCCACCGCCCTCTGGGGCTCTTCTGGCGAACATTCGTCGCGAGCTTCTATCGCTAACCGGCCGCGGGTCGGGCCATACACTAAATCAGGCGTGATCGATGAGTTGACGCGCTGAAACCGTCTCAGGTTCATTTTGTTGCGCGCTTTGGAGTGCGATGCGTCCTCGCATCGCTTTTCGTATGCGAGAAAGTATCCCGAAAACCGTGCGAGGACTGCCTCCAACTCCAAAAGCGCTGCGAACAAAGGTGTTTTCGGCCGACGACGAGCGACGCGGTCGCTACAGTTGGCCGATTGCCCGACTAGTTAGGATTCGTGTTGCTAGTGGCGCTGGCAGTCTTGGGTCCGTTCGTAAGCTGGACCAGGTCAGCCAGGATGTTGAGCGCTTCGTCGCGCTCCGCATCGATCAGAGGATCTTTGTTGTCACCGTCCGCTGTAGCGCCATCAGGTGAATCAGAATCCGCATCCGAAGCGGCGTCGGAATCTACTTTCGGCACCGTGCCGTTCTTCTTCGCCTCCGCGAGTTTCCCGGGATACATGATCAATTGCAGATTCGGTTTGTCGACCGTGTCGAGCGTAACACGATAGATGTTAGGCTCTTGCTGGTTCCGCGCCAGGCGCTCTTTCGATCGCGTTTCCTTGCGGAGTTTATCGTCGGCAAGCTCTTTCTTGCGCACCTCCTCGTTCAAGGAGATTCGGTTTTCATCGATCTTATGGCGCAAACGCTCCATGTCCTCCGTGACGTAGTGAAACTCGGGATCGCCCTTCACCCGTTCCTCTGAACGGTGGCGGAGCTGGTCAATGAACAGGGAATGATTGTCCGACCATTTGGTAAATTTCGCCTTGGTGACTTCGTCGTACCCCAATGCGTTTTTGAGCGCGCCTTCACCGAACTCTGGAAGATCGCTTAAGCTCGGCAGAACAATATCGGAGGTCACGCCGTGGAGTTGCGTAGAACCGCCCGCAACACGGTAGAATTTCTGGATGGTTAACTTCAAGGCGCCGTCTTCATCGGAATGACTGCCGAGCAGCGAAGCGAAGCGGCCAATCGGGAGAATCGTCTGTACAGTGCCTTTACCGAACGTACTCTTGTCGCCCACGATAACCGCGCGGCCATAATCCTGAAGCGCCGCGGCAAAGATCTCGCTGGCTGACGCACTCTGCCGGCTGGTCAAAACGACCATGGGACCAGAATAAGCAATGCCTGAATCTGGATCGGACGAAATCCTGATCGTTCCGTTATAATCTTTGGTCTGAACGATCGGCCCTGACTTCAAAAACAAGCCAGTAAGCGAGAGCGCTTCTTCCAAGGAACCGCCCCCATTTTTGCGAAGATCGACTACAAGCCCGGCGATATTTTCTTTCTTCAATCGCTTGAGTAAGGCGAGTACATCGCGCGTCGTACTCTTTTGGTGCCTGTCCATGTCGGCGTAGAAAGAAGGCAGCGTGAGCCACCCGAGTTTAATCGGGTCGCCGTTCTCGTCTTTTTTGATGATAATATCGGCGCGGGCTTCCTGGTCTTTCAGCTTAATTTCATCACGGACCAGCTCGACATTTTTTCGGCGCGACGGATCCGCAGCATCCGAGGGGAGCACCAGCAACCGGACCTTTGTGCCTTTTTTGCCGCGGATCATTTCGACGACCTTGTCGAGCCGCATTTCGCGAACATCGACATATTCCGCCGGGCCTTGCGCGACAGCGGTGATGCGATCGCCGACTTTGAGCCGTCCATCCGTTTGAGCCGGTCCACCTGGCACCAGGCTTTCAATTTTTGCGTATCCGTCTTCGGAGCGCAGCATCGCGCCAATCCCCACGAGCGAGAGGCCCATGTTAATACTGAAATTTTTCATGTCCGCTTTGCTCAGGTATTCCGAGTGCGGATCGTAAGCCTGGGCCAGCGCATCGAGATAAAGTTTCATCTGCTCGTCTTTATCCTGCTCATGAACGTTCTTGGCCACGCGCTCGTACCGGCGAGCAACGAGTTGCGGCGCGGGCTCGATCGGGTGCTCGCTCAAATGCTCCTGGAGCAGCTCATTGGCGATGCGGCCGCGCCAGAGTTGATCGGCTTCGGCCTGATTCTTTGGCCACGGCGATTTTTGACGGCTCAATTCGACAGTGGCGTTACTTTTGACGTCCATCGGCTGTTTCAACAGCTCCTTGATTTTGGCTACACGCTCGTCAACGCGTTTCGTGTACAGGGCGTAAATCTCGTACCCGGGCTTTAGCGTTCCCATAAGAACGTCGGGAGCCATGGAATTGGCATACTTCGCGGTGATGGCGTTAACGTCTTCCTGGGTGAAAAAGAGATGACTGAAATCGAGCATCTCCAGATATGTCTGAAGGAACTTCTTCGAAACATCTTCGTCCAGTTTGTGTCGGGTATAATGACCTTCCTCCAGGAGCCGGCCAACGGACATCGCCACGGTTTCTCTCGAACTCGCCGGCGCTGGCGGAGCGGCGAGCGCGGCCGTAAAAAGGATCGTGCAAAAGGCGAGTGACCGTCGGAAGGATGATCTCATTGGAAAAAGACAGGTTTAAGACATTCGCAGAGTTCGCCGCGTAGCGCAAGATAACGAGACAAAGTCAGCATTTTTGGGTAGAGATAGACACTCGACAGCCCCGAACATTCAAAAACTTCGTTACGATGGCACCTGCGACTTACAAAGCTTTTTGCGGAGGGATCTTCGAAACCAATTGCTACCTGTTCGAAGCGCCGGAGGGATGGATTTTGTTCGACGCACCTGAGGGTGCGTGTGAATGGCTCCATTCCCTCGATATCCATCCCAAACTTTTGTTGCTAACCCACGGCCACGTCGATCACGTGCAGGACGTCGCCAGCATTAAACAACAGTTTCATTGCCAGATCGGATGTCACCCGCTCACCGCGCCTATGATTTCCGACCGCGATTTTTTTCGGAACTTCGGATTCGCGCTCGAAATCGAACCAGTCGAACCAGATTTTCTGATCGAAGAGACGCCAAACCGAAATTTCCTCGGCGCTGATTTCAAAGTTCTGGAAGTGCCGGGCCATTGCCCGGGCAGCCTGTGCTTCTTTTCGCGGAAGGACCAGTTGCTCATCGGCGGCGACGTTGTTTTCGCCGGCAGCATTGGTCGCGGTGATTTGCCCGGCGGCGACATCGATCTGCTGATCAACGGAATCAGAACAAAATTATTCCCATTAGGCGACGATGTAACGGTGCTCTCCGGTCACGGGCCGCCGACAACCATCGGCCAGGAACGGCTGACAAATCCGTTCCTTCAATAAAGATGCGGCGCGCACGGAGTGCGCGCCCTAGCAAGTATCACAAACGCAGAAAAGTACGGCCCTTCGCGAGAAATCGGATACCGCGTGGCACGGTTTTGCGCCCGCGGGGCTTTCGGGATAGGAATGAAAGCCGTGCCAGGACGCACCGGATTCCTAAAGTGTTGCGCGCGAAATTCAATGCTCTTGTTTGAATCACCAGGGAATCTCTTTGCGGTCGCGCAGAAATTTACCACTGAGATTCTGCGGCGCTTCAAGGGCGAGCCACACAATCGTGTCCGCGCCTTCCTCTACAGAGCGGCTCGCATTCTCGCCGCCCATTTCCGTCCGCACCCAACCAGGGCACACCGAATTCACGGCAAACTTCGGCAACGCCGCTGCAAGCTGCACAGTCACGCCATTCAACGCGGTTTTTGAAATGCAATAGGCGGGCGCCCAACCATCCGCGCCGCCGCTCAGTTGACCGCTGCCGCTCGAGACATTGATCACGCGCGGCGCGTTGCTTTTCCGAAGCCACGGCACGAAGGCGCGCGTCACGCGGAGCGCGCCGAGCGTATTCGTCTCCAGCGTCTTTTGAAACAGATCGTCGCTGATTTCTAATATCGCGTTGTCTCCGTCGGCAATGATCCCTGCGTTGTTCACTAGTACGTCGAGATGATTCGCGATAGTGGAGAATTCACGCGCGGCGTTGGTGACGCTATCGTTATCGCTAACGTCTATTTCCAAAAACGTCGCCTTACTCTCCTGGCTTACGATCTCCTTCGCCGCTTTACGGCCAGCCTTGGGATTCCTCGCACCCACAAATACATGAAATCCTTTTGCCGCGAGCTGTCGCGCCACTTCGTAGCCAATCCCTTTGTTCGCGCCGGTCACCAACGCCGTTTTCATTTGCCATCCTGATTCGCCTCAGTCGTCAGTGTCGGTTTGCAAAAAATCCTTGAGCAAAGGTTGCGGATTCGACGGCAATTCTTCCACGTCGCGCAATTTCTTTGTGATGACGCGCGAGCGAACGTCCACGTCCTCCATTTTCCGCGATGCCTGGTCGATCTTTTCTTTTACCGCCGATAATGATTCCCCGAATTTGCCGAACTCATTCTTCACGGCCGCGAGCAGATTCCAGACTTCGCTGGAGCGTTTCTGGATCGCGAGTGTGCGAAAACCCATCTGTAAACTGTTCAGCAACGCTGCCAGCGTGGTCGGTCCGACGAATGTGACGCGACAGTCGCGCTGCACGTTCTGAACCAGCCCTACCCGCCGGATCGCTTCCGCGTAAAGTCCTTCGCTTGGCAGGAATAGCAGCGCAAAATCGGTCGTCTTCGGCGGATTAATGTATTTCTCGCAGATATCTTTGGCGCAACGCTTCAATTGCGTTTCCAAGGTTTTAATTGCGGTTTCGACCGCGGCGGACTCGGCTTTTTCCTGCGCCGCAGCGAGCCGGTCGTAATGCTCCATTGGAAATTTCGCGTCGATCGGCAGCCAAACGGGCGCGCCGTTTTCGTCGCCGGGCAATTTAATGGCGAACTCAACGCGCTCGTCTGTGTCATCGCGCATCTTCATATTCCTCGCGAACTGCTCGGGAGTGAGCATTTCATCGAGGAGAACGCCAAGCTGCCATTCGCTCCAGCCCCCTCGTGTCTTCACGTTGGTGAGCACACGTTGTAATCCACCAACGTCACTCGCCAGTTGCTGCATCGCACCAAGACCCTGGTGCACTTGCTCCAGCCGGTCACTGACCAGCTTGAACGATTCGCCTAACCGCTTCTCGAGCGTGCCCTGCAACTTCTCGTCAACCGTCGCGCGCATCTTATCAATTTGCTTTGCGTTATCGTCCTGCAGTTGCCGCAACCGAACATCTACGATCGATCTGACGCCTTCCAAGGATCTGGCTAATTCCTCGCGCTGATTCTTCGCCGCAGCGCCTGCCTCCTCGCGGTTCCGCGAAAATTCGTCGCGCAGACTGCGATCGATGGTCTCCAATCGCTTCGCCAGCTCCGTTGCCCCGCCTTGATTTCCGCGTCGGAAGAGCAGCACGATCACTGCGACAATTAAGCCGCCGCCGATCAACCCGCTGAGGAGGTAAAGCATCGAACCCATGTTAGACATGTAGCAGATTCCCCGATTTAGCTCGCGCGATGAGGTACACGTTTATTCTTCGAACAGCAGCTCGCCGGCGCGACTCGTAGCTTTCACGACGGCTTTGATGAGTGTGACGCGGAGTTTGCCTTCTTCGAGTTCGAGAATGCCGTCGATCGTGCAACCCGCAGGAGTCGTTACCGCATCTTTGAGAAGTGCAGGGTGATCACCGGTTTCCAATACTACGCTCGCAGCCCCTTTCATCGTCTGCGCTGCGAGAAGAGTCGCTATGTCGCGCGGCAAACCGACTTTCACTCCAGCTTCGGCCAGCGATTCAAGAATGATGTATGCAAACGCAGGTCCGCTCGCAGAAAGGCCGGTGACAGCGTCCATGTGTTTCTCTTCGAGAACGATCGTGCGGCCCACGGCATCGAACATTGTGCGAGCCACCTCAAGATGACTGCTGGTGGCATGCGTCCCACCACAGATTGCCGTCATCCCGCAGCCGATAGCGGCCGGAGTATTTGGCATGGCTCGTACTACTGGCACTTTGTCCTCCTTGCCACCTGTAGCCGCCGCGAGGTGCTCCTCGATGAAACCTGTCGGAACAGAGGCGGCAACGGAGACAAGCAGCGTGTCCGCACCAATTTCGGGAGCGATCTCTTCTAATACTTCTTCGATGATTTGCGGTTTGACAGTTAGCAAAACGACGTCAGCGCCTTTAACGGCTTCGCGGTTGTTAGTAGTCACTGCAATGCCCAGCTCCTTCGCGAGCGCGGCCGCTCTCTCCTCGCGCTTTACGGTAGCAATGACGCGATGAAGCACGAACACCTCCTGCTTGAGATATGCGCGCAGCAGAATGCCGCCCAATTTACCGGCGCCGAGTACGGTCAGCTTTTTGTCGGAAAGTGTCGACCTCATTCTCAGAGAGTAGCACATGCATCTCGCTTGTGACCCCGGCACTCGCAAGCCGGAGGCTGGCGCTACTTTAAAAACGCAACTTCACACCGCCGTAGGCGGCACGGCCGAGTGCGGGGAAACCGAAGACTTCGGAGTAATGCTCGTTGGTGATGTTGTCGACTCGGCCGAATACTGACAAGTACGGGTTGATTTCATATTCGGCAGCGATGTTTGCAAAGGAGTAATCTTCGATGTCGAAATTTGGGCCGCCGAAATTTAATTCCTCGCGAGCGTTGACGAACTTTGCCTCAACGACGGTTCGCAGTTTCTGGCACCAGAGGTACGTTGCTGAAACGTAAACCTCATTGCGCGGGCGACGCGGCAAACGTGCGCCTTGCAACTGCGAGACGTCCTTTGAAGAAGTTTTTTCGGCTTCCAGGTAGGTATAAGTCGCGGTGAAAACGAGATTGGGAATCGGTTGAGCGTGCAGTTCCGCTTCCAGCCCCTGCGTTTCGGCAGCGCCCAGATTGAGCGTATCGAACAGACCGTTGAACCCGATCACATTTGAGAGGTCATTATGAAAGTAGGTTAACCCGACATCCAGGCGATTTTGCCACATCTGTTGTCTGATTCCGATGTCCCAACCGAAGTCCTCTTCAGGTTTCAGGCCGAAGTTGTTTCCGAAAATCTTGTCCTGACTGCTGGGCGGACTGAACCCAGTGCCGACGCTGGAGTGAAAAATGGTATTGGTTTTATCGATTTTGTAGCTGCCGGCAAAGCGATAAGTCCAAATGCCGCCGAATTGATTGAAGTGATCGTAGCGTCCGCCGGCGACAAAGATCAAATTTTCGAGTGGAGTTAACGTAGTCTCCAGGAATCCCGCCGTTTCGTTCGTGTGATCGCTGATAAATGTTGGTCCAAACAGAACGAATGGGCGCTCCTGGCCGGCGTTAATACGGCTGTAGAAAAATCCTGAAGTCAGTGTTAACCACGAGGCGGGTCGCAGATCGTTTTGGTAATCAACCTGCGTTCGTTCGAACACCGCCCGCGTCGCTCCGACAAATCCATCTTCATTCGGATCGTTGATTTGCCGCTCGTGATCGTAAGCCACAATCAGTTTGTGGTCCCACCACTCTGTCGGTTTCCAATCAATGTGCGGCCCAATCAACCAACGTTCGGTCAGAAAATGATCAATCGGCCGCGGATCAAAAATTGTATTCGGCAGCCCGATATCGCTCACCGAATAAGTAAACAAGCTACTGATCCGCAATTGCTCGTTAGGCGACCAGCCCACATCGCTGATCGCCGCTGTGTTGCGGTAATTGTTGTTGGGCCGTGCGTTCTGAGTATCGAATCGGCTCGCAC
Organism: Chthoniobacterales bacterium; assembly: GCA_025935755.1. GTDB lineage: Bacteria > Verrucomicrobiota > Verrucomicrobiia > Chthoniobacterales > UBA10450 > Udaeobacter. The sequence goes on along the minus strand of JAICUQ010000034.1, from coordinate 12,806 downwards.
CGATGGAGTAATCGAAGTCATTGACTTTTCCGTCGCTCTGAGACCATTCGCGAAAGGAATCGTAGGAGCCGCCCTCTGCGGCGAACATGACACCCGGCGTGCCAGTGCCTTGTTTAGTGAAAATCTGAATCACGCCCGCCAGCGCGCGCGGACCGTAGATTGTGCTTTGCGGCCCGCGCACAACCTCGACGCGGTCGATATCGTCCGTGGTGAAATCGGCAAAGTTAAATGCGCCCTGCAAACCTTGATTGATCGGAATGCCGTCGAGCAGGATCTGCGTGTGTTCGCTGCGCAGGCCGCGCGTAAACACCGAGGTCAATTGTCCGGGCGATCCGGTCTGCACCACCGATAATCCAGGTACTTCACGCAAAGCGTCGCTTACCCTTTGGATCTGTTTTTGCTCCATTTCCTCCGAGTTGATCACGCTTGCGCTGGCAGGTGATTGATCCAACGGAATATCGAAACGCGTAGCGGACACCACCACTGACTCCACCTCAACTTCACCGGGCGAAGCAGTCGGTGTGGCTTGCTGTGCGAATGAAATGATGGGCACAAGCAACAGCGCGAATGGTAACGCACCGAATCGGCTTGGGGAGCGCACGCGGCCCGCGTGCACTTTCCGGCGACTCGCCGGAAGGCATGTGTTTGGAGAGCCGCCAAACACCACAGGCCAGTGGTCTCTGCTCCCAGGATTTTGAATGCTGCGCGATGTAGACATAACAAGTTTCCTCCAACTCCGAGAGTCGGACTTGTTAGCCCAGCTACTTCTGAGCGTCGCGATGCGTCTGAGTGCCAATCACATTAAAAAGCAATCGTCTCACAAGCGCTTCGCACGAATTGAAGTAGCTGGGATCGCTTCGCCCAGCTCTCATTCTTCTTTTTGCGAAGAAGTTTTTCCGGTTGCAGCCACGGCGCTCAGTCGCCGTGCTGTGAAACGCCCCGACATAGCGGGGCGGCTACACCGAATGAGGTGGACCGGACAAATATTCTGGCTCCTGGCATTCGAAGATTAACTTCACCTTCTTCCCGCCTTCACCCCCGAAATCACATCGAGAATTGGCCCATTAGGAAGTTGTATCCAGTTACAGCAGCGCAACTGCTCCCGATTCTCACGGGATTTCTTGCGCCGATCCACTTTTCCAAGCTCGCAAAGAACTGGAACGAGGACTACCGACTTGCGTTATAAGCGTCAAGATTATTTAATCAATCGCCAAGCATGCTGTCCTGTCGGCATTGTAGGGCGTTTCTGTGAAACGCCGCGGAATGGCGTCTGACACAGACGCCCTACAGGCACTCGGAATGACACCTTCATAATGAGACCATCCAGTCCCAAGTTCATCATCACCGGCGGCGCCGGATTTATCGGCTCGAATCTCACGCTGGCGTTGCAGGAAAAATTTCCGGACGCATATCTTACAGTCATTGACGACTTCCGATCCGGTAATTTCAAGAATCTCACGGGATATCGCGGAGACTTCGTTGCCGAAAATCTGGCGACGCTCGATTGGCGCGAAACATTCGGCGATCCGGCAAGTGCTGGGTTCGACGCAATTTTTCATCTCGCATCGATCACCGACACCACTTTGCACGATCAATTCGCTCAGGTGCACGACAACGTGGAAAGTTTCCGTCGGATTCTAAATTTTGCGCGGCCTAAAAAGACGCGAATTATCTACGCGTCTTCGGCAGCGACTTACGGTTCGGCAAGTGAGCCGAGCGTCGAATCAAATGGCGCAGCACCGGCTAATGTTTACGCATTTTCCAAGGTCATCATGGATAATGTCGCCACACACGCCGCTGCCGCGTCGCATGGCTGGATTATCGTTGGCCTGCGTTACTTCAACGTTTACGGACCGCGCGAAGCGCACAAGGGCGTACCTGCAAGCATGATTTATCACCTTGCCCATCAGATAAAGGCGGGCAAGCGACCGCGCATTTTCAAACACGGCGAACAGAAACGCGATTTCGTTTATGTGAAGGACGCGGTGGAAGGAACCATTCGCGCGCTCGACGCTAAAACGAGCGGAATCTACAACGTTGGCACAGGCCAGGCCCGCTCCTTTAACGAACTCGTCGAGGTTCTCAACAAATCGCTGGGCACAAATTTTGACCCCGAATACTTCGATAACCCGCATGCCCATTATCAAGATTTCACGCAAGCCGATCTCACCAGCGCGCGTCAGGCGCTCAAATACGAGCCGCGCTTCTCGCTCGAAGACGGCGTGCGCGATTACATGCAGTGGCTGTTCGGCTGAGCGGCATTGTTGCTAGCGCAGCGATGGATCGGCTTCTCCGAAGACGATGGCAAATGATGCCGTAGGCCAAATTAGCGCTAACGCATACCAAAGCGGATGAAATTTGGCGGCGGAGCCGCATTTACCAACGCGTTGAGGACAACGCGTTCCACCTTTGATGCGAGATGCGTGCCTATCCTTCCCAAAAAAATCTTGTGGGACGACGAATCTCCGCCGGCAGACTTTTGTGCACGGGGCAATTGAGCGCAGTTTGCTCGAGAATTTCTCGCTGGGGATGATCCGGCGGGAGCGGGATGTGAACTTCAGAAGGCAAAGCAACGATCCGGCGCGGCGGATCGCTCGACATCTCTTTTTGCACTGACACAGTCATGCCGCGCAGATCGAGTCCAAGATCCTCCGCCTTAATTCCCATGGTTGTGCTAATGCACGTCGCGAGAGCTGTGGCGACGAGGTCGGTAGGCGAAAAGGCTTCGCCTTTCCCCTTGTTATCGCTCGGCGCATCGGTGGAAAGTTTTGCCTGCGACGGACCATGCGTCGCGTCGCAATGCAAGTCCCCGGTGTACTTCACTGAGACGTGTACCATGCGAAAATTATGCGACCGCTCTCAGCTTTTGTCACATCAGATCGAATCGGCCTTACGACCGACGCGAACGGCATGTCTTTTCGGCTGAATGCCCGGGCCGTACCGCCGCGCGTAAACCTGCGTGAACTCCGCTCCTAAAAAGCTGATCAGCGCCGAGTAATAGACCCAAAATAGAAGCACGACCAGCGAGCCCGCCGCTCCAAATGCACTCGTCGTCGCAGTTCGTCCGAGATAAATGCCGATCGCGTATTTCCCTCCGCTAAAAAGTAGCGCCGTCACCGCCGCTCCGATCCATACGTCTTTCCACGCGATCACCACGTCTGGCAAAAATTTGTAGATCAGTGCAAAAAGAACAGCGATGACGAGAAAAGAGCTGACAGAATTTGCGGTTTGCCAAACCCAGGGAATGCCTGGCAACCACTGGTCTAAATAATCTTGAAGGCCGCTGATCGCCGCGCTAATGACCAGCGAAACCAGCAGGAGAAATCCCACGCAGACCGCGATCGCAAACGAACGCAACCGGTCGACGATAAACGAGAGGATCACACCACGATCGGGTTTCGCCTGTACGTCCCACATTCGATTAAGCGCAGATTGCAGTTCGCCAAATACCGCTGTCGCGCCGGTAATGAGCGTGATGATTCCGACGCTCACCGCCCAGACGCCTTTTCCAAATCCGCGGGACGACTCGATGACCTGCTTCACTGCATTGGCCCCTTGTGTGCCGATCATTGTTCCCATTTCACCGACGATTCGATCGGCCGCCGTACCAGGCGCGAAAAAAAAACTAGCCACGCCTACCGCGATGAGGAGGACTGGGGCGATTGAGAAGATCGTGTAAAACGCGAGCGCGGCAGACAGTTCGAAAGCGTCGTCGTTCGTCCACTCTGCAAACGTAAGCTTGAGTAGTTCCCAGCCGGCTTTCACTCTGTTCGCAGGGATCTGCTGAGCTGATTCATCTGTCATCGACATAAGAATCGTCGCGAACCAACGTCCTTAGCGGTATCGAGCGCCGTGGATGCGGCGGACTACGTTTTGACGATGGGCGGAGGAATGTCTTCCGTTTCCCCGACATCGACGCCGCTTCGAAGTTTGCTATGCCGAACGCTGTACAGGAAATAGATCAGAAGTCCGATTCCGAGCCACACGAAGAAACGCCCCCAGGTCTCAAGAGGAAGACTCAGCATCAGAATAAAGCAAAAAAGAACTCCCAGCAGCGGGAATAGTGGAACCAGTGGTACGCGAAATGGACGCCGGCGACTTGCATCTTTGCGGCGCAAAACGATCACACCCAGACAAACCAGGATGAAGGCGAACAACGTTCCTATGTTTGTTAGGTCGGCCAGCGAGCCGATGTCCGTAAGCATCGCGACGGCTCCAACTGCAACGCCCGTCCAGATGGTAGTGATGTGTGGTGTGCGAAACCGTCGATGAATTCTGGCAAAATATTGCGGCAACAACCCATCGCGCGCCATGGCCATGAAGATGCGGGGTTGACCAAGTTGAAACACCAGTAACACCGAGGTGAGGCCCGCAAGCGCACCCGCGCTGATAAGCGCCTGCGCCCAGGGCCTGCCAGCGAAGGCAGTAGCAACCGCAGCCGAATCGCCAAAATAAATCGTATATTTTCTCATGCCGGTAATCACGCCGGCCATTAAGACATAAAGCAGTGTGCAAATGATGAGACTTGCTATTATTCCGATTGGCATGTCGCGCTGAGGATTTTTCGTTTCCTCGGCCGTTGTGGACACCGCATCAAACCCAATAAAGGCAAAAAAGACGATGGCTGCGCCGCTCATCATGCCTCCGATTCCATTCGGCAGAAACGGCTGCCAATTCGTGGGACGAACCATGAAAGCGCCGAACGCGATCACGAAAACAACAACCGCTACCTTGGTGACAACGATCGCCGTGTTTGTGCGGGCGCTCTCCTGGATTCCATAGACCAAAAGGACAGTTACTCCCGCAACAATGATCAGGGCGGGTAAGTTCAGGGCGATCGAGTGGCCGGCGATAACCGGGAGGGTAGTCGACGAATAGTTCGCCAGACTCTCGCCCCCCTGCGCAATAATTGCCGTGGCCGTTTTGTGATCGCTGACCAACCAAAGGGGAAATTTCAGATGAAAAAGACTTCCACAGAGTTGAACAAAATATCCCGACCAACCCACCGCCACGGCCATGTTCCCGACCGCGTATTCGAGGATGAGATCCCACCCAATGACCCATGCGATGATCTCGCCCAGCGTCGCGTAGGAATAGGTGTAGGCCGATCCAGACACCGGAATCATCGAAGCGAGTTCGGCGTAACACAATGCGGCAAACCCGCAGGCAATCGCGGCGACTACAAATGAGAGCATCACAGCCGGACCTGCACCCGGCCTGCCAAACACCAACTCCGTGTGCGAAAGATGCGAAATGATAAAGTTGAGCACCGGAGTCTTCCAAAGCGACGCCTCGACCTGTTCTCCCGCGGCCGCGGTCCCGGCCAGCGCGAAAATTCCGGCCCCGATCACGGCGCCGATGCCCACGCACGTAAGATCAAACGCCCCGAGAACGCGTTTCAATTGGCGCTCCGGCGCTTCCGATTCGGCGATCAATTGATCCGGACTTTTGGTTCTAAACAGGTGAAGTGGCACCGTGCGAGATGGTCTCATAGCAGTCCGTGTGGTCAATCCAAAGCTTCGGTTGCGAAAGCACATGTTCATTGTGCCTGTCTTGCATTACCTCTGCCGCTTTTCCCCTTAAGGGGAAAGCATTCAGGTGAGGGGTAACCACCGGTTTAAAGCTGTAATAAAGAGAGCAATCCTGACTCTCCCCTCTTCCTTGGAAAGGGCGAGGCGACCCTCGAGCCGCGGGTCAATTCGTGGTGCTTCTGCTGAGTCGACGCAGATGAAATAGTTTCGTAGCATCGTTTGTGTATGTCCGATGAACCGGCAAAAATTATTCTCGGCGACACGGCAATCAGTGCATTCGAGGGAACCTCGGGCCGGCGCAGATTAGGCCGAGGCAAAAACAGCGGGCCGCCGCTAACGCACTGCGAGAACTGTGGCGCAAAGCTGCAGGGATATTGGTGCGCTCAATGCGGCCAACCAGCCATCGAGTATCGGCGCTCTTTCCGGTACGTGGTCGCCGACCTGCTCAACGAGTTCCTGAACTGGGACTCGCGATTCTTCACGACCATCGCACTACTCATCGTAAAACCATGGCGGCTCACAAACGAGTTTCTCGCCGGCAAGCGCGTCCGCTATGTAAACCCGCTTCGGCTGTATCTGCTGGCGAGCATTTTATTTTTCTTTGCCGTAAACTACGGAGCAAAGGGGATTCGCATTGATGCGACGAAATTTCCCGAGGAGAAGCGGGCGGAAGTTGCCGCAGCGATCGCGGACAAGCGCGACGAAATCGAAAAGGAGCTGAGCAAAGAGAACCTTACTCCGGAGCAAAGGCAACAACTGCAGAAAACATTGGATTACCTAACAAGGCCATCTGCGACGACAACACCCGCGGCTGAAGCAACTGAGTCATCGACACCGTCAGCGGGCGCTTCGGCGACAGCCAAACCGGGCCAGCAAACCTACGGTCCGGTGGGAGATCGGCCCTTCGTGGTATTTGATGATGGGAAGTCGACTACGCCATTCGAGCGATGGATCGAAGGTCGGGCGAAAGAGAAGATGGGCGAACACGGAACCAAGATGGGGCTCTTCATCGCCACCCTGTTCAGCAATCTGCCGTATATGATGCTGTGCTGCATCCCGCTGTTTGCTCTTGTGTTGAAGCTTCTCTATATCCGGCGGCATCTCTTCTACATCGATCATCTGATCTACGCGTTGCATATCCACAGCTTCTTCTATGCCGCGGTCATGCTGATCGTGCTCGCAACGATCGGGCTTACCCGGTTCGCGCCAGGTGCGCTCGCGGGATGGCTCATCGCGCTCCTGTGGATCGCCTTCCTAACACAGATTTTCCTGTCGATCCGCTTCGTTTACCGCCAGGGCTGGTTCTGGACCATTTTTAAGTTCCTTTTTGGCGGGTTTGTGTATCTGATGGTCCTCGTGTTGGCGCTAGCCATCACCTTTTTCGCCACGCTTGTATTGCCATGAAAAAAACAATTCTCGTTAGGGCACGCAACTCTTTCCGAGCGGGCGTTGCTTTTGCTTTAGCAGCCTCGCCTGTTTCCGTGTTTTCCAGCGACCGGCAAATTGCGTTTGAACGAGATCAGGCTGTCTGGATCGCCAATCTCGACGGCGCGGGTGAGAAAAAAATTGCCGACGGCATCTTCCCTGCAATCTCTCCCGATGGAACTCGCATCGCATTTAACACCACCGAGAAAACAAGCGACACAACTTATGCGCGGCATATTGCGGTGGTCGACGTCGCCACGGGAAAAATTAACGTTTTCAAAGATATTCCAAGCGACAATTCTTATTACCCAAGCTGGACGGCTGACGGGAAACAAATCCTTTTCACTACGCGTCCGCACGAAGTTTGGGATCTCGCTGTGGTGAATTCCGACGGCACCAATTTCCACGTACTCAAGCCCGGCGTTGAAGGTGAAGTGACGCGTTACTCACCGATTTGGGCGCGCGACGGTAAATCGGTTTTTTGCGAGGATATGTCGAAAATTTACCAGATCGGCCTCGATGGAAAAGTGCGGGCGCAATGGACAATCGACGACATCGTGCCGGATGGTGATATGAGCGGTGACGGTCGCATCGATGTGTCGCCTGACGGAAAACGGTTGCTTTTAAGCATCGACATGGCCGAAGGATCGGGGCGCACAAATTGGGATGGCCCATTACCGGCGCTTTGGACATTCGATCTGGAGTCAAAAAAAGCGACCAGGATCACGCCCAAGAAATTATTTGGCTGGGACGGCGTGTGGCTCGACAACGATAACGTTCTTTTTCTCAGCCGTGACGCCGATGAAAACGAAGATTCGATCTATCGAATGTCCATCGACGGAAAGAATCTGAAACGCTTGATAAAAAATGCGCGATTTCCAAGCGTGGGCGCCCCGAGCGCATGAATCACCTCACTATTGCCATCGTCGCTTGCGTCACGTTTTGCGCCCTGGTGAGTGCCGCGCAGCGCAAAATGGCTTACGACCACAACGGAAAGATTTTCGTTGCCGACATCGACGGTACGCATTCCAAAAAAGTTGCGGAAGGGGACTGGCCGGAGATTTCGCCGGACGGCACGCGCGTCGCGTTTAACACCGCAGGCGACGCGAAGAATCGCCCCGGGCCTGAGCGTCACATCGCAATCGCCGACGTGGCCAGCGGCAAATTCGCGGTGGTACCGAATATTCCGAGCGACAATTGTTTCGGGCCGGTCTGGTCGCCGGATGGAAAACAGCTCGCCTTCTCGATCATGACGGAGCATGCGTGGCACCTCGGGTTGGTGAACGCTGATGGCTCCGCGTTTCGCCTTATTAAAAATCCAGAGCTAAAGCCCGAAGCGTTTGGCGCGCCGGAATGGGCGCGCGATGGACAATCGATTTTCTGCCACGATCTCGACAACATTTACCAGATCGACCTGGATGGAAATGTTCTGAAGAAGTGGGAACTCTCGAAAATTCTGACCGATGCGAGTATGAACAGCGGTGATCGGCTTAGTATTTCGCCAGACGGCAAGGCGCTGTTGATGGATGTCGATACTGGCTCGGAACACGAACGCAAGGACTGGGATGGTCCGCAGCCTGCGATTGAAAAGCTCGATCTGACTGCCGACAAGGCAGTGCGCGTCACAGGCAAGGATGATTATCTCTGGGAGCCGTTCTGGCTGAACACGAACGAATTCCTTTGCATCATGCAAAAGGAGAACGAAAAAGAGCCGTCGATTTACCGAATGTCTCGGGACGGCAAAAATCGGAAGCTTCTCGTCAAACACGCGCGAACCCCTACCGCAAGCACACCGTAACCTTCTAACCAGCGCTGTCATCTTGAGCGAAGCGCTGCAACGAAATCCAATTGGTTTGCGCGAATCTAACCCGGAAATAAATCTGAGTTCTTCGCTTCGCTGAGAATGACAACTGGCTTTGGAGTAAGTTAGCCGAGGAGTTCCCGCGCTTTCGCTAACGCGTCATTAATCTTGCTGGGGTCTTTCCCGGCACCTTGCGCCGTGTCAGGACGACCGCCGCCTTTTCCGCCTACGATCGGCGCGATCTGTTGAATCAATTTGTTCGCCTGAAACTTTGTCGTCAGTGTTGAAGGAACATAAGCGATCAACGCGACTGAACCGCCTCGGCTGCCCACCAGAAAAATCGGGCCTTTGAATTTGGACTTCATCGCGTCCGTGATTGCCTGAAGAAGCTTTCCATCGGCGTCTGGTACTTCCGCCACGACAAAATCATTCTCATCATGCAACCGAGCAAGGTCGCTGGCGATTTGAGCAGCCCTTGTTTTCAGTTCTGCCTCTGCAGATTTCGCGCTTTTCTTTTCCCACTCCCGGACATCTGCATCCAGTTTCTCAAGATGCGTCGCGCGTGCGTCGATTTGTTTCAACATTTCGGCCGGCGCTGCATCATCCCGGAAAGCGGGCAGCGGAGCGACATCCGGTTTTCTGCGCGCCAGCGTCCCAAATTTTTCATGTTGCCGCGCCGCCTCCTGCCTGGCCCAGGTCCGAGCCGCATCGCCTGCGACCGCTTCGATGCGACGCGTTCCCGCCGCGATCGCTTCTTCTTTCACGATCCGGAACGGACCGATTTCGCCCGTAGATCTGACGTGCGTGCCGCCGCAGAGCTCCATGGAATAACCGTTAAGCGCGCGAGGCGCTCCACCGATTTGCAGCACCCGAACCGTGTCGCCGTATTTCTCGCCGAAAAATTGAATGATATCTTTTCGCTGTTTCGCTTCCGCGAACGGAATTTCCGTCCACGAAACCGGCGCGTTTTCCGAAATCTTTTCGTTCACCAAATTTTCGACATCGAGCCTTTGCTGTGGCGTGAGCGGCGGGCTTGAAAAATCGAATGTTAGTTTGTCGGGGCCGACATAGCTGCCTTTTTGCGAAGCATCGCGCGAGACTACTTCGTGCAATGCCCAATGGAGCAAATGCGTGACGGTGTGATGTCCTTGAATCATTTTGCGTCGATCGGCGTCTACTGAAATGCGCACGGCTTCGCCCGACTCAGGCGCGCGACCGTCTACGACCGTCGCACGATGAACAAAAACATCGCCGCGCTTTTGGGTATCAAGCACGCGCAATTGGCCGACCTCGGTCCAATCGTGTCCCGGCACATGAAGTAATCCTCGATCGCCGACCTGGCCGCCCATTTCCGCGTATAACGGCGTGCGATCGAGAACAATATTGAGTTCGCCCGGCTGTTTCCCCGGCAACACTCTGTCGACAATGCTTTCCGTCTCCAGAAAATCGTATCCGAGAAATTTCGTCGGCTCGACTTCAAGCTGGCCTTCTTCAACGCTGATTTCTTCCTTCTTCTGCGCTCTGCGCGCGCGTTCACGCTGCTCGTCCATCAACTTTTCGAAACCAGCAACGTCGACCGTGAGCCCCCGCTCGCGCGCCATCAGTTCCGTGAGATCCAGCGGAAAACCGTAGGTATCGTAAAGCTTGAACGCGAACTCACCCGTGATGGTGGAGGTACAGGGGAGCGCGGGCGCCTCGCCCGCCGTGTCACGCGCCTCGCGGGACACTCCTGCTGTCCCCGGCGTCCATAACCATAAGTATTCTTCATCTGCTTTTGCCATTCCTGAATCCCAGGGATTCCGGCAGATGTAATGAAACTTCTCCTCCAACTCCCGCTCCGAACGGATCACGCGATCGAACGATTCATTCTCCCAAACGCGCTGACCTTTTACGCCGGCCAACTTGTTGACGCGATGGGATGAGACGCTTTTTAACGTCTGCAAAATTCCCGTTAATTGATAAAATACTGGTTTCCCTGAGGAATCCTCGGTCTCGATTTGTGGCTCCAGCAATAGATGAACGTAGTCAGGCATTATGCATGCCGCATACAACTCGTACTTTTTACCTGCATCGTGCAACACGCTTTCAAGGACGATATCCCGCTCAGCAGGTGACAACTGTCGATGGTTCAGGGTCGTGAAGGTCACCATGTATTTGGCCCAAGGCCGTTCGAAGTGCGGAAGTCGGCGTTTGTAGTACATCGCGCCGGGGGCCTTCGTCTCAGCAGGAGCGTCCCGCGAGGCGCGTGACGCTGCGGGCGAGGCGCCCGCGCTCCCCAAAACGCGTGCGACTTCGCGCTCGAAAAGCTCGATACCCCTATCGAGGGTTTTGTTAAATCCTTCTTCTTCGGCGCGGATTGTCTTTTTGACCTTTGATTGCTGCGTTCGGAGTTCCGGGAAGACGTCGCCCATCGTTTTAGCCAGGACGTCGACGAGTTTGTAGAAGAATGGTTCGTGAAAACCGAGGGTACGCCCATAGCGAACTGCGCGACGCAAAATGCGGCGCAGCACATAACCGCGCCCTTCGTTTGATGGAACGATTCCATCGGCGATTGCAAAACTCAGCGCACGGATGTGATCGGCGATGACGCGGAACGCGACGTCGATTTGGATTTGTTCCGGGAAGCGCTCGTCAGTCGCCACACCCGAGCCGGGTGTGCTTCCCTGCGCAGCCGGCAAGGTGCTGGCGTATTTCTTTTCGCTCAGTTTTTCGATTTCATCGAAGATCGGGCGGAAAACATCGGTCTCGTAGTTCGAAGTCGTTCCGGAGAATTCGGTGAGATTGTTTGTGCCCTGGATAATTGCCACGGCGCGCTCGAAGCCCATTCCGGTATCGACGTGACGTTGCGGCAAAGGTGTGAATGAGCCGTCGGGGTTCGCATTGAACTGGATGAACACCAGGTTCCATATCTCTATGCAGCGCGGGTCGCTTTTGTTCACGAGCGCACCGCGTGTATCGCCGTCTGGAGTCAGATCGATGTGCACTTCCGAGCAAGGGCCGCACGGGCCAGTGTCGCCCATCATCCAGAAGTTGTCGGCTTTGCCGCTGCTCAACACGTGAACTTTTGGATCGAGATCGGCTTCGCGAAACAAATGAGCCCAGTATTCATACGCTTCCTGATCAAACTCACTCGGCTCGCCAGAACCGGGTTGATAAACGGTCGCATAAAGCCGTTGCGGAGGAAATCTCCAGCGTTCCACCAGTAATTCCCAAGCCCATTCGATTGCTTCCTTTTTGAAATAATCGCCGAAGCTCCAGTTGCCGAGCATTTCAAAAAAGGTGTGGTGATACGTGTCGAGCCCGACATCTTCGAGATCGTTATGTTTTCCTCCGGCGCGGATGCATTTTTGCGTATCGGCCACACGCGGCGGTTTCCATGGCGGTCGTTGTTGCCCGAGAAAAATCGGAACGAACTGGTTCATACCCGCGTTTGAAAAAAGCAGATTCGGCGCGTCGGGCAGAAGCGAGGATGACGGCACGATGGTGTGCTTCTTCTCGCGGAAGAAATCGAGAAATGATTGCCTTATTTCAGCCGACGTCATGGGTTGACCACGAATAAACACGAATTTCGGCAAAACCGAAACCGCCGCTTCGGGCTCCAGCGTCATCCATATGAGAATCGGCAGGCAGGATGCCTGCCGACCCACGCCAGGAGGGCTGTGCTACGACTTAGTCGTTCTCTTCATCGAGCTTCGCTTTGACGGCGGTCTCGATCTCCTCATAAAGCGCTTTGTCGTTCTTCAAGACTTCTTTTGCGGCATCGCGTCCCTGAGCAAGCTGCGTCCCCTTGTAATTCAACCAGGAACCACGCTTCTCGATCACTTGCTGTTCCAGTGCCACGTCGAGAAGAGCACCGGCTGACGAAATCCCCTCATTGTACATGATGTCAAACTCGGCCTCAGCGAATGGCGGGGCGACCTTGTTTTTAACGATTTTGACGCGCGTGCGGTTACCGGTGACAACGCCGTCGGTCTGCTTGATTGCCCCGATTCGACGAATATCGACGCGCATACTGGCATAAAATTTCAATGCTTTTCCGCCGGGAGTTG
>JAICUQ010000200.1 GCA_025935755.1 Chthoniobacterales bacterium | reverse complement strand
CAACTCCGCGATTATTGACCCCCGCGGGATTGTAATCGCAGCCGCTTCACCAGATCGCGAAGAATTGATTCATGCCGATATCTCGCAGGATTTGGTGCAATCCGTTCGCCGGCGCATGCAGTCGTTAGGTCATCGCCGGCAGGATCTATATTAAGGTAGAGCAAGCCTCCGGCTTGCCGTACAAAGCCGACACGCATGCGTTAAGGCGACGCAAGCGAGACGCTCGCCCTAGTTCTTACCATCGGCCCACTGAACAGCCGTGATGTCGACAAAAAATCCAGAGGCCTCTCATTAACGGGCACGCTGCTATCCGATTGGAAAACCGAGCGAAAAGCAAGCTGTGAGAATGTAACGCGCGCCTCCGGCTTGCGCGGGAAACTGGCAACTGAGACGCATGCGCTACCTTGGACGTCTAAAGCTGCGCAAGCTGTCCAGGTGTGATTGGCACAAACTCATTTTCATGTAAAACGATCCGCTTCGTTCCACGAATGAGCTGCCACCATTGTCGCGCGGAACCGAGCACGATCGCTGCTACGAGCACGAGAAAGAACGCTGCAACAAATGCGTCGAACCGCCAGACACCTGCCTGCCGTAGCAATTCCGCTGCTTTAGCTGGATCGCTTGTAGTTGATGCCCGCTCCAGCAGCGATCGTGCGCCGCTCATAAAACCAAGTCTCGGATCGGGTGAAAAGACTTTGAGATAACCAGCAGAGAAGGTGACGGCGCACATGAAGACTAACGGGACAAGCGTCACGAAGATGTATTTCGCTTTCTGCATTTTGATCAGAAGCGTCGTCCCAAGACAGAGTGCGACTACCGAGAGCAGTTGATTCGCAAGGCCGAACAGCGGCCAAAGCGAATTGATTCCGCCAAGAGGATCGATAACTCCTTCATACAAGAACCAGCCCCACGCCGCCACGAGCAAAAAGCTGGCTACAAAATTTGCGCTCCACGAACGCGTATTGCCGAGCGGTCGCCAAACGTTGCCTAACGCATCCTGAAGTAAAAATCGTCCGACCCGGGTTCCCGCGTCGATTGTTGTCAGAATGAAAAGCGCCTCGAACATGATCGCGAAATGATACCAGAGTGCGAGGGCGCTCGGCTTCGCAGAGATGCGTGCGAACATGTGTGCCATGCCGACAGCAAACGTCGGTGCGCCACCGGCGCGGTTGAACATCGTCGACTCGCCCAGATTTGTGGCAAGCGTATGCATTTGCTCTTCCGTTACGGGAAAGCCCGCCGCCGAAACTTTGGCGACAACTTCAGTCGGCGCGCCTTTCATGTTAATAGCGAAGTATTCGCCTGGTTCCAAAACGCACGCCGCGATCATCGCCATTAAGGCGACCATCATTTCCGTTATCATCGCTCCGTAACCGATACTGCGGACGAGCGACTCGCGCCTGATCATCTTCGGCGTGGTCCCGGAAGCGATGAGCGAGTGAAAACCGGAAACCGCGCCACAGGCGATGGTGATACAGACAAACGGAAACACCGGCCCGGCAAACACAAGGCCGGTTCCATCGATGAATTTCGTAAGCGCAGGCATTTGGAGCGTCGGGTTGATCAACACCACTGCGACGGCAAGCATCGCGACTGTGCCAAGTTTCAAAAATGTGCTGAGATAATCGCGCGGCGTGAGCAACATCCAAACCGGTAAAATCGATGCGGCGAGTCCATACATCATGATTGCCCATGCCAACCATTTCTGGTCGTGACGAAACCACGCTTCAATCGCCGGGAAATGGCTAAGAAATTGGCCGCCCCAAACACCAAATGCCAGGCCCACCAATCCGAAAATTGTGACCGCCAGAACGCTGACCTTTCCGCTCCGCAACGCGATCCCCATGATCAATGCCAGAGGAATGGTCACAGCAATCGTGAACACGCCCCACGGGCTTTCCGCCAACGCTTGCACCACGACCAGCGCAAGGACAGCGAGCAAAATGATCATGATGGCGAGCACGCTCACCAGCGCGAGCAAACCGACGCCGCGTCCGATTTCTTCCTTCACCATCCGGCCGAGCGTTTTTCCGCCGCGCCGGATCGAGGCAAATAGAACGATCATGTCATGCACGCCGCCGCCAAGCGTCGCGCCGATCAGGATCCAAAGGGTACCGGGGAGAAAACCAAATTGCGCGGCCAGTACCGGTCCAACCAACGGTCCCGGACCGGCAATCGCAGCGAAATGATGGCCGAACGCCATCCAGCGATTGGTTGGCACATAATCTTTGTTATCATTTCGCAAAACTGCAGGCGTAGCGCGCTCCTCATTGAGAACAAGCACTTTGGTCGCGAGCCATTTGCTATAAAAACGATAGCTGATCGACAACGCGCAAAACCCTGCGATGACGATCCATAACGCGCTGATTTTTTCGCCGCGGGAAAGTGCAAGCACTGCGACAGCCCAGGTGCCCAGCGCGGCCACGCCGACCCACACAAGCTTTTTCCACAGACTCATGCGGCGAAAGCTTAATTGAAATTGTTGCGCTTCGCTACAAGGTGTGAGCTGTGCAGTTGCGCCATAAAATACAAAAACTGGTCGACGGCAGAAGCCTGGCGAGCGCGAGGAAACACACGCTTCGGGTTTTGCACTCGAACCGGTTCCCGCTGGAGACAAGGCAGGTTATCGAAACCATCAATCCCGATGCGTTCGAGCAGATTCGCCAGCGATACGCTGTAGCAGATCCCGGTGCGGACTGGCCGAAATATCTCGATCTTAATCGTTGGATCGGAGTGAATATCAAACGGATTCGCCAGCTTGAACTCGACGTGGCGCGTCCCAAACAGATTCTCGATCTGGGCTGCGGCGCAGGATACTTTCTTTACATCGCGCAGCTCCTGGGCCATTCCGGAATTGGCCTGGACATGGATCGCTTGCCGATGTTTCGGGAAATCACCAGATTGCTCGGTGTTCACCGCGTGGTCCAGCGAATCGACGCGTTCCGTCCGCTGCCGGACTTTGGTAAAAAATTCGATGTCATTACCGCGTTCATGATTTGCTTCAATAATCATAAGATGCCGGGACTCTGGAAAATTCCCGAGTGGGAATTCTTCCTCGATGACCTGGCGAAGTATCTCAAGCCGCGAGGTCGCGTCTGGCTCGAACTTAATCAGGAATACGATGAAACCTTCTACACGCCGGAGTTGAAAGAATTCTTTGAAAAACGCGGCGCCAAAGTCGACGAGCAAAAGGTCATCTTTCATTCAGGCCTTCACGCGCATCCTTCAGGTTCGCGAGCTGCCCGTTAAGATTTTTGGACTGCAGCGATCCCGCGACTGCGGGACCGCTTTCAAGCACGGACATCTCCGCGCTCTCCAAAGCGCTGGTTGCTACGAAAAACTGTCCCTCGCCTGTTTCAATGTCGCCAGTTGTGCACCGAGGTTTTTCAGGCGGTTGCGATGCTCCTCGACTACTGCCGCTGGAGCGCGTTCCACAAAGGATTTGTTCTTCAATTTCTCCTCTGCGGTTTGCAGTTCGTTTTCGATTTTTGCAATTTCCTTGTCCAGCCGCTCCCGCTCGCGTGCCTTGTCCGAAGCAGCAATGGGAAGAAAGAGTTCACCTAATGCAGTGACGGACACCGGAGTCCCGGCCGGAGCACGATATTCGGGATCAAGCGTCAGTTCCTCTGCATTCAACAGGCGGCTCAGAGTAGGAACTTGAGCCTCAATCGATTTCTGCTTGGTGCGTAAGATAAAACGTATCTTTTTGTTCGAAGGCAATTTAGATTCTGCTCGTAGATTGCGACCAGCTTGAACCGTCTGGTAAATCGCAGACACCAATTGCCGCTGTTCTGAAACGTCGCCAACCGCTTCTAACGCGAACTTTTCGGGCGGAGAAGCGAATTGAATCGAGCCTCCTCCAAGATCCAGCAACGACCAAATTTCTTCGGTTAAGTGCGGCATAAAAGGATGCAGCAGTCGCAAGATGGCCGAAAGCACAAAATCGATTACTGCGAGAATCGACGTCTTTTGCGCTTCATCCGTGCCGAAGATCTCAGTCTTCGCCGATTCGATAAACCAGTCGCAGTAATCGCTCCAGACAAAGTTGTAGAGATGCTGTGCAACCATGTTGAAATGATATTCGTGATATGCGGACTCGATTGCGTCGATCGTCTCATTCAATCGAGCAAGCACTTCGACGGCGTAGATCGAAAGAGTAGCGCAAGCCTCCGGCTTGCTCGCAGGCGAGACGTTCGCGCTATCTTGCATTTGGCGGAAACGGGCAACGTTCCACAGTTTCGTTGCGAAGTTCCGGCCCTCCTCGATTTGTCGTTCATCGAACCGGATGTCCTGGCCCGTAGGCGCGATGCGCATCAAACCGAATCGCAAACCGTCGGCGCCGTACTTGGCAATTAAGTCGAGCGGATCGGGTGAATTGCCCAGCGACTTCGACATTTTCCGACCCTGGTTGTCGCGGATGATGCTGGTGAAGAAAACGTGATGAAACGGAATGTTATCTTCGATGTTGTCGGACTTACCCGGTTGAAACTCGAGCCCGGCGATGATCATACGCGCGACCCAGAAGAAAATAATGTCAGGCGCGGTTACCAGTACACTGGTTGGGTAGAATTTCTTTCGCGTCTCCGGATCCATGGTCTCATACGCCCACAACCACGATGAAAACCAGGTGTCGACCGTGTCGTCATCCTGAACCCAGTTCTCGGAATCCGGCGGCGGCTCGATGCCCACGTAGATCGTAGGGCGAGCCTCCGGCTTACGTGTTTCTTCAACAATGGTAGCGCGAGCCTCCGGCTTGCGTGTTTCTTCATTTCGCAAGCGAGACGCATGCGCTACTTCAGACAACCGGGACGGTTGCGTTACCTTCCGGTACCAGGCCGGTATGCGGTGACCCCACCAGACCTGGCGACTGATGCACCAATCGCGAATGTTCTCGAGCCATTGAGCGTAAACTTTTTCCCAGTGCATTGGAAAGAAGCGGATCAGATGATCGCGAACGACTTCGAGCGCTTCTTTGGTCTTCGGATACCGCAGGAACCATTGCTCGCTGAGGCGCGGCTCGATCGGTACGTCGCTGCGGTCGCTGAAGCCGATGTTGTTTTCATATGGTTCGGCTTTGGCCAGAAGTCCCCTCGCCTCGAGCAACTCCGCTGCTTTTTCTCGCGCTTCGAATCGCTCCAGCGCGTGCAGCTCCGGTACTGCGGGGCAGTTGATGCGGCCGGTAGGAGTTAGAACATCGATGATCGCCAGGTCATGACGCTGCCCGATTTCAAAATCGAGCGCGTCGT
>JAICUQ010000097.1 GCA_025935755.1 Chthoniobacterales bacterium | reverse complement strand
GCGATCGAAGCCGTGCTCGGCCGTAATCTGCACGCCATCATCCTGAAAGATGCAAAAGTTGTTTCGGAAATCATCGCATACCTGAAAACACGAAAACTGGGAAACGCTGCGCTGCTCATTCCCAGGCTGATCGAGATCGCACCGGAGCCGGCGCAAAAAGATTTGCCACCCGATGCGCTTGCATGGGCGACTGACAAGGTGAAAGCACCGAAACCGCTGGAGGGGCTGATCACCAGCCTGCTTGGGAACGTCGTCATCTTTCCAGAACTGGAACAGGCGCTCGCCTGCGAAACCCGGGAACCCGCTATCGCGATGGCTACGCTGGCCGGCGAATTTATTTCTCGACAGGGAATCGTTTTCACCGGAAGCAGTGAACGCCGCGCGGCCTCCTTACTCGAGCGCAAAGCTCAAATCGCCGATCTCGCAAAGGAAGAAGCTGGTCTGGCGAACGAGCGCGATTCTGTCAGCGCCCGCCGTGACGAAACGAAGACCGCTCTTGAGATCGCTTCGCGCCTTCAGCGCGAACTGACCGAGGCTGCACGCAAATTGGACGCTCTGCAGTCGGACAAGGCCGCGCTCGAGCGGCAGATAGCGGCAGCCGACGAACGCATCGCGCAACTGGAGCGCGACCTTCAATCCGGGCGCAATCAATTAGCCGATCAAAAGACGGAGTTGGGCGCATTCGAAGCTGCGCAGAAGCAGACTGTGCTGCGCGAGGAGGAGTTAGCCGAAAGGACCAACGAACTGCGGCTCGGCGTCGCCACAGACCGCCAGCGGCATGAAACCTTAATCGCGCAACGCGAACCGTTGAGCGCGCGCGATGCCGAACTGGCCGAGTTGATCACAGTCCGCAAAGCAGACATCGCGGTGTACGAACGGAAATCGGCTGCTCAGGCCGAAGAGTCGCGGGAATCTGAAGAGCTGATCGAAACTCAGACCGCGCAGCGCGCCGAAGCACAAGCGAATAGCGCAAAAATCACCGGCCAGCGAGCCACGCGACTTGCCGCGGTTTCTGACCGGGAAAGCGAGCTGCGGCGGATGCGAGATTCGTTAGGTGAACTGCAGGACCATCGCGCCCACGAACAAGTCCGGGAATCGCAATTCCAAATGAAGATCGACAACTTGCTCGGACATATTTCCCGCAGTTACCAGATCAATCTTCGCGGGTTCACGGCCGACCACTTCGCATTCCAAAAAGCGCTGCACACACAAGCGAAGAAGCGCACGAATTCAGATGATCCGGGGAGCGCACGCGACTCGCGTGCACTCGCCGGCGCCCCCGACGCGTTGCCCCCAACTGATGATCAGGCAAACTCCGCGGATGCCCGGCTATCGACAGAGGGGTTCGGCGATGGCGCCGAACTCGGCACGCGAGTGCGCGTCCGGTCCCCTGAGATCGATGTGGAACGGCTTATCGCGGATCTCAGAACGCAACTCGACAACATGGGTCCAGTGAATCTCGAAGCGGTGCACGAGTACGATGAACTGGAGGAGCGCTACAAATTTCTGGAAGCTCAGAACACCGATCTTACGAACTCGCAGCGGGAACTGCTCGACGTAATCGCGCGTATCAATTCCACAACTCGGAAACTATTCGCGGAAACGTTCGAGCAGGTTCGGACGAATTTTCGTGAAATGTTCGGCGAGCTATTCCGCGGCGGACGCGCGGACTTGTCGTTGTTGGACGAAAACGATCCGCTGAACTGTGGCATCGAGATCACAGCCAAGCCGCCCGGGAAACAATTGCAAAGCGTGTCGTTGTTGAGTGGCGGCGAACGTGCCATGACGGCCGTCGCGTTGCTGTTTGCGATCTACATGGTGCGTCCAAGTCCCTTCTGCATTCTGGACGAAGTCGACGCGCCGCTCGACGAAAACAACATCAACTGCTTCACTCGAGTGCTCGACCGGTTCGTGCAGCAAAGTCAATTCATTATCATCACGCATAATAAACGGACGATCGCCAAGGCTGATGTCCTGTATGGCGTGACGATGGAAGAACGCGGGGTGAGCAAGTTGGTCGGCGTCAAGCTCACTGCCGCTGCGCAACCTCTCACTGAACCGGCTTCAAACGGTAATGCGCATGCGCCGAGGCAGCAGCGCCTCGCATTCGCAGCGCGATAAATCTTGCCGGGGAGCGCAGGCTGCGAGCCTGCAGTTTGCGGCAGCTTGCCGCGAATGTTTTCGCGCAGCAGCTTAAATTCACCGGAACTTTTCGCCAAGGCTGCCGAAAAGCACTAGCCGGTAGCCTGTGCGCCCCAGAACTACAACCGTGCTACAAAAAACTTTGCGCGCACTTGCTTATCTTGGCTAAAATGACGCGATGCTTCAGGCGGCGCAGCGGACCACGAAAACGAAAATGAAAAAACGCGCGCCGGCAGCGGTCGGCGGAGCTGCTGCGGATACGACCGCGCCTCCCCACGAGCGTTTTCTTGAAGCGTTTCGCTGGATGCTGCTGGCGCGAACACTCGAAGAAAAACTGGTTAGTCTATATCGCGGCGGCCAGATCACCGGCGGCGTTTACATCGGCAAGGGTCAGGAAGCTGTCAGCGTCGCGTGCGGTTTGTTCTTGGAAAAGGGGGACATCTTTGCGCCCTTGATCCGCGATCAGGCCGGACGATCCGCGTTTGGGGAACCGTTGGTCGATGTCACCCGCACGTATCTTGGGTCACGCCTCGGCCCGATGCGCGGCCGAGACGGCAATATCCATCGAGGGCATCCGCGCGATAACGAATTAGCCATGATTAGCCATCTCGGAGCGATGGTTTCCGTTACGGTCGGCACACTGATGGCCAAGCGATTCAGAGGAGAAAAAAATTTCGTAGGCCTGACGTGCATCGGCGAAGGCGGAATGCAAGCCGGCGCCTTTCACGAAGGAATGAATATCGCCGCAGTGGAACAAGTGCCGCTCGTAATCGTCGCAACAAATAATCATTACGCGTATTCGACTCCTAACGACCGCGAGTTCGCCTGCGATGATTTGGTCGAACGCGCGATCGGCTACGGGTTCGAGGGTTACGCTTTGGACGGAACTGATCTTAGCGCGTGTCTCGATGTAATCGGCGGCGCCGTCAAACGGGCGCGAGCAGGACGTCCGCCACAGCTGGTCGTTGCGTCAGTGCTGCGTCTTTCCGGTCACGGCGAACACGATGATGCAAGCTATGTGCCTGCAGAAATGAAGCGTCAGCCGTTTGCACGGGACTGTTTGAAACTGGCCGAACAAACGATCATCAAATCCAATCTGCTGGATCCAGACACCCTGGCCAAATGGCGCAAGGATGCCGTCGCGCAGGTGGACGAGGCAGTTGCCACCGCTCAAAAAGAACCGGTGCCCGAGGCGGACAAGGAAGATTGGTGCGCGTTGTCCACACGTCACCTCGTCGATCACGTCGAAGAGAATGAATGACGAAGCACGAACCGTAATTCGCTACATTGTTACAGTGTTACATGGAATTCGATTCAACGATTTAACGTTTAAACGATTCAACGCGGCGAAGCCATGAGCATCACCTACCTGGAAGCCATTCGCGAAGCGCAGGCAAAACTGCTGCGCGATGACAACCGCGTTTTCATTTACGGACAGGACGTTGGCGGAACATTTGGGGGCGCGTTTAAAGCAACGAAAGGTTTGGCGAAGGAATTCCCCGGACGCGTGTTGAACACGCCGATCAGCGAGGATGCGATCGTCGGCACTGCCATCGGCGCTGCGATGCAGGGAATGCGGCCGATTGTGGAAATGCAGTTTGCGGATTTTTCCAGCATCGCCCTGAACCAGATTCTGAACAATGCAGGCACGCATTACTGGCGAACAGGCGTGCCCGTGCCGATCACGGTGCGATTGCCTTCGGGTGGAACCAAGGGCAGCGGTCCGTTTCACAGTCAATCGATGGAGTCGCTTTACGCGCATTATCCAGGACTCGTGGTGATGACGCCGGCAACGGTCGAAGATGCTTACACGATGCTGATCGAGGCGGTCGCTATCGACGATCCTGTGGTTTACTGCGAACACAAATATCTCTATTACCATCTCAAATCCGACAAGTTGCCGGACAAAGGTTTGCCGACAGGTCGTGCGCGTATTGCGCGCGAAGGGCGCGACCTCACGATCGTGACTTACAGCGCAATGACGCAGGAATCCCTGGCCGCGGCGGAGGAACTCGCCCGTGAAGGTCTCGAAGCTGAAATCGTCGATCTGCGAACCGTCAAGCCATTGGACACCGACACAGTCCTTGCATCAGTTGCCCGTACGGGCCGCTTACTTTGTGTCGGCGAATCATTTCCCTGGGGTGGAACGACTGCGGAAGTCATCGCTCGAGTCACCAGCCAGGGCTTTCACCTGCTCGACGCCGCGCCCCAACGTCTCAACGCAAAAGACACACCGATTCCGTATCACCCGAACCTCTGGAGCGCGCACCGGCCGAACGCGAAAAATATTGTCGCAAAGGCGCGGGCATTACTTCGAGAATAGTTTCCATGACGCGCGTAAACTGTCAGGTTGAGCCAGGCGAACCGCAGTCAAAAGATCCCACGGAGTTACCCTTAAGATTGCTCAACGGGGTTCCTCGAGTTTACTCGGATGACTAAGTAGTAATGCCACAAGTCCCAATCATCATGCCGCAGCTTGGCGAATCGATCGCCGAAGCCACCATCGTTGATATCAAGGTCAAACCCGGCGACGAAGTTGCGGAGGACCAGGAAATCATTGATGTCGAGACGAACAAAGCAGTTATGGGCGTGACTACGCCGTGCAAAGGCAAGATCGATAAAATATCGGTGCAGTTGAAGGAGACTTATCCGGTTGGCGCAGTGCTCGGCTACGTAGAAGCGAGCGAACAAGACGCCGCGCGTTTCGCTAAAAACAGGCCGCCGCCTCCACCGCAGACGGAAGAAGAAGTCGCGGAAGAAATTCCTGCGCGTGCCGATCAGGAGGTAAAGGTCGCGCGTCCGTCTCGTTTGCCAACGGAAGATGGCAATCGCGACAGTGGCTCTACACTGCCCGTCCCGGTAATCACCAAAGGGGCTACGTTCATGTCTCCTCGCGTGCGTGCGCGCATGACTGAATTGCACCTAACAAACGCCGATCTCGCAGGGGTTATGGGAACCGGCGCCGGCAACCGGGTAACGATCAAGGATCTCGAGAGTTTTCTTCACAAGATCGAGAGCCAGGAAGTGCAAGAAGCATCAAAGATTCGATCTGGCGTGGCTGATGCGATGCGTCGAAGCTGGACTCGTCCGCTTTCGACGATCGGTGCATCGGTGCATCTCGACCCGGTATTAGAAGATCGGAAATCGCGCGATCCGAAACCCGGTCTCGGTCTTTACGCGCTGCGCGCACTCGCGTTTGCACTGAAGGAAAATCCAGCCGCAGCAGCGAAATTCATCGGAAACCGCGTGGTGCAAACAGACTTGGTCGACATCGGGATTGCTGTTGAAGCGGAAGACGGAATCATGGTGCCGATCATGCGCGGCGCAGACAAAACCTCGCTTGCCGATCTCACCACGAAATACAAGGAGTTGATCGAGCTCGCGCGACAGCGGCGAATTTCCCCAGACATGCAGGCCGGCGGCATCGCCACCGTATCCAACTTCGGGATTTTCGGAATGGAATGGGGCACACCGATTCCCCTTCCCGATCAAACGTTGCTGCTCGGCCTTGGCGCAGGCAAAAAGGTTCCGTCCTGGAACGAAGCGAAAAATGAATTCCTGCCCGCAACCGAAGCGCAAATCATTTTAAGCTTCGATCATCGTAGTATCGATGGCGGCGGGGCCAGTCGCTTGCTCAAGCGTGTGATCGAGCTGCTCGAAAACCCGAAAGAACTCTGAGTTGCGCCATAAGCGCGACGCGCTTAAAGCCGCTGCACTTGAGATCGCGCCTTCTTATTCATGCGGGATTCGCCAAGTGCGGAAGCGCTAGTATTCGCACCGCGCTGTTTCAGAATTTTTCGAAGCTACAACAGGACAATGTGTTTGTTTTCGACAAACATTTGAAAATTGCGCGAACGGCTGGCGATCTCGTCGGCACACCTATTTGGTGTATAGAGCAGGCCCGAAAGCAATCGGAAAATCTCATGGCGAGACTAAGCGCGGAAGTCGCAGCGTTGTTAAAGCGAAAAGGAAATCCGGTTGCGATCCTCAGCGCCGAAAACCTGGCAAATCCCGGAATGGCCGATCTATTGGCGGGGCTCGATACACAGTATGAGGTCTCGGTTGTTTTTTATCTTCGGCCTCAACTTCAATGGATACCATCTGCCTGGAAGCAATGGGGCCTCAAAACGGGCACGTCGTTAGGCGATTTCGTTGCTCAGTGTCTCAACAGCCGCACACCGGCTTTCCGACGCGACATTGAAAGCTGGAAGAGCACGCTTCCAGCCGCGAACGTCCAGGTCCGGTTTTTAATCCCTGAATTACTAGCCGGCGGAAATCCTGCCCGGGATTTTTTCAATCTGCTGGGTCGTTCGGAGAAAGACTATCGGTTTGAACGCGAAGCCCGAAATCCCAGTCTCGATGTGTCGGTACTCCACGTGCTGTCGAAAAATCCGCATCTCTTCTCTGACGTTCACGACAATCGGCTCATGCTGGCCTTGACGCGTGCGCTCCCGAAGGAGTTTCGATCAACGAATATCGAAATGCTTTCGGCAGAGCAAGAAGCCAGGATCGAGGAATCTTTCCGAGACGAGAACTGGTCGCTCCTTAACAGCTATTGCAGCGGTGTCGACGTTGATCGGATTTACCGAATGCATTTCATGCCGGGTAACGCGGACGCCAGATATTCCGATATGACTGAGTCTCAGCTGATTTGCCGTTGTCTGGGCATCATCTTGGAATCGATAGCACGCAGCGACGGCGAGACTGGCGCTGGAGAAAACAGAATCTCGCGGTCAAGCAGGTCGACTAATGAGGAGATAAATGAGTGACGGCTTCCCAGCCGTCCCGTCGTAAGTTCGGCGGCTGTCCAAGCCGTCGTTCATTGTCGTCTTGCGACCGCGCTTACGCCGAATGATTCGGTGTGCGCCGAACGCTTGCTGTAACGAAGGTAAACAAAATGATAACTGCACACGCGACAGCTAGGGTACCTCCCCACAGCAGCCAGGCCGGTCTATACATAAGAGTAAGCCGTCCACGCGTGCCTGCTGGAACTTCCAGAATGGGAAACAAGCCGCGATAGGATGTGACTGCGAGTTTCTGATCCCCAATGCGTGCGGTGTATCCGCGAAAATAGGGGCGCGAAAAGGTCACAAGCGCAGGCCGATCGCCTGGTGGCACATCGATATCTGCTTCGACGAAGTTTCGGGATTCGTTGATTTGTGAGATCGTCCCCAAGGCAAAGCGTTCGTTAGGCCGGGAATCAATCGAGCCGACGGAGCGAATTCGCAGGAATGGCGTACCGCGGCGGTGAAAAACATCCCCTTCATCGGTTGAAACTGCCAGTTCCCATTCAGAGCCCGGCTGCGGCGTAAGACCCACTTCTTTTGCCACGACGACGCCATCCACACCTATGAGAGCCAGCCGGCCATCTCTGCCGGCTTGATCGCTAAGTAAATGCCTTCCCACGTCGGGATTGATTTCGCCATGAATGCTGGTTGCAAACTCTCGCGCCACACCTGCAGCGCGGACGGGGCTGTAGCCGTTGATGAATCGCAATCCGGCCCACATCGAGGTGCTTCCCGGCCGCAATGTCTGGCCAACCGGCTGCGGTTTGTTAGTCATGGCATAGGTAAGTTCGGCCCACGGATACACGCTGAGATAAAGTCGCTGCGGGTCCAGCGGCGCAGGTTCAAGCAGTTCCTGAGAAAAATTATATCTGGGGACTCCGCAGTTTGTCGGCATCAAGAGGTATGTTGCTAACAACGCGCAAAACGTGATTGCGACGGGCATCCACAGTCGAAAATCGGACCGCAGTAGCAATGCCGAGCAAACCCAAACCGAAGCTAATCCAACAAAAATCCAAATTAGCGGGAACGCGTAGGAACCCTTTGTGTCGAATAGTAACCCCGCAACGATCGTTATCAGTACCAGTGCAAGCGTCGTTATAGCCGGAGCCAGTGATGCCGGTTTAAGCCGCAGCGCTTCCGCTGCGCACAGTGCCAGGAGCAGATGAAAAAATGGCAACCACCGGAAACTCCAACGGAACATCCCAGCTGTTGGAATCATACAGAGCAGAAGCACGAGCAAGAGTAGAATCAGTTCCCATTTGATTTGCCTGACGAGTTGTTTGCCACGGAATAGCAGCCCGGCAATCAACGCGGCTGGAGCGATCAAGCCACAAGCTAATTCGGTCGCTGAATGCGGCCGATTGCGCGAGGAGAAATCGGTCCAGTTCACTGTCCATGATGGAAGCACTAATCCCGGCAGCGCCGCAGGCGGAACGCGCCACTGCCAATGAGCGGCCGGTGACTGTAATTCGCGCGCTGAACCCTGGACAAGATCCAAAAGCGCCAGCCATGCCGGCGCGGATAGTCCAAATCCCAACCCCACGCCAAACAGCATGGGCAGGACTGCCAATATGGAAGAGACCTTAATGTCCCGATGATCTCCGCTCACCGACCGTTGCCATATCGTTTTGATCGACAACCACACAACGAGAAGCAACAGCATCAAAACCGTGTAAGGAAATCCGCCCGTAACGAGCAGATAAACAAACGGCGCCGGCCAAACGAATCGCCACTTCGTTCGCCGTGAATCCAGAGCGCGTTCTGCTCCCCACCACGCCCATGGCAGCCAGGTGAATGCACCGAGAGCACCAAACCAATCGGTGGCACCCCAACAAATTATCCACCCGCTTAATGACGCGATCAGCGTTACAAAAGTGGACAAGGCGACGGAAAACCCGCGACCGCGTGCGAGTAAAAATGCTCCAATGGCGAGCGCACAGAGATGCGCGATGGAGAGTGCAGCCGCTTGCTGCGGAAATGTTAGTGGAAATTTCCAAATCAAAATCACGGCCGCATTCACGAAAATCGAAAACGTGCCGTACTGAAATTCGCCTGCGAGATTGCCGCAGACCCAGGAGTAAGGACTCAGGATTGGCCAGTGACCCTCGGACCAGCTCCGCGCCATATCGGCGAAGACCGGGAGGACCGATAATTCATAGTCGTCATTCCAAAAGAGCAGTGGATTATGCCACAGCAGGATCAGACAGAACGCGACGACCAGTAATCCGGCTGAAAGCGCGCCGAAGATCTCGTTACGCGTGGAGCGCGAACCGAACATTTAAGAAAGAAAACGCCGAACGCCGAACGTCCAACGCGCAATGCCCAATTCTGAAGGAAAATGCGGAACCATGATCGACACGCCTGACGTCGATTCACGAGGCGCGATCATCGCTTCGCATTTCTCTCAGCTATTCGGAGACTAGCAACAAAGACCCGGATCAGCTCTTCCACTTCGTTCAAACAGCTATTGAAATTCGCGAGTGCTCCGACCTTGTTGATCCGGCTAAAAGGCGCAACCACCGTTTTGTTTCGCGTAGTTCTCTGAGACAAACTCGGCGTTTGTGAAGGAAATCCCTGCGCGATTCCGCTGCTTCAACTTCGCCGTGATTGTAAAGTGATGATGTGCCGCACCGCAGAAGTTGGCCGGCAATATGGTTTCCTGCCCTCGTGTTTGGCAGTGATTCGGTGAGTTCGACGATTCTTGCCGCAAATTCAAGAAGTCTGTCTCCGAGATCGTAAGCGGGCCGACGGATTGCCAAGTACGCGCCATCTAAATTTTCGGTTACACGCCACGTTCCAAATTCAACATTCGGCGTTGGGTGTTCGGCGTTCAGCGTTTTCTTCTTCAAAACCAGTTGTAGTCTTTGACTCGTAAACCCCATCGTTCTCCTTCACTCGAAACCATTGGCCGTTGGACGTTCGGCGTCGCGCTTTCGGCGTTTTCATCCTCTTCACAAAACCACGGGTTTTCCCTCGGTCATAACCAGCACTTTCTCCTCGATTCCCTGTGCGCGTGCCGCGGCCAGCAATCGCTGCGGCGGTTCGTGGAGCGGCTCGAATCCCAGCGGAAACGTCCCGTAGTGCATGGGGATCAGCCTGTTGGCGCGCAACTCAAGAAAAGCTTTCACCGCCTCTTCGGGATTCATGTGAACTTCACGCCCGGTAGGCGCTTCATAGGCTCCAATCGGAAGCAACGCCAGGTCGACACTGAACCGATCGCCAATTTCTTTAAAGCCAGGGAAATAAGCTGTATCTCCACAATGAAAAATGGTGCGGCCATTGGAGGCGATCACAAAGCCGCCGAAATCGCGGTGCAGATCCGCAAGAAACCGAGCGCCCCAGTGATGACACGGCGTTAGCGAAATCTTCAGCGGCCCGAGCTCGACCGTCTGCCAGTAATCGAGTTCGTGTACAATGTGAAAGCCCAAATCGTGAACCAGATTTCCCACGCCTGTCGGAACGACGATCGGTTGATTTGCAGCTACACGCCGCAACGTGCGCCGGTCGAGGTGATCGAAATGCGCATGCGTCACGAGCACGAAATCAATCGAAGGCAGATGATGAATTTCAAAGCCAGGCTGTTTCAATCGTTTAATTACCTTGAGCCATTTCGACCAGATCGGATCGATCAAAATATTGACCTCGTGAGTTTGGATCAGAAATGAAGCGTGACCGATCCACGTGATGCAGATCTCGCCTTCGCGAATCTTCGGAAATTGGGGTGGCACATATTCGCCGGAGCGCTTCACGAAAAGCGACGGAATCAAAACGCTGGTGAGAAAATTGCGCTTGTGCCAATCGGGCCGCGGACGGAGCCGGACCCGGGTTGAATGGCGACCTGCTGGAACCGGACTGTCGTCGCCTGGCGCCTGGCGAACGATATTTCGCCGTTTCTTTTTCGGGAAGTGAATTGGCACGGTGTTGAAAGGATATGAGACAGTTACAAAGTGGAAAGCGTTAAAACGTCACAAACTTCGAATGTCGATTCATGCGAGCGCCTGATATTTAAGCTCTACTCTTTTTGGCCTTGTAAGTTTCTGCATCCCGCGTTCAGTTACACCTCTTCTCATGCAGGGCTGGCGAATCGGTGTAATTCTGTTTTTGATTTGTTCAGCCGGGATGGCGTCCGAATCTCGTTTGCCGTTCGGCACCGTCTTTAAGGGTCAGGACCAGTTCAACCGGCTGATTGCCAGGGCGAAAGCAGAGAATTGGAAATCCCTGCCGATCGGCGATCGCACCGCCGCCGTTGGCAAAGCGCTGGTCGGAACCCGGTACAAACATTTCACTCTCGAGATCGACAGCCGGATCGAATCGCCTTCGGTCAATTTTTACGGGATGGATTGCTGGACCTTTTTCGAAACGGCTCTTGGCTTTGCGCGAATGTTGAACGAACCGGAAGCGAATTGGACTCCCGAGCGCTTGCTCCATTACATCGAAATGGATCGATATCGCAGCGGCCAATGCACAGGCGAATACCTCTCCCGGCTGCACTACCTTGAAGATTGGCTTTACGATAACAACCGGCGCGGTTTGGTTGAAGACATGACGCGTGACCTCGGCGGGCACAGCGTTCCACATTCTGCACGAGAGATGAGCATTGGGTGGCGGCACTACCGTTATCTTGCTGCGAACAAATCGTTGCTCGGACCGCTTGCGCGCATGGAGGCGAACGTGTCGTCGCGTCCGCTGTACGAAATTCCAAAAAGCCAGGTCGCGAAGATCGAGCCCAAATTGCGTAGCGGCGATGTCATTGGCGTGATTTCGCGCGAGCGAAACGGGCTCCATTCGACGGCGCACGTCGGCCTGGCACTACGCACGAGTGATGGAGTTTTGCATTTCATGCATGCCTCATCCCCCAGCAATTACGGCAAAGTGGTGGTAGACGATCAGCTTTCGAAGTACCTGTACCGGTATCGCTCCGACAGCGGAATTCTCGTCGCCCGGCCTTTGCGTTAGAGCGCTCGAGAGAGGAGGAAGAGGCAACAAGCGCTGCTGCTCTCCCTGGCGCCGTAGAAATCGTCATTGCTTTTTCACGAGATTGGTTGTTAAAAGGCACGCTTATGGCGCAACGGGAATCGGCGGTGCCCATGGTAACCCCCAGGAACTTGAGCGGGTTAGCCGTGGTTTTTCTCTTGTTTGGATTGATTTTCGCCATCATGAATGGCCAGAAACTGAAGGCTGTCCGAGCCAATGTTGTATCACCGGCCGGGATGGTGGCAGCGAAGGCGAACGGGGGAGCTAACGCAACAACAGAGCAAACGGCGAAAGCCGAAGCAGCACTAGCCCAGGCGCAGAAAGAAAAAGCAGATCTCAAGGGCAAACTCGACGCTAGCCAGCAGGAGATTGCGGCCTTACGCCAACGCGCTGCCGGAGCGGAAGCCACGTCGCAAACGTCAGCGCCCGCTGACCCTGTGCCGGCAAGCAATGCGCAGAGCCCTGATCTGCAATCGCAACTCGACGATCTCCGGCATCAACTCGATGGCGCAGAGAAAGAAAAAGCCTTGCTGGCTGAGAAACTGCAGGAGGCACAACAACACCAGGCGGAACCGAAAGAAGCTCCCAAAGCAGAAAACAGGAGGAGGCGCGAGACGGCCAGCGCGCAACGCTCAGGCAGCAGCAGTCGTCGCGCCGGTGTGCACGGATCTGTGCTCGCGTACAATCAGGCCTACAATTTCGTAGTGTTAAATCTCGGGGCGCGCAACGGAGTGGAACCGAACTCGGAAATGCTGGTGTTACGCGACGGGACTTTGATTGGAAAAATTCGCGTTTCTTCAGTTGAACCAGCCACAGCCATCGGCGATATCATCACCAACAGCTTGGCGCGCGGCGTCCAAGTACAACCTGGAGACAGTGTGATTTATGCTGGCACAAGTCCTTAAGTTCAGAAGAATCGTCGTTCCCGTTTTGCTCTGCGCATTCGTGGTCGCGCTGACTTCATGCGCTTCGCAAAAACCGACCGCCCTCGTCAGCGACCCGGACGATCATGGCGGATCCCAAATGCCGTGGAACAAGCCGGAGTCGTGGGAAAACGGCCAGCAGTTCCAGGCCATGACGGATCGCCGCTAGCTCGCGGTTTCAATCGGTTCAAAAATCGCGGTTTCCAAATGCGCGATTTGGCGCCCAATCATCGCGATATTCGCCTAACGAATAGCCTGAGCTTCCGGTTGTTGGTCCCCTCAACGAACCGCCGATGAATCACCGGTTTGGCAACGTGTACGAAGACCGGGAGCGTGCGCGCGCGTATGCGACGCTTCAGTTTCCTGGAACCTATTATCTCGCGTTTCGTGATTTGCCTGCGTTAATTCGCCGATACAACCATGGTTCTCGCGCGCTCGACTTCGGCTGTGGCACTGGCCGATCGACTCGATTCCTCAAGAATCTTGGGTTGAACGTCATCGGGGCGGACATCTCGGAACCGATGCTGGACCAGGCACGTGCGCTCGATCCTTCAGGTGAGTACCACTTGATTCGTACCGACATCGCCGACGAGTTCGCGCCCGGCAGTATTGATGTGATTTTGGCTGCGTTCACGTTCGACAACGTGCCGACGCAAACGAAGGCGGACCTGCTACGCGAGCTGCGGATTCTCCTCGCTATGCATGGATGTCTGCTCCTGGTTGTTTCCTCTGCCGAAATCTACGTCAACGAATGGGCATCCTTTAGCACCCGGGATTTTCCCGAGAACCGCTACGCGCGCGATGGCGATCGGGTCCGCATAGTCATGCTCGACGTTGCGGACCGACGTCCTGTCGAAGATGTCTTCTGTACAGATGCTGAGTACCGCCGGTTATTCGAGAGTGCAGGGTTGAAAGTGCTCGACGT
>JAICUQ010000021.1 GCA_025935755.1 Chthoniobacterales bacterium | reverse complement strand
GTTGTAGTCGGAAACGGACGTCACAGGCTGTTGGTTGATTTCTTCGATCACGTCGTCTTTCTGCAACTCTGCCATGCCACTGTCAGGATCAACATCAGTGACTAATACGCCCTGCACGTTTGGCGGCAAATCAAGCTCGCGCGCTTTTTCCGGGGTCAGTGGATCTACGTGAATTGAGGCCAGCGGGCTATCGACTGTTTCCTGGTCGTTAGGCTGTTGCGGGATTCGCGGTTGCTGCGGCTGCTGCGGCTGGTTTCCGCGAGGAACCACCCGGGCGCTTTCGTAATCAACGGGTTGCTCTTTAATCTGCGTTTTTACCGTTAACGGTTTTCCATTCCGCACAATTTGAAGTTCTACCTGTTTATCCAACGGCGCCTGAGCCACCAATGTGCGAAGCATGCTGAAATTCTTTACGTCATGCCCGTTAAAGCTCTCAATCACATCGCCCGGCTGCAGGCCTGCCTGTTCTGCAGGGGACCCGGAAATTACGTCGCCCACGGTGACGCCGCCGCTGTCTGCACCCAGGGCGCCACGTTGCAACGGTCCCGACTGAATGCCGAGGTATCCGCGAATGATCCGTCCCTGTTTCAACAAGCTTTCCAGCGCGCTGCGGACTGTGTTAGACGGAATCGCGAAGCCCAATCCCTGTGAACCGCCAGTGGTTGACGCGATCACAGTGTTAATTCCAATCACCTCGCCCTGAAGGTTGATCAATGGACCGCCGCTGTTCCCAGGATTGATCGCGGCATTCGTCTGCAACAGATCAGCAAAAGCATCGCTGCGATTAGGTCTGCCCTTCGAACTAATGATCCCGTCCGTCACGGTTTCTTCGAAGCCAAGCGGGTTACCGATCGCGAGAACAAAATCTCCCGGCTGCACCAAATCGGAGTCAGCAAGCTTCAGTGGTTTAAGGTTCGGCTCATCGATCTTAAGTACCGCCAAATCTACCTGTTCGTCAGCGCCAACCAGACGTGCTTTCATGGTTCGTCCGTCGGCCAGTTGCACTTCAATCTGATCGACGGGGCGGCCCTGCCTGTCTGTCACCACGTGATTGTTGGTAATGATGTGGCCTTCATTTGTCACGATGACGCCTGAGCCAAGTGAATTCTGAACCAGGGCTTCATCGCGCGGATTACGAAACCGGCGTTGATTGGGAAAAAAGAATTCAAACGGATCAACCCCATATTCACGGCGGATGGCGACCTTGGTCGATGTCTTCACCGCTACCACCGATGGCACGACGCTCTTGACCAGTGCGCGACGCTCCCGACTTATCGATTCGAGTGACGGAACTTGTTTTGGACTAACTGCCGATTCCGAAGCCAGTGTGTACTTCTCCGGTGTGCGCCCGGCTGAAAACTTTAACCCTCCATGTTTGAGACGGTAATCGTACAAGAGCGAGATTCCTGCACTCAGGATCAGCACAAACAGGAAAAATTTTGCGAGGTTTTTCATTAACTAACGTGGGAATAGGTTTTTCCCTGTTGTTCGACAATTAAGTGCCGGAAATGTTGATTTTCCGGCAGCTCCAGCCGCGGGTCCCTTTCGAAGATAGAAATGGCGGCCGCGCGGGCATGTCGCATCAGATCCGCGTCGCGTTTTAAATCGCCGATCTTGAGCGCAGGCAAACCGCTTTGGGCGGTGCCGAGCAGATCACCCGGCCCGCGCAATTCCCAGTCAGCCTCGGCCACTTCAAATCCGTTCGTTGTTTGTTCCAGAACCGCGAGCTTCGCGGATGTCTCTTCCGTTTGGCTGGAGGTCAGCAAAATGCAATACGACTTGTGTTCGCCCCGGCCGATCCGGCCACGAAGCTGGTGGAGCTGTGCAAGCCCAAATCGCTCGGCATTTTCAATCAGCATCATCGTAGCATTTGCGACATCCACACCGACTTCGAGCACCGTGGTGCTGATCAATGCTTTAGTCTCCCCGCGGCGAAACCGTTCCATGATCTGCTGCTTGTCCGGCGCGGGAATCCGGCCGTGAAGCAACTCGCACCGAAACGGATGGAGACGTTCACGCCATCGTTCGTATTCCGCTGCGGCAGCTTTCGCATCCAGCTTTTCGCTTTCGTCAATCAACGGGTAAACGACATAGAGCTGCCGTCCTTTCTCCAATTCCGTTCTCAAGAAGTTCAACACCTCGCCGAGTTTCGATGTATCGCGCACTGCGGTGACAATCCTCCCGCGGTTCTTAGGCATCTCATCAATGGTCGAAATGTCGAGGTCGCCGTAAATCGTCATCGTTAGGGTGCGCGGGATCGGGGTGGCAGTCATTACCAGCGCGTCGGGTGCTGGCTCGCGCGCCGTCAGCCGCGCGCGCTGCGCCACACCGAACTTGTGTTGCTCATCGATTACCGCCAGCCCGAGATTCGAGAACGAAACGCTTTCGTAAAGCAAGGCGTGCGTGCCGACGATAATTTCGGGCTCGTTAATTTGGGTAGCGCACGCGTCCCGCGTGCTGATTTCGGCGTCGCGCCGAAATAATCTTTCATTGCGTGCTTCATCGTCCTGAGTCCAGACCCATTGATACTCTTCATTCTGGTTGACCACACCGGATTCCGAGGGATTGCGCAAGATGTAGTGAAATTTTTCTTGGAGATCGTGATCCGATCGTACGTACCGATCGAATTGTTCTTTCTCCCAAATCGATCCACGCTTGTTTTCGATTTCATTAATTTGATGCGCTGAAAAAGACTTAATTGAATGCACCAATTCACTGAGTCGCCAGAAGGCCGTGTTTTCCTTGTCATCATTTCCTTTTGGCCACGGCTGGATAAGGAAATGCACATGGTCAGGCATTACGCATGCCGCGAACATTTCATAACGTTTGTTGTGAAAATGCCGCAACGAATCCAAGACAGTCGTACGCGCTTTTGGTGAAAGGCACCGATTCTTTTTCGTTCCAATCGTAACGGCATAAATCGCCCAAGGTTTTTCAAAATGCGGGAGACGGCGGCGAGAGTAGCGAGCTCCTACCGCTGCGAGCGTCTCAGGAAAAGTCTGCGACGGCGCGACGCCGTCGCCAGCACGCGAGACGCGTGCGCTACCCAAATCGAAGAGTGGTAATGGGCCGCTTTCTTCCTGACGCGCCGCTGTTCGTAACGCGATGCGGACGCCCAGCGGCTCGAGCCAGCGTCGAAGTCCTTCGTAATGTTGCTCGGCGAGAATTTGTGTCGGCGCCATAAACGCGGCTTGATATCCAGCTTCAACTGCGAGAAGCATGGCCGCGATTGCAACGACGGTTTTTCCCGAGCCGACGTCGCCTTGTAACAAGCGGTTCATGGGAGAGTTCGCCGCCAAATCGCGCCGCGTTTCTGTGATTACTTTCCGCTGCGCGGCAGTCAATTCGAACGGCAGCGCTTTTATGAAATTGTCGAGCAACGCGCCTGAACCGCAGTGTGCCCGGCCGACCCGGGCGGATGACTCGAAACGCCGGGACGCAATAAGCATTTGCATTGAAAAGAATTCCGAGAGCACGAGATGCTTGCGTGCGGCGTCCCGCGCTTCCCAAGTTTCGGGAAAATGTATCGCTCGAATCGCCTCTGCTCGTTCACCGCCCACCAGACTCAGCGGCGCACTCGATTGCCAGGTTGCGTCCGGAAACTCCTGCAGGACACGATAGATGATGCCGCGTAAGACCCGCTGCGAGAGACCTTCGGTGGCCGGGTAGATGGGCGTGATACGTCGAAAATGGATCGAAATCTCTTCGTCATTCTCGATCACCTCAAAATCCGGATGATCCATGCAAATTCGTTTACCACGCAGACGCGGTTTACCGAAAACAACGATACGTTGACCGGTGGCGATCATTTTCTGCACGTAGTGCAGGTTGAACCAGCGACAAACGAGTGGTTCGCTCAGCGCATTTGGCTGCGATTCCTCCAGCGTCGCTTCAAAGATTTTCTTCCAACCTCCGAAACGGCGCACCGATGTTTTAGTCACTTCGCCGCAGAGGCAAATGGGAGCGTCGGTTTCCTCTCGTGGAAAATTCGGGAACTCAGTTCTATCCTCGTGACGCCGCGGAAAATGCGTGAGGAGATCGTCTACTGTCTCAATCCCGAGCCGTCGCAAAGCGAGCAGGCGCGGTCGCGGAATCCAGACTAAATCTTCGAGCTTTATGGAGACGCTAGTCATGTAAGCCTGTCATTTCGAGCAAGTCGAGAAATCCCGTGGCTTCACTGTACGCAACTGCAACGGGATCCTTCGACTCCGCTCCGCTCAGGATGAGTATGCAGTCGAACGTAACCGATTTCACACCCGTTCGGCTGCGCGCAATGCCTCGATCCGCATGCCAACCAAAGTCTCACCGCCATATTCATCCGTCCCTATTCGAAATGCGATGTCCCAGGGCGGCGCTGGGATTTCGCTGGTTGCGCCGTCGAAATAAACGGCACGCCGATGCCTGTCGCCCTGGCGCAATCGAAACAGGAGATGCTTTTCGTTTGACACTCGTGCGGGCCCCACTGGCTCGACCGCACGAGCAAAGAACAGTGGCTGCGGATTTCCATTTCCGAACGGCTGCAAAAGCTCGTGCCAGCGAAGAAAATCGACATCGATACTTGCCAACGGGAGCTCGTGATCCAGTCGCAGTGAGCGTTGCAGAGCTTGCTCTGACAACAACTCTCGCGCAGTGCGACAAAACGCTTCGGCGAACTCCGGGAAATTTTTCTCGTGCAACGCCACCCCTGCTGCCATCTCGTGGCCGCCGAACTTTTCCAGGCTACCGCAGCATTGTGTCAGTGCGTTGACCAAATGCAGCCCCTCGATGCTTCGTCCGCTTCCTTTACCCACGCCGTTCTCGTCGAAACCGATGACAATCGTAGGACGATGATATTTTCGGACGATCCGCGACGCTACTATGCCGAGCACGCCGGGATGCCATCCGCGCGCGCCCGCCACAATGGCAGCGTCACGCGCCGCATCGAATTGTTTTTCAATCATCGCGATCGCTGCCGCGAGGATTTCCTTCTCCACGCCCTGGCGTGCGCGGTTTTGTTGATCCAGTTCGATCGCCAGTGCTGCAGCCTCTTCGTCATCCTTCGTGAGTAATAGCCGCAAAGATTTTTCTGCGGTGCTCAACCGGCCCGCGGCGTTGAGTCGAGGGCCCAGGCGATAGCCAATATGTTCGGGCAGAATCGGCGGCCGCACACCAGCGACTTGCATTAATTTGTGAAGACCGACGCGTGATGTGCGGCCGATTTCTATCGCCCCGCGTTGGACCAGCAGACGGTTCTCTTCGACGAGCGGCACGATGTCAGCCACGGTACCCAGCGCGACAAGGTCAAGTCTGGATTTGAGATCAAACTGAGGCAGCGGCCGCGTTTTCAACAGCGCATGGCAAAGCTTGAATGCGATCCCGACGCTGCAGAGATAATCAAATGTCGACGCTGAATCGGTCTTCGGGTTTACAATCGCAACGCATTCTGGCAGCCGCGATTTCGGTTCGCCTCCCGAGCCGTGGCCTTGCGGAGGCTCATGATGGTCGAGGACGATGACATCGACACCACGTTTCTTGAGTTCGGCGATTTCGCCGGCCGAACCGGTGCCGCAATCAACTGCGATCAGCAGTTGCGGATGGTGTTGCTCGAAGCAGCGTTCCACGCTTTCGTGGCTTAACCCGTAGCCTTCCTCCATTCGCAGGGGCAAAAAAAGGTCCGGGGTTGTTCCGTAAGCGCAGAGCATCTCCGCCAGCAGGGCGAGTGATGTCACCCCATCGACGTCATAATCTCCAAACAGCACGATGCGTTCGCGCGCATCCAGCGCAGCCAGGATCCGAGCGACTGCTGCGCGCATTTGCGGCAGCAAAAATGGATCGCTCAGCGAGCTAAGGCGCGGTCGCAGATAATTTTGAACTTCGTCCGTGCTCCGAAATTGTTTCCGGGAAAGAAGACGCGCGATGCATTCTGAGCCGCAAATTTCGCTCCACGCAATCCCGCTGCCGTTGAGGTTTTCGCATTGCGGTAAAATCCATCGGTCCTGCACCGGCTCAGTTTATTTACTGCGCTGCGAGTGACAAGATGACAGGCAACCTCGGCAGAGAATTTGTTATTTCGATTCCTTTGCGCTCGTGGTTTTTTCCGGAAATTCGAAGCCGACTTTCCCCTCTTCCAGTTTCAGATAGGCGGAGAACGGCCGGCCACGTTTCGAGATGAAGCCCTCAAGAAGATCGGTCTTTCCCGTGCTGAGGAGTTTTTGCGCCTGTTCCTTTGGAATTTCGCGGCCAAGGATCGTTCTGCTGAGTTTGAATTTGCATGGCTTTCGATCCGCTTGTGAATCCTCGCAGAGGTAACTGGTCTCAGTCTCAAAAACTTTCCCGCCGGATATTGGGCATTCGCCAATAAGCTCCTTTCCAGTGAAATCAATCTTCACTGCAGGCTCTTTTGGTTTTCGTTCTGGTTTGGCTTTCGGGTCGCGCTTCTCAAATTCAAAACCGACATCTTTCTTTTCGGTCAGCACAAGAAACGCTTTGAACGGCCTGCCCTTGCGAGAGATGAAGCGCTCGAGCAAATCCGTTTTGCCGTTTGCAAGCAGTTTGGTCATCTGCTCTCGTTCGATCGGCCGTTGCAGAATGACCTTTCCCGATCGGAAGTCGCACGTTTTGTTTGGGCCGACTGAATTTTCGCAGATGTAGGTCATTCCCGATTCGAATACGCGCCCTCCGCACTTTGGACATTTTCCCAACGCTTCCTGGTGTGAGAAATCCACCGGCTGCGCAGCGCCATTATCCTGCCCGTTAGGCCCGAAATCGAATTCTGCCTTGAAATCGTCGCTCAATTTGAGCGCGGCATGAAAGCGTTTGCCTTTCCTGCTGCGAAACCCGCCTAACGGGCCTGTCTGTTTATCGCGGACGAGTGTCTCGAATTCATCGCGGCTCAACAACCGGCCGGCAATGGTTTTCCAGATGGTAAAATCGCAGTCCTCATTTGTGCAGGTGAAACTCTTGAACCGCTCTACAATTGGCGAACCGCACTTCGGGCACCGGCCAAACGGCTCGATGTCCGGCATGTGCTCGTCAGGATGAAAATGCTTGGCTTTGCCGACGATATCCTTTGTCAGATCCCGGATGTCGCGCATGAACGCGTCGCGGGTGAGTTTGCGATGCTCCATTTCGCGCAGGCGGAATTCCCATTCGCCGGTCAGTTCAGGGCTGGTCAGTTCCGGCACCGCGCTTTTAAGAAGTGTGATTGTCTGGATCGCCTTGGCCGTGGGTTGAAGCTCCTTTCCATGGCGGGTCAGATAATGAGCTGAAATCAGCGTTTCGATAATCGATGCGCGAGTGGCCGGTGTGCCGAGCCCTTTCTCTTTCATCGCGTCGCGCAGTTCTTCGTCGTCGACGAGTTTGCCCGCAGATTCCATGGCGCCGAGGATTGTGCCTTCATTATATCGAACCGGCGGCCTGGTCTGTTCCGTGTTGATTTCGATGCGCACGATTTCGACGCGTTCACCTTGCGACACTGCGGGCAGGTTTTCTTCGGGCTTGTCGCCGGCCGCTTCGCGTCCGTAGACCTCCAGCCATCCGGGCGCGACCATGATCTTGCCTTCTGTTTTGAACGGCTCGCCCTCCACTCGTGTGATGCGAGTCGTGTTCTCGTATTGTGCCGGTGGAAAGAACACGGCCACAAAACGTTTAGTCACCATGTCCAAAATTGACTGCTCGTTATTATCGAGTGAATGGGGGACGTTATCGGTCGGAATGATTGCGAAATGGTCGCCGACCTTTGCGTTGTTAAAGATACGCTTGTTAGGCTTGACCCAATTGTTGTCGAGGACTTTGCGTGCAAACGGGTTTTCAAGTTTGCCCAAAGTCGATTTTACCGTCCCGATATAATCTTCAGGCAACGCGCGCGAATCGGTGCGTGGATAGGTAATCGCCTTGTGCCTCTCGTACAATGCCTGCGCGATCTGCAAAGTGCGCTTCGCCGAAAAACCGAAGCGACTGTTCGCTTCACGTTGCAAACTGGTGAGGTCATACAATTGGGGAGCGATTTGGGTACTCGGCTTTTTTTCCTCCAGCTCGACAACACCTTGTTTGCCTGTGCATTTTCGCTGAATCGCTTCGGCGATTTCGCGATGCCACAATCGCGGCGCGGCGCGGTGCTCATCCCAAAGCGACCCACTTGCGGGATCAAGCCGTTGCCCGGCATCCGCCAAATCCAGGCGGAGATGTGCAAGCAGTCTTCTCGTCCTTTCGCTCTCGCTCTCATCTTTGTTGAAAGCTTCGTCGAACCAACGCCCTGCGTATTCGCCGGCTTTAGCGCGGAACGTGCCGATGATTTCATTCAATTCGCGGGGTTTGAAATCCTTAATCTTGTTCTCGCGATCGACGATGATGGTGAGGGTTGGGGTCTGCACTCGCCCGAGCGATGTGACAGTGCTGCCCCGTCCGCCGCTGAGTCGCAGGGTAAACGCGCGCGTGGCGTTAATGCCTACCAGCCAATCCGCTTCGTTACGGCTTCGCGCGGCGCTCGCCAGCGGTTGCATCTCATCGTCGCTACGCAGTCGTGCGAACCCGTTGCGGATGGCCTCCGAGGTCATCGATTGCAGCCACAGACGTTTGATAGGCTTTTTCGTGCCGGCGTATTGCACGATGTAGCGGAATATGAGCTCGCCTTCCCGGCCTGCGTCGCAGGCGTTGATGATCTCTGAAACGTCCTTGCTTTTGATGAGCTTCCGCAGAGTGCTGACCCGGCCACCCATTTTGTCCGCGGGTGCAAGCTCGAATTCCGGTGGCATGATCGGCAGCTTCGTCATGTCCCATTTGTCTTGATCTTTCATCGCGGCAGGCACGGCCAGCTCGAAAAGGTGCCCGACCGCCCACGAGATCAGATATTTTTCGTTCTCGAAATAGTCCTTGCCCTTCTTAAAGCCGCCCAATGCCTTGGCGATATCGCCAGCGACAGACGGTTTCTCGGTAATGATGAGGGACTTAGACATGGGGCAGGAATCGAACTCACTTACGGTGGCTTTGCAAGTCGGGGGAAATTTACGATGCGCTGAGCGCCCCGTAACCCTCTGCCTAGCCCAGCTTAACGAAATATTTTCCAGGCAATTGCTTGACCAGACGTTTCAGTTCCAACTGCAAAAGTGTAGATGAAACGATGCCGCTTGGCAATTCGCTCCGGGTCGCGATATCGTCGATGGACGTTTCCGTCGGCTCAATGGCTGCGAACACCCGCTGCTCTTCTTCTGAAAGCGGCGGCAACGGCCGGGCCGCACTTTCCCGGGACGGCTTGGCTTCGGGCAACAGAACCTCCAGGTCTTCCAAAATATCTGAGGCGTCCATTACCAATTTTGCGCCCTGTTGAATCAAACGGTTTGACCCCATCGCGCTCGGAGCGTTGATATGACCGGGTACTGCATAGACCGCGCGGCCTTGTTCCAGCGCCTGAGCCGCTGTGATCAGTGCACCGCTATTCAATCCTGCTTCCACAACCAGAATACCGTGGCTCCACCCAGAGATAATGCGGTTCCGCATCGGAAATGTTTGGCGATCCGGTTGGATATCCATAGAGAATTCGGAAATGATCGCACCGTTTCCGTCGCGGA
Organism: Chthoniobacterales bacterium; assembly: GCA_025935755.1. GTDB lineage: Bacteria > Verrucomicrobiota > Verrucomicrobiia > Chthoniobacterales > UBA10450 > Udaeobacter. Next base: position 20,705 of record JAICUQ010000021.1, on the reverse strand, counting down.
TTTTTTCCGCCAGCGCTGCGTTCTCCGGCGGATAGAGTTTCGTTAATCCGGAGCCGATTACTGCGACGGTGCGGCCTTTCGCAGCCAGGGCCCCCTGATGAGCCGCCGTATCGATGCCGCGCGCTAATCCGCTGATCACAGTGAGTCCGGCGTAAGCAAGCTGATACGCCAGCTTCTTGGCCGATTCCGTTCCGTAATGAGTAGTACGTCGCGCGCCGATGACGCCGATGGCATGATGATCGCGGTCCAGGAGTTCGCCCCAGACGTAGAGCACAATCGGTGGCGCATGAATCTCGCGTAAGGGCGGGGGGTACGACGGAGATTGTTGCGTGATAACAGTGGCCCCGAAATCGCGAATCCGCTGAAGTTCGGCCGGCAGATCAATCGTCGATTCCCAGTTTGAGATTTGATCGGCGACCTCGCCACCAATCCCTTCCACGTTGCGAAGTTCGCTGCGTTTCGCCGTCAGGATCTGTTGCGGTTCGTGAAAAACCGCCAGCAACTTACGCAATCGCACCGGCCCAACCGTCGGTAGCATGTTGAGCGCGATACAGGCTTCGGTCGCGTTCATAACAAAGGTAGCGCAAGCGTCTCCGCTTGCGATTTATCCGACGACCAGCCGGAGGCTCGCGCTACTTCAGAAAGGAATTTCGTCTTCGTCTGGTTCTGAAGCCGCTGATTTCTTTGGCGGTGCGCTGGGTTGCCGGCTTTCTCCGGCATCGGGCGCGCCTCCGCCTTGAGGCCGGCCTCCAAGCAACTGCATGTTTTCGGCGACCACGCGCAGACGGGTCCGTTTTTGTCCGGTTTGTTTATCGTCCCAGGTATCCATTTGCAGCCGTCCTTCAACGAAAACCGGCCTTCCTTTTTTCAAGTATTCACTGGCAACTTCGGCGGTCCGTCCCCAGAGGGTTACGTCGACAAACGTCACTTCCTCGCGCTTTTCGCCGCTGTCAGTGGTGTAAGCGCGATTTACGGCGACGCCAAGGTCGCAGACAGCGCTGCCTTTTGGCGTGTATCGAATTTCAGGATCGCGCGTGACGTTTCCAAGCAAGAGAACTTTGTTGAGGTTCGCCATGCCGCGTTTATAGCGAATTTATTTGGATTTGGCCACTCTTTTTGACGGGTTCTCTTTGTTCTCCTCCAGCCGCTGGTAATGCTGGCGGTAGACGTCCGGATCGAGTTTGAACTTGGTTCGCAAACGTACGATCGATTGGGGATCGGTGTTCAAGATGAAGTTGACGTAATAACCGGCCTCGAGTGGCCCGGCTTCGTATGAAAAATGGCGCTTATCCATCTTCTGAACCTGCTCCACTTTCGCGCCTTCCTTCTCGAACTCGGATTCGAGGCGCTCGATCATTTCTTTCACATTTTCTTCTTTAGCGTGGGTGTTTAGCACCAGCAGGGCTTCGTAACGACGATTCATAATTCTTTCAGGTTTGTTCACCCCGAACAGCTTCGGGGTTAAACGTGTTCATGGCTGAAACGAGACCATTGTCAATCGCGCATTTCAATGCTTCGACTGCGCGATCGATGGTTGATCTCACGATTGGCTTCTCCTCATCAAAGAACCGGCCTAAAACGTGATCGGTTGACCCCTGGCGTGGCGCTGCTCCAATGCCGATGCGCAAACGCGGGATTTCTTCCGTGCCAAATTGCACGATCACCGATTCGAGGCCGTTATGACCGCCCGGGCCACCCCGGTGCCGCAAACGAAGACGACCCAACGGCAGCGAAAAATCATCGAGCACGACCAGGATTTCCTGCGGCTTAATTTTGTAAAACTGCGCAACGGCGAAAACGGGATGGCCGCTGCGATTCATGAAACTCAAAGGCTTGACCAAAAGCACCGCTCCACATTTCGCTGAGAGCGCGTCCCATTTCGCCGATTTTTCCCACGCAGATCCAAACTGCGAAGCCAACTGATCGACAACGATAAACCCGATGTTGTGTCGCGTTGCCGCGTACTCCGGGCCGGGATTTCCGAGCCCGGCAATGAGCCGGATTGCTGGAGTAGCTTTTTCCACAAAATCGGCTGTGGTCATTCTGAGCGGAGCGAAGCACAGTCGAAGAATCCCGCGAAGCGAAGTCGAAGTACTGCACCCGGATCTTCGGCCCGAATACTCGGGGCGCCGGACGACGACGGGTTACTTCTTCTCTTTCTCCTTTGGAGCTTTTTCTTTCGCTGCCGCTGCTGGCGCACCGGCGGATTCGCCTTCTTCCTTCTTCTCGGTGATCACTTCCGGACCTGCGGCAGCAGCCTCCGCTTCGGCCGCAACTGGTGCTTCTTCGACGACAGGCGCCAGCACTGAGAACACCGTGAGATCGGGCTGCACTTTTGCCGTGACGCCTGACGGAAGTTGGATATCCCGGACGTGAATCGAATCGCCGATGTTCAGCTGCGAAACATCCACGGTAATCCGGTCCGGCAAATCGCCCGGCAGACATTCGATCGCCAGTGCGCGCAAGCTCTGCTCAAGCAACCCGCCAAAAGTCTTTACGCCGACAGCCGTGCCCACTGGTTCAAGCGGCACCTCTGCCTCAATCATCTGATCCATGGAGACGGCGTGAAAATCGACGTGCCGAATCTCCCCGCCGACAGGTGAGTGTTGCACCTCCTGCACAAGCGCAGTGCGGCTTTGCGCATCCCCGCCAATTTCGAGCTCAACCAGGACGTTTTCTCCCGAGGCCTGGCTCATCATAGCGTTGATGTCGCGCGCGGAGACCTGCAGCGGTTGCGGTTTGTCGTTGCCGCCGTAGATGACAGCGGGAATAAATCCGCGGGCTCTGAGCTTGCGTACAGCGGAGCGCCCCACAGTCGGCCGCGGTTCTGCTTTCAGCTTAACTTGTTTTGCCATTTTTCTCGTTCTCGATGTTGAACAGCGATGACACCGACTCGTCGTGATGAATCCGTTTGATGCCTTCTCCGAGCAACTCGGAGACGCAGAGCACCGTGACCTTAAAACCTTCCACGGTGCGCACCGGCGTGCTGTTGGTCGTTACTAATTCCGTAATTTGGGATTTTTGCAACCTGGGAATGGCCACATCTACCAGGACCGCGTGCGCCACCCCCGCATAGATGTTGCGCGCGCCGTGCTTTTTCACTATCGCAGCCGCAGAGCTCAGTGTGCCTGCCGTTTCGGTGAGATCGTCCACAAGGAGTACATCGCGGTTCTCGACGTCCCCGATCAGGTAAAGCGCTTCCGTTTCAGTGGCACTTTTACGTTCTTTCGCGACGATCGCGAGGTTAGCGCCGAGCGCTTCTGCGTAGGCGGATGCCATTTTCAAACCACCGAGGTCGGGAGAAACGACAGCGAGTTTGCCCGCCATTCTCTTGCGCAGGTATTTGATCAACACGGGCGCCGAATAAAGGTGATCGACTGGTATGTCGAAAAACCCCTGCACCTGTTGCGCATGCAGATCCATCGTGAGCACCCGATTCACGCCCGCGGCATACAGCAAATTCGCCACGAGCTTCGCTGTGATCGGAACGCGCGGCTGATCTTTGCGATCCTGGCGCGCATAGCCAAAGAATGGAATGACCGCTGTGATTCGATCGGCACTGGCGCGTCGCGCCGCGTCCACCATGATCAGCAACTCCATCAGATGCTGGTTGGTCGGCGGAGAAGTCGGCTGGACGATAAAAATATCGTGCCCGCGTATGTTTTCCTCGATTTTGACGTATGTCTCGCCATCGGGAAACGAGCTGATCGTTGCCTGTCCCAAGGGCGTCCCGATGTATTTGCAGATTCTTTCGGCCAAATCGCGGTTTGCGGAGCCGGTGAAGACTTTTAATTCAGGTTGAAGCGCGAACATCGCAAGCCGCTACAATAGGCGGACGCGAACAACATTAGCAAGATCCGGATTTGACGAAGTTCGATGGCAAAACAGAAGTTGCTTTCCGGCAGCGGGAAACCGGCTCGCGGCTGGCTGACCTTGCCAAAGCGATGTTCTCCGCGAACGTATCGGACCCTCAAACCGAAGTGGCATCATGGCTAATGACGCGATCCGAATAGAACGCCCGACGACGAATTCCAAGTTGTTCGCGCACACGCGCTGGGATATCATCCCAGCTGCGGCGGGCCTGTTCCACCTCGCGTACCTGTTCGGGCTTTATCTCTTGTTTCCGCATGAACCGCTGTGGGTGATGTTAATCCTTGGGTTCATCTATTCGCTGATGGTGAATGCGAATATTAACGGGGTAGGCCACAATTTCATTCATAACCCGTTCTTCCGATCGCCACTCCTCAATCGCCTGTTTGGAGTCACGCAATCGATCGCCTGCTGTTTTTCACAGACGATGTACGACGCTGTGCATATGCGTCATCACAAGGGAAATTCGGACCGGCAGGACGAAAAAGGTGACACGATCGACTGGTTATCGATCTACCGGCATGGTCACGATGGCGAAGCCGAAAATCCGTGGACTTATATTTTCCTGAGTTTTTTCAGAGACGACGTCGGCGCGATCCGCAACGATCTGCGGAAACGGAAGAATGGCGACGATTTCTGGGGCACCGCTGAGCTGGCAGCATTTGCCATAACGCTTCTGATCATGGCGATCATTGTGCCGACCAATCCGATTCATTTCATTAACTGGCGATTTATGCTGTTCTTCCTGCCATTCTGGTATCTCGGCCATTGCTTTAGTTACTTGAATGGCTACTACCGGCATTACGGAGCGAATCCGGACAAGCCGATCGCCTGGGGCGTAAGCAGCTACGGAAAAATTTACAACTGGCTGTTCTTCTACAACGGCTATCACGCCGAACATCATTTCCGTCCAAAAGTTCACTGGACTAAAATGGAAAAGTTCCGCCGCAGCATCGAGGAGCTGCAGAAGCAGGAAGGCGTCCGTACGATTCGGCATGCCCACATGTTAGGCTTCTTAGACCGCGATCTGCCGAAGCGCGGCCAAGGCAAAACGAGCCGTGCAGCGGCGTTTGTCTCAAACAGGAACGCCGGTCATCCAAGTGGCGGCGGTCAATGAAGGCATACTAATCCCTTGCGTTTTGAATTAGGGCGCTGTTGCGCCTGTTCGGGTCATCGAAAACAGCGCGCGTTACGGGCCCGTCGCGCAAACGCGGCTACGGCTTCGCGAACGCGTTACGAAGCTTTTCTTTCTTCGCTTCGCACTCGTCCCGTAACCGCCGGACCTCCGAGACGAGTTGGTTCTGCAGCGAATCGATATCGTCGGCTTTCCCCTCAGTTTGTGCTTTGCGAATCTGATCTTTGAGGAAAAGCTCTTTCTCGGCGATTTTCGCCTGATACTTGGAATCGACTTCGGCCAGTTCTTTTTTCTGTTCGTCAGTAAGGGAGGTCGACGGCGACCCTTTTTGAAGGCGTTCCATTGCCAGTTCGTAAGCGGATTTCATGTCGATTTCGGTTCTGAAACAATCGACGCATTGCTTCTCGGAAATCAATTCTTAAATTGTTTGCAATGCGTTCACCAATTCGGCTCCTCAGCACCGATTTTGACGGCACGCTTATTTCGCATGCTGACGAACCGGTATTCAATTCGCAGTGTATCGAGTTCATTCGCGAGTTGCAGGATGCCGGCGCAGTGTGGGCGATCAACACGGGGCGCTCTGTCGATTTGCTGGAGAAGGGCCTCGCTGAGTTCGCGTTACCTATCCGTCCGGATTTTATCCTCACGACCGAACGGGATGTGTTTCGTCCCGGACGAAATGGTGAGAAGTGGGAAGCGTTCGGGGATTGGAATCACCGGTGCGCGCGCGATCATGCCGACTTGTTTTCGTCAGCTGGTTCCGTGCTGGCTGAATTTGTGGATTTTGCCACCCATCAAACGAAAGCGCGTCTGATCTATAATTCCGAAGGCCTTGAAGGGCTCGCGGCTGACAGTGACGAAGAAATGGACCGGATCACAGACTTCATCCGGCAGGCGCGCACGGATCATCCGAAGCTGCATTACCAGCGCAATGGGATATATCTGCGTTTCTGCCACGCCGATTACCACAAAGGCACGACTCTGGCTGAGTTAGGACGTTTACTGGATGTTTCACGCGAGAACATCTTCGCGGCCGGCGATCACCACAACGATGTCTCAATGCTTGACGGAAAGTTCGCAGGAATGCCGTCGTGCCCGGCGAATGCCATTCCTGAAGTGCAAGACGCCGTGAGCAATGCTGGCGGTTACGTAGCGCGGAAAGATCATGGCGCCGGTGTTCATGAAGCGCTGTTGCACTTCGTGGATGGGGATGCCTTGACGCGTTAAATGGTTGAAGCGTTGGAGCGGGCCGCTACTTCTTTCCGGTTTAACCTTTCAACGCTCTAACGATCGATCACCACCGCACGTTGCCGGATCCCATCGGGCCAGGAGAAAAACGGTCGTCATCCATCTTTTCACCGGGGACAGACGAACCCGATTGAGAGGCCGAGGGACTGGAGAGTGTATCGTTGGTGGGTGATGCGCAGGCGGTCAGAAAAATCGCAATCAGCAAAATCAGGGCGCCTGCGACTGCGGCTTGTTTGATCATCACTAATGGCGAACCTATGTGTGGTCATCTCCGATGCAACCCGCCGCAAAAGGCCGGAGTCAAATAACGCCGTTCCAGGCTTAAATTGTGCGCGGTCCCAATTTAGAAGTGGCCAGAAGTAGATCCCGCTTCGCCATTCGGAGCGAATGATGGTCGCGCGAAGTGAGCTTCGGGAGATGTCATCGCCGGCCCGGTTCGTTCCGTTACCACGCCTTCCTCCGGACCGGAGGCACAAGCTGAGAAGAGGCAGGCGAGCGCCAAACAAAATATCCCGCACCAGGCAGCACGTTTATTCACGAAGCGGAACGTATCGATCGAACAGCCTCACGCAACCGCAGGAATTCGAAGATTGATGCTCAAGAAAGGAGTCGCGAAAAACTTTTGCGCTGAAAGAGAAGCTCGCCTTTAGTTCTGCATGGCCGGCAATTGGGGCGAGCCTGAACGCATGTGGGACGAATACGACTGGGAGCGTTTCCTTCAGCAACAGGACGGAAAGACTGAAAAATACATGCAGTTGCTGGAAACCTATCTTGATGATCCCCGGCGTGATGAAATCATCGCCCGCGAAATGGGTTGGACGCAGTTGCTGGATGAAAAAGACTGGAGCGCAGAGGTAGACGCGCTTCTGGATGAGAGCGCTACCGAAGAGGAGGAATCAAACGTAGAAAATTCGGCTGCGTCTGAGGAGACCTTCCAGGAACACGATCTGTATCGTGCGGCATTCGATCTCACCCTTTGGATTGACCAATTGTTCGACCAAAACGCGACGCTTCAGAACGAACCCGCAGCAGTTAAGCTGGCTACTCACGCCGCGCTGGCCAGCGCGAAACTAGCGGCAGCATTAAGTGGTGATCATCTCGACGAAATCGGAATGACCATTGCGTATCTGAAACGAGCCTTAAAAGCAATCACGACTTCGATGAATGCAGCAGCACAGCTGCGAAAAACCCCCGGCCTGATCAGCCGGTCGGAGTATCTCGTATTGCAGCAACGGCTCTTTGAAGTCCGCGACGGCATCGTAACCCTGATGGGTGAATATCGCGCTGAGTGGCGGCGCCGTTTCGGCCCGGACAGCTTTCAGCGTTGAATGAAATAAGGACGCGCTCCGTCCAATCATGCAAACGGAAGCGACTCTGGCGCAATCCGATGTATCGGAATTCGACTTGGTGAAACGATGCCAGGCCGGTGATACCGAAGCATTCGACGAGCTGGTAACCCGCTACCGAACACGAGTATTCGGCATGATTAACAACATGGTCCATAGCGAACAGGACGCGTGGGATCTCGCTCAGGAGAGCTTCCTAAAAGCTTGGAAATCGATTGGACGCTTTCGCGGGCAATCATCCTTTTATACCTGGATCTATCGGATCGTGATGAATGTGACCATCGATTGGCTGCGGAAAAAGCAGGTCAAAGGGGGCGGCGCTGAGTTCGATGACGCAATTCAACTGCGAGAAATCGATCCCGCATCGAAAACAGTTCCGAAAACAGAAGCGTTGCCCCATCAGGCGATGGAACGTGACGAGATCCGGGCCCGGATCGAAAAGGCCATTAGTCAGCTCTCTCCCGAGCATCGCGCGGTGATTTTAATGAAAGAAATTGAGGAAATGCAGTATCACGAAATCGCGGAGGCGTTGGGATGTTCAATTGGTACAGTGATGTCCCGGCTGTTTTATGCCCGCAAAAAACTGCAAGCATTGCTGAAAGACGTTTATGAAAACGTTTGAGGAAAAATGGACAGCGTGGCTGGACGACCAGCTCAGCGGGCGCGAACTATCGGAATTCGAGGCGTCGCTGCCGGACAAGGCTGCTGCTCAAGCAGAGAAGGCCGGGGCGAAGAAGCTCGGCGAGCTGTTGAAGCGAGAGTTGAGTGCGCGTCCAGTCAAGAACGAAGAATTTTTTAATCATCAGTTGCGCGAGAAAATCGTTCGGGAAAGTGGCGAACAAAGCCGGGAACGCGCCCGCCGAGGTCCAACGTCCAGTTGGTGGACGATTCCGCGTCTGCTCTGGGCTGGTACCGGGTCGCTCGCTGTCTTTTTGGTTTGCATGGTCCTGGTTATGCGTCAGGAACGGCCGCCGGAAGAATCGCAATACCTGACGCAGATTCTCAACGCTCGTGTAGACCCGGTCGTTAGTCCGAACGCGACCGTCTCGATTTTCGAGGTGAAACAAGATCATGCAACGGTGCTGTGGACCGAGGGATTACAAAGTTTGCCCGCCGATTACGCCGCGAAATAACCTGCTCATGCATCGATCGCTGGCGGTTGTAACCTTTGCCCTTCTGTTGACCATCGGCGTGATGCCCGCGTCGCAGGCCGCGGAAACGGTTTGGAGCGGCCTTGTCATGGCGGATAACGCTACCAACCCGCAGCCGGTCCCGTCGGAGCTGACTCGAATTGAAGGATTGTTGAAGAAGTTTTTCGGCTACAACCAATTCCGAGTGATCGGGCAATCGCAAAAAAAGCTGAAAACCGGTCAGGAAGATTGGCTTGCGACCAGCAAATTTTTCGGACTGCACGTCGACGCGCGCGGTGAGACGCAGGGCGGTTACGTTTTAGATCTCAAGCTTTACAAGGAAAAGGAACTTCTACTCGAGACCGAAACCAAGTTGAGCAAACGCAGCCCCCTGGTGATTAAAGGCCCGCAGGTAGGTGGGGGACAACTGCTGTTGGTACTGGTAGTGCAGTAGTCGTGCTCCCCAACACAGTTCGAACACGACGTCATGTCGAGCGAAGTCGAGGAACCGTGACCCGACGGTGCGCTAATTTCACGGCATGGAGAGTCAAGCCTCGCCCCGAAAGCTTTCGGGGCTGCGTTGCAACCTCGACTTCGCTCGGTATGACGGAAATGTGAGCAACACATGCGTGTTCTAGCTATCTCACTCTTGGCTTTGTTTCTGATAAGCTCGTTAGTCGAAGCTGTGGAAAAACCATTCAACTTCAACGAGACGCCTGGAAAACTTCCAAAGGAAGTGGCCCCGACTGAATACGCGATTCGGATCGTCCCCAACCTCGACACTTTCACGTTCACTGGAAACGAAACCGTGAAACTCACTTTACGGAAGCCGGTTCGTCAGCTGGTGTTAAACGCGCTCGAACTCAAGATTGAAGGCGCATCGGTCGATACGAAAGAACTGCCGCTCTCCGCGATAAAAAGCGATGACAAAAACGAATTGCTGACGCTTACCTTATCTTCCGAACTCGCGGCCGGCGAACACCTCCTCACGCTACGTTTCACGGGCAGGATCAACCAGCAAGGGCAGGGGCTCTTCTACGTCCCTTACCAGGAACACGGCAGCGGCGCGCGCAAAGTTATGCTCGGGACGCAATTCGAAGCGACTGACGCGCGGCGATTTTTTCCCTGCTGGGACGAGCCGGCTTTTCGCGCGCATTTTCAGCTAACGGTAGTGGTGCCCGAGAATTGGCTGGCCGTCTCCAACATGCCAGTCGAGCGCGAAACTCTGCTCAATGATAAAAGCCGGCGTGCGGGCGCTCCGGAACCGAGCACTTCAAGCGGCGCGCACGACGGTCGCGCCGTAGCTACCAAAAAGTCACTGAAAGAAGTGCGCTTTGCGTCAACACCGCCGATGTCGAGTTACTTGAATGTATTGGTCGCTGGCGAACTCGATCTGATTGAGTCGCGTGTGGGCGCGACGCAGATCCGCGTAATCGCGACGAAAGGCAAAGCGGAATTAGGTCGTTATGCGCTCGAGTCCTCCGCGCAGATTTTGAAGTATTACAACGATTATTTCGGCGTGCCGTATCCACTGCCGAAGTTGGATCAAATTGCTATTCCCGGCGGCTTTGGTGGCGCGATGGAAAACTGGGGAGGCATCACCTATTACGAATCGGCGCTTCTTTTCGATCCCAAGAGTTCCTCCGCAGAAACGAAGCAAAGAGTTTACGAAGTGATCGCGCATGAGATGGCCCATATGTGGTTCGGTGACCTCGTAACCATGGCGTGGTGGGACAATCTTTGGCTTAACGAAGGGTTTGCCTCGTGGATGGGCAGTAAATGCACCGCGCATTTCAATCCGCAATGGGAAGTCTGGCTCGCTCGCATGTTGCCGCGGGATCCCACGCGGCGGGCCGGAATTGCAAAAGAAGTCGCGATGGAAGGCGATGCGCGCTCCACCACCCATCCGATTCAACAGCACATCGAAACCGAAGCCGAAGCGAACAGTGCGTTTGACGATATCACTTATAAAAAAGGCCAGTCGTTTCTGCGAATGTTGGAAACTTTCCTGGGTGACAACATTTTCCGGGATGGAGTCCGGCGTTACATCGCCGCGCATCAGTACTCGAACACAACCACTGCGGATTTGTGGGATGCGCTTTCAGAAGCGTCGAACAAATCTGTAGCTGAAATCGCGGCTGGCTGGACAGAGCAACCCGGTTTTCCAATTGTGAAGGTCAGGCGAGAGGCAGATGGCAGGGTTCTGCTTACTCAGGAGCGTTTCACAGTGAATTTCAAGAACGCCCCGCCACTCCTGTGGCAAATCCCGCTGACGTATTCGGTTGTCGGCGAAATGCCCGCCACGTTGCTAATGACTGATAAAACCGCAGGTCTTGAAAACATTCCCGCCGATCGCGCACTCAAACTGAACGTCAATGGGGCTGGAAATTATCGCGTCGAATATGATGAGCCCTCGTGGAAATTGCTGCTCAAGTCGCTGCCAAAGTTAAGCCTTGAAGATCGCGTGAACCTAGTGAGCGATTCCTGGGCGCTTGTCCAGGCGGGACAGGCGCCAGTCTCGCTGTACTTTGGATTGATCGAAAAATTGCCTGCCTCAACCGATTTGGCCCAATGCGAACAGATCATTAATGTGTTGGCTTTCCTGAACGGTTTGTTGGTCGGCAGCCCTGAACGCGAAAAATTTCAACAGTATGCGCGATCGCTGTTGCGGCCAATGTTTGAGACGTTGGGATGGGAGCCGAAACCGAACGAGCCGCTTAACGCTGGAAGGCTGCGCGCGAGCTTGATTACTGCCCTGGGAGATTTGGATGATTCACAAAGTATCGCCGGCTCCCGTGAACGCTTTAAGAAATTTGCAGCAGATCCCGCGTCGCTCGCACCGGATCTTCGTGGTCCAGTTCTGGCAACGGTCGCGCGCTATGCCGATGACAAGACTTGGAACACGCTGCACGAGTTGGGCCGGAAAACCACAAGCATCGAGGACAAGCAGAATTACTATGATGCGCTCGCTTGCACGACTGATCCTGAATTAGTGAAGAAGACGCTTGCGATTGCGCTTACGGACGAACTGCCAACCAGCCGCGCTCTCTTCCTCGTTTCGCGAGTCGCCCGCGACAGCGGTCACCCCGATCTCGCCTGGGATTTTGCAAAAGCGAATATGAAAGCGCTGCTAGCCAAGGTGGATGCCGCAGGTGCAAACCGCTATGCGCCCAGCTTGTTCACCTTTTTCTCCGATACCTCGCGTGCCGGCGAATTAGCAGATTACGCCAAACAGAACCTGGCGGAGGCAAGCGCACCCGACGTAGCTAAAGCCGTCGATGAAATCCAGTTTCGCGCCGAATTCAAAGAGCGTCTGGCGAGTCAGTTGACTGGATGGATCGAAAAAAGAACACGTGGGCACTGAGTTCCCTAACAACTCGCCATTAATTATTGATCGCTATTTTGCGGCGCGATCCACAAACGCATCGGGATCATCGACGAATCGACGAAGCCATGCTTGCGGAAAAATGCCTGCGCCACGTTTTCCGGCCGATCGGTAAGCAACGTGATCCGGACAAAGTTTTTCTTCCGCGCGAAATCAATCGCGTGCTCGAGCAGCTTATTGCCATAGCCCTGACCCTGATATTGTTTGTGCACCACCAGGTCCTCCAAAAGGATGACAAAGCCGCCTTCGGCCGTGCTGATGGTAAAAAGCAGATTGATCATCCCGACAATCGCGCCATTGCGGCGAAGCACAAAAACGCGGCCGCGACTGGGCTGCTCAAAAATGAACCGTAACCCGCGAAGCTGTTTGTTCTTATCAGGACGGAAGTCGCCCTCCTGGGCGAACAATTCGCCGAGCATTTCCGACAACTCATCCAAGTCGGCTTCAGTTGCCGGCTCGATCACGACATTTTCTTTTTCCGCCATTCGCTGCGACTCGTTATTCCAAAAATGTCCCCTGTTGGCAACTTTGTAAATTAGACCTCTTGTTCCACGCTGGGTGCCGTTGACAACGCTGCCTGCTCCCCTACTGTAACCGCTCCCGGATCGGGTCCGAGCCAGTCACGGTTATGAAACGCACTTACCAACCATCGAAACGAACGCGTAAACGCCAGCACGGTTTTCGCGCGCGGATGCAAGCCAAGGGCGGACGGGCCACTCTGGCGCGCCGGCGGCAACGCGGTCGCAAACGACTGCTTCCCAAGGGCGTTGACAGGCATTACGCCCGCCATACGCAAGCTTGATTTTCAGCGGTTGGGTCATTTTTGGGGCGGGGATGAAAGACAGTTCGGAGTTCCGGCTTTAGCCAGTCTGCCACTGCGCGAAGTCGCTAAAGGCGACTCCGAACCGCTGTCGCGAGCTTCATCTGTAAAGGCAAACGGCCCGCAGCGCATCGAGGTCCAATTTATGTTCCTTAGCAGCGAAGCGCTGCAACGGAGCCCGAACGCTTTCGGGCGAAACCAGCTTTTAACAAGTCCGGCCTGTTGGCACGGCTCTATTTTGGAAATAGATCCGGGATCCTTCCCTTCGCTCAGGATGATATTTTCGAATGCGCGGTGGCTTATTCGTTATTGACGTCACTGTCAGCTTTCGTTGCAAGCACGCACCGAAACCCGTAAATCACGTCCCGCTCATTACGGTCGACTACATTTCGGTACGAGGATTGCATTTCGAGACGATTACTTGTGGCCCAGGAGCCCCCGCGCAGAACTCCCCAGTCACGACCCGTTGCATTGTTGTCGCCCTTGTAAGTATCGAGGCACCACTCCCAAACGTTGCCTCCGAGATCATATAGTCCGATCGAATTGGCCTTGAAACTTCCGACCGGGATTGTTGCGATCCGGCGCCTTGGTCCGGCGTAGTTTCCCGCGTCACCCGGAGGCGGCCATTGTTTACCCCATGGAAATTCGTTCTTAATTTTGCTGTCGCGCGCTTCGGGTGTCGGACCGCTTTCATTCATCAGGCCGACGGCCACGCTCCATTCCGCGTCGGTTGGCAGCCGATACGCTTCTCGATCGCCGATGAGATTTTCGTTTTGTTCTTTTTCCGTGAGCCATTTGCAAAATGCCACCGCATCGAACCAGCTCACTTTTACTGCTGGATCTGTTGGTGTCTGGTGAAAGTCGGGTGCCTCGTATCGTCGCCCTGTTGCGCGGCAAAACGCTTCGTAATCCTGTACGCGCGTTTCCCATATCGACATCTGAACATCGCCGATGGGAATGAACTTCATGCCTAACGAATTCGTGAATGGTTGTCCCGGTGCAGGCCCAACGGTCCTTTCTAAACGCGCGGCAAGAAACGTCTGTTGTTGCGGCCCGACTTTGCCACTGACCGACCCCGGCTTATAACCGGATAAGCGCAGCTCGTACGTGACATCTCCAGGCTTTACTTCCTCGATCACCAGGGGCGTTTGGCCCAGATCTTTCCCGTTCGCTGTTACCGTCGCACCGCCGGGCGCGCTCGTGATCTTCACGCTGCCATTGGCGAAGACGAAATGAGCTGCATTGTCTCGTTGCGCGACAACGTCAATCGTGCGGTGTTGGTCGGGCCACCCCTCCATATGCGCGACCAGTTCCTGCGAACGCGCGGGCAGATCCAGGCGGAGCGGCGTGCGCCCGCGTGATTGACCATCCATGAAGATTTCCGCGCCGCCGGGTTCGCTGGTGACGTTCGTAGGCGCCCTAACGAACGCGAACGATTTATTCGTTGTGCTGCCGCGCTGCACCTCGACGTCGCCGCGCAATTCCCAGTCGACCCGGCGTGCAACGATCGAGTATTTGCCGGTTGGAAGATCGGCTACAATTTGCGGCGTCACGCCGTCACGCGAAATCTGGCCATCCTCGCTTCGCACTGAAAACCGGGCGCCGGGCGGTTCGGATTGGATTTGAAGAGCACCTCTGCTGCGGACAAGCCGAAACGGCGGCAGGTCTGGTGAAACTTTACGTCTGAAATCGACACTGGTCTCTACCGGTTCGTAACCGGGGCTCATAATCCGCAGGTTATATTTGCGGGGTTCCAAGTCTGCGAAGGTCGCCGGGCTTTTCTGGGCGTGATCGCCCAAAAGGACAAGAGCCCCCGCCGGATGGGTCCGGATCGTCGTTTGTAGATGAAGCTCACCGGCCGGTTGTGAAAGCTTTACCCAAAATCCAATTGCGGCCATCAGAAGCACTGCGCCTGATAACGCCAAAACGAAAATTTTTGCGGATGATTTTCGCGGGCGTTCACCCTGCTTCAGCGCAGTGAGATCGCGATGCATTTCCGCTGCCGAGCCGTAACGTTTGCCCGGATCGTTCGCGCACGCCTTGACTAACACATCATTGAGTTGCAGCAGACGCTCGCGATCCGGCCGTTTGCTTAATTGCGAATCGACCTCCGGAAAATCGAGCCGGTCTTTTCCGGTGCAGGTTTCGTAGAGAAGTTTGCCCAGGCTGTAAATGTCGGCGCGCGGTGTGCCTGGGCCTTCGGGCGGAATGTACCCTTCCGTGCCAACGAACGATTGCTGTCCGCTGGCGGCCACTAATCCAATGTCGGCAAGCTTCGGCACGCTTTCGCTGAAGATGATGTTCGACGGTTTGATGTCGCGATGGGTCAGCCCGCGTTTGTGCAATGCTTGAAGCGCTTCTGTTAACGAAAGCCCGAGCCGGATTGATTCGTCGGCGGAAAGGTGTTTGTGACGCGCCAGATCGGTCCGCAACGTCCGCGGTTCGTAGGTGCGAACATCGATCTTGCGCCCGTCCAAATGATCGTCCGCTAGCTCCATGCTGTAGTAGAGGTACTCGGTGGTCCGTCCTACGTGCAGGATGTCGATAAACCCGTCGTGCGCCCGTGAGATCGGTTCGAATGCGGACATCCCTTCGAATTCGCGCAGAAACGCGCGTTCGCTTTCGAATGTGCTGCGATAAACGACTTTCACTGCGCGAAACGCGCCGGTCACTGTGCGCGCCAGCCAAATCTCACCGTAAGCGCCACGCCCGATCACGCGCAGCAATTCGTGATCGGGAATGATTGGTATCTGAGCCGTAACCTGATCGGGAATGGCCGATTTTACACAAGCGAGTGAATCGACGCAATTCCGGGGAGCGCAGGCTGCCAGCCTGCCGCGTTCGGCAGCTTGCCGAACGCAGTTGCGCGAAGCGCGAAATCACTGCGCGCGCATGCCGTAAACGTTAATTATTCGCGGCAAGCTGCCGCGAACATAGGCCAGCGGCCTGTGCTCCCCGGAAACATCCGCGCTGCTTCAGCGGGATCAGTTTGCCTTTTCGAGTGCTCGAATTTCCTTCTTTAACAGCGCGCCAACGCGATGTCGCGCCAGGTACACCTGGCCAATGTTAACTCCCAATCGCGAGGCAACTTTCTGTGCCGGCCATTCCTTGCGCACATAGCAATCAAAGATTTGAAACTGTTTAGGCTCGATTTGTTTTTTCACGCGCGCGACCGCTGCTTCAAATAAGTTCTGCTTCCACTCAGTTTCCCAGACTCCCTCCAGATCGACGCCGCGGGAATCGGGGACGCGCTCGATTGTTGCAGTCGCGCGGTCATCGGACGAAGGAGCGCGTTTCGCGTTGCCAGGTCTGCGTTTGCGAAACTGATCGGCGATTCGCCAGCGGGTGATCTGTAGCAGCCAGCCTTTGAAAGAACCAATTGCCGGATCGTATTTCAATTTGTCGATGCTCTTTGCAACCGTGATGACGGTCTCCTGCACGACTTCCTGCGCCTCAACATCCGTGAGACCTGATTTGCGCGCGGCTGAGTAGATCAGCTTCGAGTAAGTATCAAAAAACTCCTGCCAGCGCATTTGATCACCCCAATCCGCCAGGCGGTCCACGAGGCTACGGCGCGTCGCCAGCAAGCTGGGCTGCTTCACACCGATCTTCTAACTCCGGAACGCGACCCTGAGCAAGGTGGATCGGCTTCTCCGAAGCCGATGGGAAATGGCGAAGCCTGGTCGAATTCCCACTGCGTTGACTGGAACGCGTGCCACCATTTTTTCTGAAAGATTTTGGCGCGGCGCCCGAATTCCCCTCATGAACACACCCGAGTTTCTCTCCAGGCTAAACAAATTAATCTCACAGATCGGCGGCTCGCTACGGCGATTCGCGGGGCTGGTGTTTGGTAACGTTTCCTGGCGACCACCAAGTTGGCTTAGCCGCAGTGTGACTGGGTGCAATCGTGTCGCGCATGCCCGTCCAAGACTAATCGCATCCGGGATGCTCGTGATTCTCCTGGTTTCATGCGCCGGAGTGTGGACCTGGAATTGGTATTCGCATCTGCCGAAACCGAAAAAGGTTTTGGCCAACATCGTTCCGATCGAAGTCACCAAGCTGGAGAAGGAGCTGAAGTTCCCTCGGCTGGTTGTTCGTTTCAGTGAGTCCGCTGCTCGCCTGGAGGACTTGAAAAAACCATCGGTGCAAGGCGTGCGACTGGAGCCGAACGTGAACGGCGCATGGCATTGGGCCCAGGCCGATATTCTCGTTTTCGAGCCGACGGAAGATTGGCCGGCAGATCAGAAGTTCAGGGTAATTTTCGATAGGAATTTCTTTCCGCGTCACGTCGTAATGGAACGGCTCGCGTACGAAACGCGCACGCCGCCGTTTTCGGTTTCCATCAAAGAACTACAGATTTATCAGGACCCGACAAATGCAGCTCGACGCGAAATCAGTGCGACGTTGGAGCTGACGCACGCGGTGGACCCCGGCGAATTGGAGCGGCACGTCCAACTCGCGATGATGGGCGGTTCAAACATTTTTCTGCCTAACGACCCGGCGCCACATTTCACCACGGACTACGGCTTACATCGCCGCATCGCCTATATCCACAGTTCACAGATCGCACTGCCGGAGCACGAGGATTTTCTCAGGCTAACAATCACGAAAGCTCTTCGCACAGCTCAAGGCGGCGCTCAGACGCGGGACGCGATCGAGCAGAAACTCCGAATCCCGTCGGTCGCGTCGATGTTTCAGATCGATTCGATTCGAACTGTTGTCGCGCGCAACAAGAACGGTGAGCCCGAGCAGTTGATCGTGCTGACCACGACTGCCGACATCAGCACCCGCGATTTGTCTAAAGCTCTTCAGATCCGATTGCTCCCCAGAAGAAAAGCTTCCGACGCCGAAAAAGCCGCCGAAGTCGAGACGGAAGGAGACCTCGATCAAAGCGCCGATGAGTCGGCTGCATCGAACGAAGAAAGTGATTCCGATGACGATTCAGTCGGTTCGCAGGTAAAAGAAACCGAGCTTTGGAAGAGTCCGGCCGATGTGCCTGACGATGTTCTGGACGCTGCGCATCGGGTGGCATTCACGGCGATGGAATCCGAAAAGCCGCTTGATCGACAACATGTATTTCGAATGCGCGTTGAAAGCGATGGCGAGCTTTATGTCCGGGTGAACAAGGGCGTCCAGGCGTTTGGCGGTTTTCCGCTAAGCGAAGATTACAACGCCGTCGTCGCGGTCCCGGCGTTGCCTCGCGAAGTGCAGATCGAAGGCCAGGGCGGCCTGCTTGCACTCAACGGCGAACGAAAATTATCTATCCGTTCTCGCGGACTCAGCGCGATCGAATACGAGATTGCGCGCGTCGCCACGACGCAGATCAACCATCTGGTCAGCCAAACGGAGGGACAATTCGAGCATCCTCATTTCCGCGACTCCGATCTCTTTGACCAGGAAAACATTTCGCGAATAGCGCTCGAGCAGCAGGGCATCGCGCTCGAAAACAAATGGAAAGCAAACTATTCGGCGTTCGACTTTTCCGAACATCTTCGGAAACCGGCCGACGGCGGCAGCGAACGCGGCCTGTTTTTTGTGACTGCCCGCGGTTGGGATTTAGAGAAAAAAAAAGCGATCAAAGCAGTCAGCGACTCGCGTTTCATTCTGGTTACCGACACGGGAATTTTGACGAAAAAAAATGCTGATGGCCGCCACGAGGTTTTTCTTATGTCCATCAAGGAAGGGACGCCGCTGGCCAACGTGGTTGTCGATCTTTTGGGCAAAAATGGTATCGCCATACAAACCGCAACGACTGATGCGAACGGACATTGCACCTTCGGCTCAGTGGCGAAATCAACCCGGGAGAAAACGCCCGTCGCATTCGTAGCGAGTAACGGCGATGACGTTTCGTTCATTCCATACAATCGCGAGGATCGGCAGCTGAACTTTTCGCGGTTCGACATCGACGGCGCTGATCCCGCGGACGCGGGACCGGAAAATCTTGACGCTTTTGTGTTCACCGAGCGAGGTGTGTACCGGCCAGGCGACGACGTTCACGTCGGCATCGTGGTGAAGCAGCGCAACTGGAATGGGAAGCTCGGAGGTTTGCCGATTGAAACGGAAGTAATCGACGCGCGGGATCACCCCGTTCAGACTCGGCAAATCAGTTTGCCCGACAGCGGGTTTACCGAGCTGACTTATCAAACGGCCAATGACTCAGCGACCGGGCTTTACATCTTCAACGTTTACCTCGTCAAAAACAGTAAACGCTCCATGTTGCTCGGTTCGACCACGGCCAATATAAAAGAATTTCTGCCGGATCGAATGAAGATTGAGACGCGGTTTTCGCAAAATGCACCGCGCGGCTGGATCCAGCCAAAAGACATGCGCGCTACGGTTGCTCTCGCGAACCTTTATGGAACACCGGCGACCGATCGGAAGGTAACTGCGCGCCTGGAGCTCGCGCCAAGCGCCTTCTCTTTTTCACAGTTCCCCAACTACGTCTTTTTCGATCCGCTGTTCGACGACAAGAAAGAACGGCATGAACAGATGGTTGAGCTTGGTGACAACAAAACCGATGACAGCGGCAAAACGGAATTCGATTTGCAGCTGGAGCGTTTCGCGGATGCGACTTACTCGATGCGTTTCATCGCGGAGGGATTCGAGGCCGAAGGCGGTCGCAGTGTGACCGGCACAGCGGACGCGCTTGTTTCAGCGCTGCCGTATGTGATCGGCTGCAAACCCGACGGCGACTTGCGTTACATCGAGGCGGATAAACCGCGCGCGATCGATCTTGTCGCAGTCGATCCGCAGCTCACCCGAATCGCCTTGGCGAACGTCACCGCGAAGATCATCGCCCAGGAACATGTGTCCGTTCTCACCAAACAGGAGAATGGCAACTTTGCTTACGAATCAGTCCTGAAAGAGCGCCTCGCGAAATCGGATAAAATTTCGGTTTCTGCAAACGGGCTGAATTACGCGCTGCCCACGGACGAGCCAGGCAATTACGTTTTCGAGCTTCGTGACGATCAGGACCGGCGTCTCGCGAAGCTGCAATTTTGTGTAATTGGCCGCGGCGCTGTTTCGCGGTCACTGGAAAAAAATGCCGAGCTGCAAGTGAAGCTCGACCGCGCGCAGTACAACAGTGGCGACGAAATCGCGGTAAGCGTCACTGCTCCGTATGCTGGCAGCGGATTAATTACGATCGAGCGCGACCGCGTTTATACGCATCAATGGTTCCATGCGGATTCGGCCAGCAGCGTCCAGCATATTTGTATACCGGACGATTTTGAAGGGAGTGGTTATGTCAATGTCGCGTTCGTTCGCGCATTCGATTCGAAAGAGATCTTCGTAAGCCCGTTGAGCTACGGCGTCGTTCCATTCACCGCGAACAAAGAAAAGCGCCGGCTTAAACTCGAAATCAGTGTGGGCGCGATGCCTCAATCGCAATCCTCCCTCCGCAGCAACTCTGAGCGCGATGGCTCCGCCTCCACGGCGAGACCGGGCGAGCCATTGCACATCAATTACAAGACAGACCGGCCCAGCAAGATCGTTGTCTTCGCGGTTGATGAAGGAATCCTTCAAGTTACTGATTACAAAACACCCGATCCGCTCGGATTTTATTTTCGCAAATGCATGCTGCGCGTCGAGACGGCACAAATCGTGGATCTGATCATTCCCGAATTTTCGCTGCTGCGACCGATCTCGGCATTCGGCGGGGGCGGGGACATTCAACACTTGAATCCCTTCAAGCGCGTTACGGAAAAACCAGTCGTCTTTTGGTCGGGCATCATTGATGCCGACAGCACGCAACGCGAGGTCGTCTATGACG
>JAICUQ010000238.1 GCA_025935755.1 Chthoniobacterales bacterium | reverse complement strand
GGGCCGGCCTTGTTGCCGGCTTTGTGTACCTCGTCGGTTTGTCACTAACACGACATCGTCTACCGGCGATCGCTGCAGCCGTCTTGTTTGTTGTTCATCCCGTGCACGTGGAAGCGGTTGCCTGGATCTCGAGCCGGAAGGATCTGGTCGCTGCGGCCTTTGTGCTTCCGTGTCTGCTCGCATACCTAAAGTACAGACAGCGCGACGCCACCGGCTGGTATCTCCTTTCGCTGCTGCTGTTTTTGTTAGCTTTGTTAGGCAAGCTCTCCGTTGTCACGTTTCCGGTCGTGTTACTCTTGGTCGATCTGTTCATTGAACGCCGACCGGTCAAGACCTCGATAATCGACAAAATCCCATTTGTTCTCGTCGGAGTGCTCGTCGCGCTGGCCGTTCAGCATGCCCAACCGGGAACGGGAACACAGCCAGACATCAGCATGCGGGCAGCATCATTTCTCCAAGCCATCTGGTTACTGACCGGATTTGGAACGTATGTGCTCTACCGCGTTCCGCCTGGTTACGGAACAGCGTTAACCCAGGTTGCAGCAGCGATAGTTCTCATTGCGCTGTTCACGTTCCCACTGCTGCTGCGCAAACGTTGTCCCCTGGTCATGGTCTTGATCTACTGGATTCTTTTTACCTATCTGCCGACCCAGGTGCTGCCCTTCTCATATCCCGTGGCGGATCGTTATCTCTTTTTGCCATCGGTAGGCGCCGTGATTCTGATCGCCTGGCTGGTGTTCAAGGCCGCTGATCAATTGCCAGGATGGAGTGTCGCCGTCGCGGCAGCACTCGTGACGGTGATGAGTTTGTTATGGCTCAGCAAAACGGTTGGTTATTTGTCCGAATGGCAGGACCCGCGATCTGTGTGGTATGCAGCAACGCGCAAGACCAGCGACTTCCACGTTTATTACGAGCTTGGATGGGAATACCTGGATAAATCGGCGGGCCTCGGAACAAGGCTAAGGAATCCTCCACTTCCTGTCGATCAGGCTAAACGGTTCGCTTCGGTCGTTTGGAAAGATGATGCCCGGCTGCCGCAGTTGCTATCCGAGCTCTCGGGCGACCAGCATAGTGGTCCAATGGAGGACGCATTTAAAAAATATTTGCAGGCTGAGGCATCCGCGAACTTCGATCGGGCGCTCGCCACGAAGGCCGACCATCTTATGCCTGATCTTTTCCTTAGTCGTGGCGTGTTATTACTCGATAAGGGCGAAATGCAGTCGGCAAAGAAAGAATTTCTCGCCGAGCTGGACGAAATCTCTCACGTACCATCGCCTGAAGCACGACAAGCAGCACTAGTCACGTGTTACTATAACCTGGCCGTGGCCGAAGACGGCCTCGGCAAACGCAACGAGGCATTATCCTGGATTAAACTTTCCGAAAAAGAACAGAATGAACTCGGCAGAACGATTATTCCGGGACTCAGCGACGACCGGCAAAAACTGGAATCAACGAAGGAAATCCGCGATCACGAATAACGATCGCGAGCGCGGCTCGCAGTAGATTTCGCGCGCAATCCTTTGGTCTGGGGAGCAGCTTGCGATCCGGCACAGGAGTTTCTGTGGATCAGGAGGAGTGAGTCCGCGCCACTTCCGAGTTAACCGAAAGCAGATTTCAAAGATCCCCCAAGTCATTGAGTGCGCAATGCCTGGATCGGATCGACGTGTGTAGCACGGCGGGCCGGGAGCAAACATGCAATCAGTGCAATGGTTGCGAGCAGAAGGGTCGCGCCCGCAAGCAGCGCCGGATTGTTCGCCGAAACCTCATACAATTGCGAAGCAATCAGGCGGCCCAGCACGAACGCTGACGCAATTCCGATCACGAGCCCTATCACTACCGGTCTCATTCCCTGGCCCAGGATGAGCCGCAGCACGTCGCGCGTTTGGGCGCCCAGTGCCATCCGCACGCCGATCTCGCCTGTCCTTTGCTCTACTGTGTATGCGACTGCGCCATAGATTCCAATTGCTGCGAGCAACAAAGCAACGCCCGCAAAAATTCCGAGCAGCCACGTCATCAACCGGCTTTGGCCAAGGGCTTGTGCGATGATTGTCTCCATCGATTGTGGCAGGGCGATTGCAAGGCCGGGATCAACCGTCGCCAGCGTGGAGCGCACCAATTTTGTGACCGCGTCCGTTCGTAAATTGCTGCGCACAACGATCGTCGGAAATGGAAAATTCTCCTGCGCCCAAGGACGATAAAACTCCATGTCGTCAGGCTCATTCACCCTCCGAGAGCGCACGTCGCCGACGATACCGACAATCTCGCATGGCGTGCCGGAACTCGTGACGAGGAGCGTTTTGCCGATCGGATTTTCATTACCGAAAACCTTCTTCGCCCCTGACTGGCTGATGATAACAACGTTCTGATGATCAGCGGTATCGTGCTCATCAAAATCGCGTCCGGCCAAAACAGGAATGCCCCATGTCCTAAAATAACCGGGCGAAATGTCGTGGCTCGGAGCCGTCGCCCGCTTGTCGATTGGCAGGACCTCTGTGTCAGCACGCGAGTAAAGTGTCGCATTGCCGCCGCCGGCCAGCAGCGGGATATCACCGGTGACAGTCACTCCTTCAAAGCCGGGAACGGCTCGCAACGAGCCGAGCAATTGCTCCGCGAAGCGCTGACGCGTCTCGATATCAGGATACTGCGCCGTTGGCAGAGTGACGAAGCCGACCCAAACATTTTTGTATTGGTAGCCCACGTTTTGCTGATTGAGACGAATGAAACTGGTGATCAATAACGCGGCGCCGGCGAGCAGCGTTACCGACAGCGCGACTTGTGCGCCGACCAGGATTTTCCGGAACCGTTGTTGCTTCACGCTGCCGCTCACTCCGCGACCACCTTCCTTAAGTCCGTCTACCAAATCGCCATGTGAGCTTTGAAGCGCTGGATAAATTCCCATCAGCAGTCCGGTCAAAAGCGACAACCCGACTGTGAACCCGAGCACGGGAAACGAGAGATTGACCCGTGTGTTCGGATCGAACGGCAAAAAATTCGCGGCCATTTTCGGGACAAGCGGGACCAACTGCCAGGCCAGCACGGCGCCGAAGACACCCGCGAGAAGACTCACCAGCAAACTTTCAAACACGAACAGCCGGACGATGCCGGTGCGAGAGGCGCCAATCGCCATTCGCAACGCGATCTCACGGCGGCGCCCGGTGAATCGGACTAACAAGAGATTTGCGACATTGCTGCAGGCAATGACCAATACGAATCCGACCGCAGCGAACAATGTTGCAAATGCAGGCCGTAAGTTTCCGCTTACATCCTCCGGAAGCGTCTTCAAGGTGCTAACCATGGCGCTGTCGATTTTGCCCGGAGACTCTGCGCGATAGCTCTCTTCCAGTGCCGGTAAGGCGGTTCGCGCTTGTTCCAAAGTGATTCCCGGTTTCAACCGGCCTATAACGCGCAAAAATGTGGTGCCGCGCATCATCCGTTCGTACGTAAAACCGGGGATCACATACGGCTTGGTTGTCCAGACCTCCGCGTTTGGACCGACCCAGGCGAAGGGCATGTTCGGCAACACGCCAACAATTGTGTGCGGCACCCCGTCGAGCGTAATGCTGCGGCCAATGATGTCAGGATCTCCACCCATTC
>JAICUQ010000208.1 GCA_025935755.1 Chthoniobacterales bacterium | reverse complement strand
TGCTCAGTCAGATCAGTCTCATCTTGCTGCTCATCTTTGCCGTCGACGCGACGATTACGGTTTGGCGACGTGGCGATCGGCGGCGCGCGTTGCTCATCGGCGGCAGTATGGTGTTCGGTGCGATCCTCGCGTGGCACGTTCCACTGGTTATCTGGGGAATTATTGAAGTCCCCTTCTTCATGGCGTTCGCCTACACCGGTGTCGTAGCGGCGATGGGATATGAACTGAGCAGAGACATGGCTCGCGCGGCGCGTCTCAAGCGTGATTTGGAACTCAGCGAGAAAAGATTCAACCTCGCTGCGGATTCCGCGAGCCTCGGAATGTGGGAGTGGGATCTGGAAAAGGATGAAATCTGGGTTTCGCCAACGCGTCGTGAGCAGCTGGGTTTTCCTCCGTCTGGGAAAATTACATTCGAAGAATTGATTTCACGCTGGCACGAAGGCGATCGCGACAAAGTCCGGGAGGCCGTGGATAAGGCGATCCACCAGGGTAAAGATTACCAGGCGGAATTTCGGGTTATTCGGGCGAACGGCAATTTGCAGTGGATCGCCGCGCGCGGGCGCGTCCAGGTGGACGAACACGGCAAGCCGAAGCGGCTCACGGGAATCAGTCTGGACGTTACGGCGCGAAAAGAAGCAGAGGCATTGGCGCAGCAGCAGCGAGCTGAACTTGAACGGCTGAGGCAACAGAAAACAGCGTTCCTTGAGAGAGAAGTGGCAGAGCGCACGCGGCTCGAACGCGAAGTGATCGAGAGTTGTGCGCGTGAACAGCGTCGAATCGCGTATGACTTGCACGACGGCGTGGGCCAACACCTTGTTGGGATCGCTTTGAGCGCAAAGCTGCTCGAAGAACAATTGCGCCCCGATCGGCCTGCGGAAGCCGAGAAGGCTTCAGCCATCGCGCGGCTGGCCAATGAAGCGGCCAGACAGACCCGACTCACGGCTCGAAGTTTGGAAGGCGCTGACGGAGTCGGCGATTTAAAGACCGCCCTCGAGTCGCTGGCCATGAACATCACTGAAAACTGCCAGGTGAGGAGCACCGTCAAAGCCAATCGGGCAGCCTTGCCGATTAGCGGGCCAGCGGCGGACCAACTTTATCGGATCGCTCAGGAAGCGGTGCGTAATGCTGTGGAGCACGGTGCTGCTTCCGAGGTGTTGATCCAACTTACATTTAACGACCGGGACATGCTGCTCACCGTACAAGATGATGGTGACGGGTTTAACAAGAAAAAGAAAGGACACGGCATGGGACTTCGAATCATGCGCTATCGAGCGCAGTGCATCGGTGGTACCTGCGAGGTGCAAAGCGGTCCCGGTAAAGGAACCACCGTCTGTTGCCGTGTTCCGTTGGAAGCGCAGCCGTCCCTTTCGAGTATCTCATGAATGCAATAACACCAGCCAAAACAAAAAACTCCGTTGTTGTAGTGGAGGACCATCCAGTGCTATGCGACGGACTAAAGCAGCTAATTAGCAGCCAGCCGGACCTCGTGTGTGTCGGAGTCGCGGACGATATTTCGGGCGCAAAACGCTTGATTGAAGAATGCAAACCCGAGCTGATGGTGCTCGACTTGCGTTTGAAGGCCGGCGACGCCCTCGATTTCATCAAAACCTTGCGAGTCGAATCTCCCGAAGTAAAGGTGCTCGTTCTCTCGCAATACGACGAGCTGATCTTCGCTGAGCGCGCGCTCCGCGCCGGTGCCTCCGGTTATATCATGAAAGAAAACACCACGGACGAGGTGCTGAGGGCGGTGCGGAAGGTTCTCGGCGGCGAATTGTATTTCAGCGAGCGCGTTGCTGCAGCGGTAGTGCAACGGACGTTGCGCGAAAAATCCGTTCCATCACGTGCTGGAATCGAGCGGTTGTCCGACCGCGAGATGCAGGTGTTTCAGTTGTTAGGCGCTGCCTATAGCCCACGGGAAATCGCAGAGCAATTTCACCTTAGTCGCAAGACCATCGAGACGCACTGCGAAAAGATCAAGCACAAGCTAAGTTTGTACACCGCCGCCGAGCTGAAGCGGTTTGCTCGCCAATGGGCTGCTGAGAATTTGTCTCCTTCTGAGCCCTGGGTGGTATCGTCGGCAGAAAATGGCCGATCTCAAAAGTAAGCATGCAACGGCCATGAAATGGGGCGGCACGGGGCTGCGCCGCTACCAACTTGCTGTTTCGCGGAGCGAAGCCGTTGCGGAGTTATTTAAGCGCTTGCTGCATCGCCGTCCGATCATCGAGGAGAATCCATTCGACCACAGATACTGGCAGGCTGCCGTTTTTGATCAGGTCGTCATGGAATTGGCCGAGCCGGAAGTTTTCCCCTTGTTTGTCCTTGTAGCGGCCGAGCAAATTCATGATCTGCCATTTGCCGGTGATGTAGCTGATCTTTTGCGTCGGACTCGATGCGGCGCCGGCAGCTTCCCCTTCTGCTGATTCGCGATCGAGTCCGCCCGCATCCATAAAGTACTTCACTGCTTGCTCAAAGGTCCACCGGCCGGTGTGCAGATTTACATCCACGCCAATCCGCGCGGCGCGATATCGCGACAAGCGCAGGATTTGTCCCTGCGCCGGTGAGTTGTCGGCGTAAAGCCCGGTGCGGGACAGCATCTCCTCGCCGTATAATGCCCAGCCTTCAATGAAGACGCTATCCTGGTGCTGGCGACGGATTTCATCGCTAAGATGATTTCCGATCGACAGCTGGAGAAAATGTCCAGGGATACCTTCGTGCCCGAGGATCGGCCGGGGATCTTCAATCGCAGCGCGAATATAAAAATTCTTCGATTCAGGGTTGTACGTCGGAATGAAGTAGAAGCCGGTTGGATCCTTATCGTAAACTCCCGGAGGATTCATGAAACCTCCAGGGCTGGTTGGTTTAAACGCCTCTGGTAATTGCCGAATCTGAAACGCACCGAGGTAACCCGGCAGAGTCACCAGGTTGTGTTGTTTGAGAAAATCAATCATCTCGGTCTCGCGGCTTTCGTATGCTTTCAAGAATGCCTCCTGATCGGGTGGAATTTTTGGCGCCCGTTTCGGATCGGGATCGGCAAGCTTCGGATCCGACAAGAGCGCTTCGAGTGCACGGTACCGTGCCAGCTCGGCGCGCCCGATCGTTTCTACCTCCGAGGCGTTCAAGGGCAGGAGCAATACGTGCTTGAGATAATAGTTATAATTCGATTCGCCCATCGGCGTGAACTCCGCCATTTTGGAAAGGTGTTTCTCGAGCTCGTCGGCGTACGTGTGTAAAGCTGCTATTGCCTGGTCGCGTTCTTTTACCAGTTCCTCATGTTCGTTAGGCGACAAATCCACATTCAGCGCCATCAGGCTGTTATTCAAAAGGGGATCCATCGAGCGGGCGGATTGAATCGCCAGCTGCGCGTAAAGTCTCACCGGCTTTTGCAAATTGCTCAGGCCTTGCTTCAACACTGCGGGCATTTGCTTAAGACGCCCAATAGCCGCAAGCGCGCGGTTTCGCGGCGTGTCATATTCCTTCTTCAGGAGCGAGAAGATGCCGTTCGCGCATTCCTCCGTGTAAACCTGCGGATTCGTGAATTCGAACTTCAGGACACGATCGCCGAACTCGGCGTTCTCGAGCTGCGCACGGAAAAGAACCCAATCGATTTGTTGGTCTTTCGGCCACGTATCGGTTTTCATCGCGCGCACCTTGTCCAAAAGTGAGCGCACGTGCTGGGCTCGCTCGGAAATTTTGGCCGGCGAATAATCTGTCAGCCGGTCGTCCCAGGTATGAAGTCCTGCCTCGCTGCTGCGGACCGGATAATTCTCATTGCGCCATGCGTAGTATTCGTCCGCGAGCTTGTGCAATGTTGCCGACGTCGCGTTCACACTTTGATTTTTGAAAGCGTCAGGATTGATGCCTGGCGTCGACTTTGTGATCAACGCCTTGTTAGAAACGTCCGGATTACGCTGGGCAGGCGATTGCGCCAGCGCGATGGCCCCGGTCGCAAGCCATAAAAGAGCAACGAAGCGAACGACTGATTTCATAAGCTCCAAGCGTAGCGTTAAATGCCAGAGCGTAAAAGCATGGCGCTCTTTTCTCTAGCCGTCGCCCTGAATTAGGCGGCTTCAATTCGCGCCGCAGAGGATTCCAGGGCGTCTGTGTCAGACGCCATGCAATTGGCATAACTTGGATGCACTTCGGTGTTAATCCAGCGAGGGGCTACAACAGCGTTGCGCAGATGTTATTCCCTGTCGTCGAGTTCCCGCAGCAACTGCTCCTTCAAATGTCGGCGCGCAGCCTTTTTGATCGCACGGCGCTCAGCGGCTACCTCTTGCTTCTGTGCCAGCCGTTCGCGCCGTGTTCGTGGCTCCACAGATTGGGACAGGTGTCGGATCTTCGGTCGGCGCTCCCCGATGTTTCGCTCCCTGGGTTTTGCGTAAGGATCCATAGATGTTCAGCTCGTTGCATCAACAAAGATAACAGCCATCGCGCCAAACGGGAACACGAGAAGAGGAGTGCGACGCGAAACCGAATGGACACGAATAGCACTGAATGATAAGTGACGAATGAATGCCGAAGCCCAAATTTGGCAAACGATGAAACCCTTCAACGTTTCAGCCCGGCGAAGCCGAACACTGGGCGGTGAAGGTTTCGAACCTCCGACCCTCTCGGTGTAAACGAGACGCTCTACCACTGAGCTAACCGCCCGCTTTGGAGAAGTGATAAGTGATGGGTGAATAGTGATCAGTCAAGCAGCGCAAAACAGATCGTTGCGACATTCAATCTCAACTCCTGTTAGTTATGTCCCGCATCGATTGAATTTCCGCTTCGCTCAGGAGCCGGCTGGTTGGTGTAATCGGTTACGCCGCTTGTTGCCGGCTCGTCGGGTGAAAAAACGCTCTCGCACGAGGTAACCAGCATCGCCACC
>JAICUQ010000105.1 GCA_025935755.1 Chthoniobacterales bacterium | reverse complement strand
GCTATTCGCGCAGGCGACTTGCTTACAACCAGCTCCCACGCCGGTTATGCGATGCGAGTAAATGATAAGGCTGCCGCGAGCGGCGCCATCATTGGCAAGGCACTGAGCAGCCTTGCTAGCGGCACTGGCAGCGTGACCGTGATGGTAACCCTTAAGTAGGATTTCTGGAACTTTTCCGATGGGATTTGGAGAGAACAAGTAAAGACACAACTTTGTGGAAAAACCAATTAACGTATGAACAACAAATTTCTTCCTAGCGCAGCCTTATTCATCATGACATTCGTGGTCAGCAATGTGGTCTCTCTGACCCACATAAAGGCGCAGACGAACACGTTTTACGGCAATGGAGCGGGCTACAACACGACGACAGGCCTGTATAATTCGGGGTTTGGCGACCTCGCGCTTTACAGCAACACCAGTGGTGGCAATAACACCGGCGCCGGTTCTTATGCACTTTACGGCAACACCACGGGCGACTACAACGCGGCCTGCGGTTACCAGGCGCTCTATAGCAACACCGCGGGGTACAGCAACACGGCCAGCGGCACGAATGCGCTCCTCAGCAACACCACCGGCAACGCCAATACGGCCAGCGGTGCAAACGCACTCTTCAACAACACCACCGGCAGCACCAACATGGCCTGCGGTGCTAATGCCCTCTTCAGCAACACCACCGGCGACAACAACGCAGCCAGCGGTTTTTATGCGCTCTATTCCAATACCACCGGTCCCTACAACATGGCCAACGGTTATGAGGCGCTCTACAGCAACACCACCGGCGGTTTCAACGCGGGCAACGGTGCTTTCGTGCTCTACAATAACACCACTGGAAACTTTAATACGGCCACTGGGGCAGGAGCGCTGCTCGCCAACACTACCGGATCGAACAACGTTGCCGTAGGCACAACTGCGGGCATCGCTCTCACCACCGGCAGCGGCAACGTCTGCATCGGCGCGGGCGTTGCCGGCGTCGCCGGCGAAAGCAACACCACGCGCATTCGCAATGTTTACACCACGGTCGCAAATGGCCGCTCGGTTTACATCAATGCCGACAACAAGATCGGCACACTTTCCTCTTCGCGCCGGTTCAAGCATGACATCCAGCCGATGGACCGCAGCAGCGAAACTCTCTTTGCGCTCAAACCGGTCACCTTCCGTTACAAGAACGATGTCGATCCTTCGCAGGCGCTCTCCTTTGGTTTGATCGCCGAGGAGGTGGCTAAAATCAGCCCGGAATTAATCACGCGCGACGAGGAAGGAAAACCACAAACCGTCCGCTACGAAGCGGTCAATGCCATGTTGCTAAACGAGTTCCTGAAAGAACACAAAAAATTCGAAACCCAAACTCGCCAATTCAACAACCAGGAAGCGACAATTGCGCAGATGTCATCAACGATTGCGCAGCAGCAGAAAGTAATCGAGCAACTGGCGACGCAAATGCAGAAAGTGAGCGCGCAGGTGCAATTGAATGGCGTGCCGGCGATCGCTGCAAATCCGTAATCTGCTGTAGCCGCTTCGCTGTGCGAAGCGCGCGCGTCGCGCTACGGGGCGACAGCTACATCTTCAACGCCGAAGCAAAGCGAAATTGAAACCAACATTGGACAACGGAAGGAGCGCTTGCCGGAATTCTGCTTATTTCGTACCATGCGCGAATGCTATCCCCCTCCGCTTCGCGCAACAACGGCGCCCATTTTGCTGAGACGGCATGGAGCGTTGTACTCGCTGCGGGCAGCCTTTCTGAATCGAGCGCGACAGAGGCGCTGACTGAGCTCTGCCAAATGTATTGGCCGCCGATCTACGCATATGTGCGCCAGCGGGGGTTTAATCGGCATGATGCACAGGATCTGACACAAATTTTTTTTCAGCGCATAGTTCAGGATGAAACGCTCCGCCGCGCTTCGCCGGCGCGTGGACGTTTCCGCAGTTTCCTCTTAGGCGCGCTCACACGCTGTCTCGCTGACGAACAGGCGTACCTGCGCGCAGTGAAACGCGGCGGCGGCGCACAATTCATTTCCATGGACGAAGTCGCCTCCGAAGAAACGCATCATCGGCAGGTCACCATGAATCTCACTCCGGCCGACTCGCTCGATGCGCGCTGGGCCGTTCTACTCTTGGAGCGCGCACTCGGAAAGGTGCGCGCGGAATTTTCCGCTAACGGAAAAGAGGAAACGTTCGAGGCGCTGTCGCCCTTCCTCGCGGGGGAGAAACGGGAAATTTCATATCAGGATGCGGCGCAGCGAATGGGATTGGCGATGAGCGCGGTCAAAACGCATATTCATCGGTTGCGCCGGCAATTCGCCAGCGCTGTGCGACAGGAGGTGATGCAGACGGTGAGCGCCCCGCACGAAGTGGATGACGAACTCCGGCAGTTACGCGGCGTTTTCGTGCGGCTTGGCCAACAGCACGCATTATAAATTAGATGGACCTGCTGGCGCGCAAAACCTTCTGCGAAACCTGCGGTTCATCATTGGAGGTGGACATGCCAAGCGGCTTCTGCCCGGCGTGTTTGCTAGCTACTGCGCTCGATTCGCCAGACGTGCCGTCAAGCGGCAGTCGCATTGAAGATTACGAATTGCTAAATGAGATCGCGCGCGGCGGGATGGGGATCGTTTATCGCGCGCGACAGCGCACACCGTCGCGAACCGTCGCGCTGAAAATGATCTTGCCGGTCCATCTGAGGTCGTCCGGTGCGGTAAATCGTTTTCGCACGGAGGCGGAAGCGGCGGCAAGTCTCGATCACGAATGCATTCTGCCGATCTACTCAGTCGGCGAACAGGATGGCACGCCGTTCTACAGCATGAAGTTTGCAGAGGGCGGCCCGCTCTCGGCGAGGATCGAAAATTACCGAACCAAACCACATGAAACGGCGGCGCTGATGGCGAAGCTCGCCCGGGCGATTGCTTTTGCGCATGAGCGCGGCATTCTGCACCGCGATTTAAAGCCGGGAAATATTCTCTTTGACGGTGCGGGCAAACCGTATGTGAGCGATTTCGGACTGGCGAAATGGTTGCAATGCGAATGCGATCTCACGCAAACACTGGCGATCCTGGGTACGCCATTTTACATGGCGCCAGAACAGGCCACCAACTCACGTACCGTTGGCTCCGGCGCCGATGTGTACAGTCTCGGCGCGATTTTATACCAAATGCTGACCGGTCATCCGCCCGTTTCAGGCGAGACACCAATGGAAGTGCTGCGCCGCGCCGCCGAGCAAGCACCAAGACGTCCACGCCTGACGAATCATCATGTTCCTCGTGATCTGGAGACGATCTGTTTGAAGTGTCTCGAGAAAGAACCGGTGTCACGTTATTCCTCGGCCGTTGCGCTGGCCGAAGATCTCGAACGCTTCTGCGCCGGGCGCACGATCCAAGCCCGGCCCGCTGGCCTAACGACCCGTATGTGGCACTGGACGCGGCGCAATCGAGCCATCGCTGGGCTGGCCACGGCTTTGGTCGCGCTCGTGGTTTCGCTATCCGCCCTCGTCTGGAGCGAGCATGTTCCCCGGCCGTCAAACGGCCTCGCCGTGCTGCCGTTTGAGAATCTCAGTGCCGATCCGGAGAACGCATATTTCGCAGATGGGATACAGCAGGAAATCCTCACCCGGCTTTCCAAGATCGGCGATCTGAAGGTCATTTCCCGCACGTCGGCTGAGAATTACAAGGGCCCGCGCGGAAACCTGCGCGAAATCGCGAAGCAACTTGGCGTGGAGTATGTCGTAGAAGGAAGCGTACAAAAAAACGGCGATGCCATGCGCATCAGCGCGCAACTGACCAAGACAGCCGACAACTCACATTTATGGGCCGACAGCTTTGATCGCACAGTCACCGATATTCTTTCAGTCGAAAGCGAAATAGCCAAAACTATCGCAGAGCAGTTACAGGCGAAGCTCACCAGGCGCGAAAAGCAGGTCATCGCGGCGAGACCGACAGACAATCCGGAAGCTTACGAGGCTTATCTGCGCGGTCTCGTGTACGCGGGGCGAACCGGCCACATTTCCGAAAACGTCTCGAAGGCAAGAAACTATTTCAAGCAAGCGGTGGGCCTGGACCCAAAGTTTGCCCTGGCTTGGGCGCAGCTGGCGCGAATAGATTCGGTGGGCTACGGGGAGACTCTGCCTCCAACGGCAGCCAGTCGTGACGAGGCGCGCCGAGCTGCGGAAACAACACTTGCGCTTCAGCCGGACCTTGGCGAAGCATTCCTGGCCACGGGTCAATATTATTACTACTGTTTGAGTGATTCAGACGCGGCAGAACATTACGTCGGGCGCGCGCGTCAGCTTCTCCCGAACGACAGCCAGGTGAGGCGGTTGCTGGCGCTGCTCGCGCGGCAGCGGGGAGATTGGCAGCGGAGCGAAGCTTACTTTGACGAAGCCATAAGGCTAGATCCACGCAATCCTGAATTGCTCTTTGCTCATGCAGGTTCTCTCATGTTTCAGCGCCGTTTTGATGAAGCGCGGCGGGAATTGGAGCAGGTCCTCAATATCATACCTGACGACACGATGACACTGGTTCAAGAAGCAGCCATCTCTCAAGCGCAGGGCGACTTGAAGCGCTCCGCAGCGCTGCTCGATCCGTTGCCTCTTGCCAACAACCACGTGCTCTACGCGAAGTGCTATCAATCGCTTCTCGAACGGAGCCCTGCCCGGATCATGCCGCAGCTCCAAGAGATACTTTCCACGAACAGCTCGATGGATCGGAGCGACAGAGGCGAGAGCCGGTTTTGGTTAGGTTGGCTGGAGGAAATCAAGGGCGATCATGCCGCTGCGCTCGAAAACTGGCGACAGGCACGCGACGAACTGGAACCCCTCCTCAAGGAACAGCCGGAATATCATTTTCTAATCTCTGATCTTGCCTTGCTCAACGGGGCGCTCGGCGATAAAACCGCTGCATTTGATTTAGCCGAACGGGGGACGACTATCGTTCCGGTTGAAAAAAACGCGCTGTTCGGTCCCATGATGATCGAGGTCCTGGCCCGCGTTGCAGCACTGACCGGAGAGCGCGATCGGGCGATCGATTCTTTGCGCGCCCTCCTTAATAAATCGTACGCTGGCCCGCTCGCCGCAAATCCACCAATCACTCTGGCGTTGCTCCGGCTCGATCCAATGTTTGATTCTCTTCGAACCGACCCGCGATTTCAGCGCATGATCGACTCGCATTAAAACAAGGAAGGATGTCGAAGATGGGTCCTAAACAGGATTTACTCGTCCTAATCACATCTTCTCTGGCACTTTAATGCCGAGCAACTCGAGACCTTTTTGTAGCACCCGTCCGGTCAATTCGCATAACGTCAGTCGCGAACTGCGTGCCGGTTCTTCCGATTTCAAAACGGGGCAGGCTTCGTAAAAGGCATGGAAGCTGTTAGCCAGCTCGAACAGATAATTCGCAAGGATATTGGGACGAAACCCGTTCAGCACTTGCGGAACGATTTCGGCGAACTGACAAACTCGTTTGGCAAGATTGATTTCCGCGGGTTCGTTAAGCGTAAGCGTTGTAGCCACGGCGCTCTGTCGCCGTGATTCGCCCCGGCTGAGGGGGGCGGCTACATCAGCTTTACGGAAAATGGAGCGAATTCGGACATACGCGTTCTGCAAATACGGCGCGGTGTTCCCATGCAGCGAAAGCATCTTCTCCCACGAAAAAATATAATCTGTCGTGCGATACTGCGAGAGATCCGCGTATTTCACGGCGCCGATGCCGATCTTCTGCGCGATGTCGTTCTTTTCCTCGTCGCTCAGGTCCGGATTTTTCTCGTCGACAATTTTCCGGGCGCGTTTGCAGGCCTCGTCGAGAAGCTCGCGCAGAGGAACGTTCTCACCCGAACGCGTCTTCATTAGTTTACGATCTTCTCCGAGGACGCTGCCAAATGTGACGTGACGCAAATCGACCGCATAACCCTCGCGCCGCGCCACGGCGAAGATCTGTTTGAAATGTAATATCTGAGGCGCACCAACGACGTACCAGATTGTATCGGCTTTCAACTCGTTAACCCGATAATCAATGGTGGCGACATCTGTTGTTGCGTAATTGAAACCGCCGTCGCGTTTGCGAATAATCAGCGGCTTGTCAGCCAGTTCGGGATCGTCGCGGAAGAATACAACCACAGCGCCTTCGCTGATTTCCGCTATACCGGCCTTGAGCAGACGATCTACCACGCCGGGCAATTGATCGTTGTAAAAGCTTTCGCCGCATTGCAGGTCGTAGCGCACGTCCAGCAGGCTGTAAACACGCTCGAAATCCTGCATAGAAAGCGCGACGCATTCGTTCCAAATATCGGTATTTTCTTTGTGGCCGGCCTGTAATTTCACGAGTTCCTGGCGACACGCCTCACGAATATTTGGGTCGCTGGTCGCCCGTTCGTTTGTTTCCTTGTAGATGCGGACGATCTCGGCCAGCGGATCCCGCTGCAGCGCCTCTCGATCCAACAGATTTTTCCACCCCCAAATCACCATCCCGAACTGTGTTCCCCAGTCGCCGATGTGATTGTCGCGAATCACTTCGTGTCCAAGAAATTTCGCGACGCGCGCGAGCGAATCGCCTAACGCGGTGCTACGGATGTGACCGACATGCATCGGTTTCGCCACGTTAGGCGAGCCGAAATCGATGACGATGCATCGCGGTGATTCTGCTTCTTGGACACCGAGGCGTTCATCTTGCAACATTTCGAGCGTCTGTTTTTCAATCGCACCGGAGCGCAATGTGAAGTTAATAAACCCCGCGCCGGCAACACTTGGCGGCTCAGAGATGTCAGTAACATCCAAATGCGTAACAATCTTTGCTGCGAGCGCTCGCGGATTTTCGCCGCGC
Organism: Chthoniobacterales bacterium; assembly: GCA_025935755.1. Classification (GTDB taxonomy): domain Bacteria; phylum Verrucomicrobiota; class Verrucomicrobiia; order Chthoniobacterales; family UBA10450; genus Udaeobacter. The sequence goes on along the minus strand of JAICUQ010000105.1, from coordinate 6,058 downwards.
TGCTTACCAAGCACGAAAGCAACGTTGGTTTGGTAATCGCCAAACCGCGGATCGGTCGCCTGCGTCAACTCACCGGCTTCGGGCAGTCCAGCCTTCGCCAACGCTCCAGAGAGCGCTTTTGCGAGGATTGATTGAAAGGTGTTCATCGGCAGCTTTGCCAGTTTAATCGCTTTGTCAGGCCAAGCGAGAAGGTGGATCGTCTTCTCCGAAGACGATGCCACAAAATGACAACGCGTTTAGGACAACGCGTTCCACCTGGATTAGGAACGCTCGCGGAAGATCGCCAGAATTTCCTCAGCGGATTTCGCGCTGGCAAGACTCTCGCGTACCGACCGGTCATTCAAGAATTTTGCGATGGACGCCAGCGTGCGCAGGTGCGTCTGAAATTGATTCTTCGGAACGATAAATAGAACAACAAATTTCACGGGCGCGTTATCCAACGCGTCGAACTCGATCCCTTTGGTGGATCGTCCGAACGCTGCCACCACTTCATCGAGTCGATCCGATGAACAATGCGGTATGGCAATTCCGAATCCGATGCCCGTGCTCATGGTCTCCTCGCGTTGCTTCAGCGCCGCGAGAATAGGATCGCGATCTGGCGCTTTAATTTTCCCGAGGCTAACAAGCAGATCGATGAGTTCCACAATAGCCGACCAACGCTCCGTAGCTTTCATCTCGGGAATGATTTGCTCGGCAGAAAGTAAATTGGCGAGGGACATGCAGATGCTGAGTGCGGGAGGCCAAGCTTAGCGGCAGACCATGCCTTGACAAGCGCGTTTTCCGGAAGCCCAGCCTTGTACTTTTTCTAGTTCTTTTCCCGAATGTTGTACTTCAAGCGCCGCGACAACAGCCAACGTACACCGAACATATCCATGGTGGCGCGCACGGCGCGATTTCCCAGACCGTATTTGGTTTCACCGAAACGCCGCGGGCGATGGTTCACGGGGATTTCCACCAGCCGGTATCCTGCATCTTTAACCAGCGCAGGAATGAAACGATGCATGCCCTTGAACGGGACCAGCGCGCTCACACACTCGCGTCGCATTGCTTTGAGCGTACAACCGGTATCGCGTACACCGTCCTTCGTGTACCGGCTTCGCACGGCGTTCGCAATCCGGCTGGTAAGCCGCTTCACGCGCGTATCCCTTCGATAGGCGCGATAACCGCAAACGAGATCCGCGCCCTGTGAAATTTCACTGACCAATTTTGGAATATCGGCGGGATCGTTTTGCAAATCGCCGTCAATTAGAACGAGGATTGCCCCACGCGCAGCTTTCAGTCCCGCATACATCGCGGCGCTTTGTCCCGCGTTCTTTTCGAACCGGATCACTCGAAGATTCGGCGCGGGTTCGATTCGTTCCGCGGTATGGTCCACCGACCCGTCATCGACAAAAATGAATTCGTGATCGATGCCCCTGAGCGCTGCTCGGAGTTCCGCTTGCAGGATCGGGACATTCTTTTCCTCGTTGTACACAGGAACGATGACCGAAACTTGGGGTGAAATCGTCTGCGTCATATGTACTCGTTGAGGGCACGTTGTGCCGTTTTGAGATGCCGGTCATCCCCAACGAAGTGAGGGACCTCACGACCCGAGTCTCTGTCCGGATTTTTCTGTAGCGGAGGGATTACCGGATTTGTGAGGTCCTTCGCTGCGCTCAGGATGAGCAATGAAATCGGGATATATGAGTGATCGCTCACAACGGCAGTGTCCGATAACTCCGGCAAAGGAACACCTGCCAGCGCCGTATCACTTTTCCATAGCGCGACACTTCGATTGTTCCTACCGGCTCAGTGGATTGAAATGCTGCCTGTATGTTGCGCGGCACATGCTGCTTTTCCCCTTCCCTGATAAAAAGCGCATCGCGGCCGACGAACAAATTGACGCCGTTCTCTTCGGTGTAAACCTCGCCGTCGGGCCGTTGTGAGCCGGGTTTGACCTCAACGAATTGGTCGTAGCGCGGCCAAAACGAAAACTGATTCACCATGTCCTGCGATTCGGGAATGTACGCGGGCGGATGCCCGGGGCCTTCGACCTGTTTGTCGCGGAGATAAAACGAAATCTCCGACGCCCGATCGCGAGCGTCTGCAATGAGAAAGAGTTTCTCGCCCATTTGCGCCTCCAGATCATTGCGCATTTTTTCAAGCGCCTCCGTCGCGCTTTTCCATCCACGCATTCGATCACTTGGATCGCTGCGCGGAAATCGGTAACCGATCGCGCGCAGCGAATCTGTGTTCAACGCGACTACGCTCATAATCAAGCCCACCAGGACAGCGACACTGGCGCATACTCGCAAGACGAAGCTTGCCTGAAGCCGTTCCCACCAGAAGTATGTCGCAACCAACCCAAAGCCGAAAAACGCGAGCCCATCCCAGTTCGGCGCAGCACTCTTGTTAATCGACAGCAGCAAGTAAAAAACAAAGACCGGCAAACCAAACCACATTAAGAAGAGGACCTTGAATTGCTGATTGATGCGTCGAGCGCTTGCGACGACGCCCCAAACCAACGCCAGAAACAGCAGCGGCGAATAAACGATGAAGTGTTGACCGAGAAATGAAAGCGCCTCAAGTGGCCGAAAGCCAAAGCCGCGATCCAGATTACCGCGAGAACGCAAATGCGCCAGCGTGATCCAGGCGTGCTGCGCGTTCCAAACGATCGGCGGAATCGTGCACAGAACGAACACCCCGATCAACAAATACAGGCCCGGGCGTTTGAACTCCCGTCGCAGTCGCGGCGCGAGCGCCAGCACGGCTAGTACCGAAATCAATTGGAATGCGTTGGTATATTTGGCGAGAAATCCCAAGCCAATCAGCAGACCTGTGAAGGGCCAATACCACGAAAATCTCGGGCTTTTTTCTATTGCGAGCCAGAAGGTAAACATGGCCGCCATCCAGAAGAAAATCGACAACGCGTCGATGGTCATTACGATCGCGCCGATGTTAAAAATAGGCGTGGCATTCAAACCAATTACCGCCCACAGACCAGCGGTGGCGCTAAACAGGCGGCGCGCAAAATAGAACAAGAGCAAACTCGTTGCCGCCGCGAGTACAGGACTGAAGAACCGAACACCAAACTCGTTCGCGCCAAAAACAGCGGTGCTCGCGCGAATCGCGAAAGCGATGGCAGGTCCCTTGCTAAAGAAGGCGGGTGCCAGTCGCTCCGACCACATCCAATAATGAGCTTCGTCGAAGGAAAGATCTGTCGTTCCCAGAAGTGAAAGACGAATCGCCGTTAACGCAGCGATAAAGAGCCAGACTGCGCGAGTAGCACTCATTCAGAGTAGCGCGGCCCCGGCTTGTGAGGGTGTAGAGGGCAGGCGGGGCCCGTCCTCTGCGATTAAACTCGGATGCCGCGCAAACATGTTCGGCAACCACTTCCGCGCCGCGATTTTCCAAATCAACTCAAACAAACCAAGAAGAAGCAATGCTTCCGCAATTCCCAAAAACAGGGTCGCGGCGACATCGCCCGGCCAATGCGCGCCCAGATAAATTCGCGAATAACCAACGGCAAGAGCGACAAGCCAGTAAAGCCAGCCGCGGCGCCGGTAAAACACAGTAAAGTACGTCGCGGCGATCGCGTTGTTTACGGTGTGTCCAGACGGAAACGATGGCCCTGAGCGGGTACGATCCGACGAATCAGAAAACCTAACGAGTGGTTTTTTAGAAAGCGTTAGAAACTTTGGCCGGGCTTTTTGTAACTGCACCATCCGGACACTCTGGACGTGTTTTGGCCGGGGACGGCCTACATTGGATTTCAATACGCTCGTAACAAATCCCGCGATTGCCAAAGAAATGCCGAGACAGACGACCAATGCGCGCGCCTTGAATCCACCGAAGATCAACGCGCAAATTCCAATTGCGATAAGAAACGGCTGCCAAATCTGCGAATCGCTCAACCCAGCCATGAACAAGTCGAGGCCCGGACTCGTCCATTGTTGGTTGATAGCGTGAAAAAGGGATTGCTCCATGTCAAAAGGGTTAACCGGTCTTAAGTTTTACTGCCTCTGCGGCAATAAACAAACGCGCTAGAATGACGAAGCACGAATGTCGAATGACGAAACAATTTCGAATGCTCAAATGACGAAAATGCGACCAGACGCCTGCCCGTTGTCATTTGGATTTCGGCATTCCTTCGTCCTTCGTTATTCCTCGTTCGTCATTTGTCTCTTGCTTGCTGCCATCTGCATGTCGGCCGAACCCGCACCCTCGGCAAAAGCCATTCTCGATTCCGTTCGCATGCTGGAGTCCCGCCAGCAGATCGACCTGCAAGGCCAACTCCGTCAGGAAGACATCGTGATTCCATTTCGCCTGATGCAAAATGGACCGCTCATCCGATATACATTCGCGAATCCGGACGAGACCCTGGAGTTGCGGCTTGGCGAAAACAGCTCTCGTCTCGAGTTGGTAAGCGACGCCGGAACCCAGAAAGTGGGCGCGTCGAAACTGCAGGAGAAGATTCGCGGCACCATCGTGACCTATGGCGATCTTGCATTCAAATTCCTCTATTGGTCAAACGCGCGTCTGTTGGGAGAGGAAACCGTCCGCACCCGGAAATGTTGGAAACTGCAGCTACGCGCTCCATCAAAGGAGTCGGCGTATTCGAATGTTTTGCTATGGGTGGATAAGGCGAGCGGCGCATTGATGCGCATGGAAGGCTATGATTGGGACGCGAAACTGATCAAACGGTTCGAGGTAGTTTCCGCGCAAAAAATCGAGGGCCGCTGGTTCCTGAAACAAATGCGGGTCGAACAACTGCAACCGGGCACGAATCACGTCCAGGCGCGCGCCTACGTGGAGATTAAAAGGTAGCGCATGCGTCCCGGTTGCTTGCTTCTAAGCCACTTCGCGAGCCCAGGGCGCGCTACTTTAGCCGAGCCGGGCTGACTGTGACGGCTGGGAAGCGGTCCCTCCTTGTGGCAAGCTAGCGGGGTTGGTGCTGATCGGATTTCGCGCCGCTCACGACCAGCCTGCGACCGAGGAATTCCTTATCGTGCAATTCCTCCACCGCGCGTTTCGCTTCCTCAACGGTTTGCATTTGCACAAACGCAAAACCTTTCGAACGCTGGTTGTGCCGGTAACTGACGACCTCCGCGTTTTGAACATGTCCAACGCCATTGAACAAGTCGAAGAGATCGCTCTCGGTGGCGTCGAATGACAAGTTGCCGACGTAGAGGCGTGGCGATGTGACTTCAACCCGTTCTGGCTTGCGCGCAGGTCGCGATGGCTGCGCACCATTGCGCGGCTGCGCCGGCGTTTTCTTTTTGTCGCCGCCATTCCCAAAAAATTCGGCAACGCGCTGCCAAAACGTCTTTTTCTGTGTCTTTGCCGGTTCCTGTGGTCCCCGAAAGCGTTCCTGATTTCCTCTGCGTCGGGCCCCGCCGCGCGAGCGGCGTGGGCGTCTTCCGGATGAATAAGAGTTCATGTTGATCCTTAAGTGTTTTCCAATTGTCAAAAGGGCGGAGCGCCCCGAAAAAGCTCGGGACACCGTCCGTGGCGCGCGACTCATCAAGAGCCGAGTCCAACTCGTTCCAAGCACGCTGCGACGCCGATGGAAACTCCGCCTCGTTATGCCGGGAATGAACTCGTCTCACAGCGCGAGCCGGGACACTCGACGAACGAAACAGGGATGCGGCTAACGTTTGCAGCATCAGTTCAAGAAATCTGAATCGTTGTAGAAACCGGACGCTCGGAAGATCGAAGATTCCCGACATCTCGCGCTCATTATGGCTTGCTTGCCACGATATTGCAAGTCAGACGCGTCGGGCGGCGCCTCGCATCCAGTCGTCCCGGAGCGAATACGCCCGGGATTTGAGATACTCTCGCGGACGCTCGCCGCGAACAGGCCTTACAAAATAACGCAATTCACGTCGGCTAAGTCGCGGTTCATAGCCAAGTTCCGGCATCAGATCGCGGCAATGCCATTCGACCCAGCCGATTTCATCATTGGAAAGCTCACGTTCCCAGCGCGCTACAGGTTCAGTGCTGATTTGCGAGAAGTTCACTCGTGCCGCGGAGTTGCCACTCCAGAGCCGGCCGATCTTCGTCGGCGTCAGCACGGTGT
>JAICUQ010000179.1 GCA_025935755.1 Chthoniobacterales bacterium | reverse complement strand
TCTCTGGTTGCTCTCGAGAGATTCCTCGTCTCCGCTGCGCTCCGCTCGGAATGACGACGCTTCACTGGAAAAACCCAGTCGTGCCCATGCAAAATTCGCGCTCGCGGTTTGATAACGATGCCGGCCATCAGGATCCAAGGTCAAACGTCCAATGCTCAACGTCCAATCATCGTGTCAACTGCAGTGTCATGCCGAGCGAAGTCGCCATCTCTGGTTGCGTCTCTCGAGAAATTCCTCGTCTCCGCTGCGCTCCGCTCGGAATGACGACGCTTCACTGGAAAAAACCCAGTCGTGCCCATGCAAAATTCGCGCTCGCGGTTTGGATAACCATGCCGGCCATGAGGATTCAAGCTCAAACGTCCAATGCCCAATTATCCTCCTGACTGCATTGTTTCGTTGAGCCGCTCTCGATTCACCTCGAAGATGGCAAACTCGGAATTTTCAAACACCTTGGCGATAATATCGGGAACAGTCGCCGGAAGACCTTCCGACGCTTTTCGTATCACGATGTAACGAACTCCCGCTTCTCGCAGAAATTCGTGTTGAAAATTTCCGAGGTGCCAATCTCTCCAAAATTGTTTTACCGCAGATTCCCTGTGGGTGTAATCGCTCTGTCCGACCGCAGCCTGAGCGAAAAGGCCGAACGGGACTCGGGAATTTGTCAGCGATAGGATAGGCGCAAGCATCTCGTCTCCGCACAACACGGGGTCTCCCGGTTGTGCGTGTTTCGCTAGAAAATCGGTGACAGCTAGAATTTCGGCATCATAACTTTGCAACTGCTTTCCAAACGGTTTTCCGTTCCCGAAAAAGTGGTCAGGATTCCGCCAATAGATGAAGTGCTGCAGCGTCGAAGGCACGCTCAATCCGATGGCAATCACAGTGATCGCCGTCGCCGCGACAGAGGAATATACACCCCGGCTAACGGCCCATCGGTACAACGTTTGAAGAATTTCGACGGCAAACAGCCAGGCGACGTACTTGCTTTGCACGAAGAATGTTCCACTCACCGGGTTATATCGAAAGGTCCAGCCCGCTGGTGTGATGCTAAACATCAAGGCCATCAACAGACCGAGCACTACGAAGACGGCGAGAATAAACCGCAAAGCCGATTTTGGGTTTGGTCGAAATAGCGCATTGAACATCGATGGTACACCGATTACACGCAGACCAAGCGTACCAACGAGATAGATCGGCACCGCGACGAAGGCGAACCTGAGCCATCCACTCGACCAATGTTTCAGTCCGATCGCCTCCATCGCTTGTGAGATGTACAATCCTGGCTCGAATTTCATCACCACGTTCGCTTCAGTTTTGTTCTTGAGAAGAACCGGCCACACCAGCGGCACCGCAAGAGCCGCTGTGCACACAGCGACTTTAAACAACTCCGAATTCCGATAGACAAAAAGATAGAGCACAGCCGCCAATCCCAGGCTGCACATGATCTGGGCCGCAGTGAAAATCTTCACCTCCATCAATGCGACAAACACCAGTGCAGTAAGAAAAAGCCACGCTTTGCTCCGTTCCTCTAAGTAATGCTGAAGACACAACAAACCTGCAAACAGGAGGCCCATGCCTGGAAGGATTGGATTCGTGTAAAACAGCGGCAAAACGGCGGGAGGCACACTGAAATACCGAAGGGACCAATCAAGGTCCTGACCCAACAGTAATCCAGGTACAAAGGAAAGGTCTTCGCCAAAAAAAACCAGGAACACAACAAGAGCGCCGAAATAACCCGAGCAAAGCCACTTTCTCGAAAAGCAGAAAACGCTCAGCATACACAGAACAAGAAGCAAGGTGGGCACAAAGCGCAGCGCGAGATCGGGCGTGCTCAGGTGAGCCGCATTGGCAAACATCGCCACTGCAACATCCATTCCGTAGTGATACGAAAGCGGGTGCCCCGAAAAATGCGGAGCCTGAGGCGGAACCGTGTGGGTCAATTCATTGGCGAGTGCGATGTGCAACACGACATCAGGCACCGGATAGGCGCGCATCTTGCCATCCGGCCGCAGCGTAAGATTCGTGTAGTAAAAAGGAAGAAAGGCCAGCACGGCGATTCCGAGTGCAATAATTCCCGCCAGGACAATGCTGGATCGGTCGCGCAGCTCTACCGCGCTCGCTTCCATCGACTCGCATAGTCTTCTTCTTTTGCTAACGAAATACCAAACAAACGTTGCGGTAGTGGCTAACGGCCAAAGCAGGAAGAAGCGAGACTGGTGCGCGTACGTAATCAACCAATAGATCAGACCGCTAAGGACCAAACCGAGAAAGCAGGCCAGGGTTACATCTTCCAACGGAACAAGTCTCCGCCTGAGGACTACTAACAGCAGTTTGCCTGGCACGTATGCCAGCATAACGACGGCGATAAAAAACAGGCACGCGCCGGAAAAAATTTGCATGTATGAATTAACTGGCACGCAGTTGGACAGGAAGAGACTAGTGCAGTGTAAGGGCTACTTCTGATCCTGCGCGCGCTGCCGAATTTCGCTTGTCATGTTGAGCGAAGCGCTGCAACGAAATGCGAAGCATGAAGGCCAGGCTTTCAAACCTCTTTGATTTCTTTCCTCCGAGAGCAAATGCAAATCCAGAGATTGAAAGCCTGGGCGCGCCCCGAAAGGTTTTCGGGGCTGCATCGAAGCTTCGCTTCGCTCAGAATGACACGTTATCGAAACGGCGCCGGTCATCACCGATTGTCCACTCTCATCTGCTACAGCTAACGGACGCAAGGTTAAATTGCGTGTCAGTGCCGCTTTGACGAAATCGGCCTCGTCTCATAGCCTGAGGCTTTTCTGACATGAACTCCGCGTTGCAAGCTTTCGGGCGGCATTCCATTTCGGTCGTGACGCCAGTTTACAATGGCGAGGCTTCTGTTGCGGAACTCTGCAGGCGTCTTGGGGAATTGTTGCCGCGGATCGCGACAGAGTACGAGATCATCCTCGTCAACGACGGCAGTCGGGACGGGAGTTGGGACGTGATCTCGGAACTCTCGTCACGCTTTCCAACTGTGCGCGGTTTGAATTTGATGCGCAATTATGGCCAGCATAACGCGCTGCTCTGCGGGATTCGCGCTGCAAAATACGACGTCATCGTAACGATGGACGACGATCTGCAGCATCCGCCCGAGGAAATCCCGAGACTACTCGAACAAATGGAACAAGGATTTGATGTTGTTTATGGCGCGCCCAAGGAAGAACGGCATGTGTTTATGCGCGCCCTTGCTTCCCGCATTACCAGGCTCGCCCTCGGTAGCGCCATCGGAATGGATCTTGCAAAAAATGTAAGTGCATTCCGTGTTTTCCGTACGCAATTGCGCGAGGCATTCGCTGATTATCAGACACCGTTTGTTTCCATCGACGTGTTACTGACATGGGCGACAACACGGTTCACCGCAGTACCCGTCGCCTTCCAGCCCCGCTACTCGGGAACTTCGACTTACACTTTCACAAAACTGGTTCGACACGCGCTCGATATGATGACCGGGTTCAGCACGGCTCCCTTGCAGCTCGCCAGCCTGATTGGATTTGCCTGCACGTTATTCGGGCTCGCAGTTTTCCTCTACGTCTTCGTTCGCTATTGCTTTGAAGGCAGTGTGCCTGGATTTCCATTTCTGGCTTCCATCGTCGCGATCTTTTCGGGCGCACAGCTCTTCGCTCTTGGCGTGATAGGCGAATACCTGGCGCGCATTCATTTTCGGACGATGAATCGTCCGGTTTACGTTGTTCGGAGCGTTAGCGGCGAATCAAAAGACTTGCCATAATCCCGGATGATCGCGCCATTCGATCTGACGGCCATTGAGAGCTTGAAAGAGGCGCTGCCACGCTTCACGCATAGACCTCTGCCACACTTAACGTATTTGAAGCCAGACCAGATCGACGGGTTTTGGCTGGACGACATCGCTCAGGATTTGAACAACGGAAATTCGATCGCATTTGCATCATATCACGATGACCGCATCAACGGTCTTGTGCTTTACGGCGATTCGCCGTGGGACGCGAAAGTCGTCGGTAAATCAGTCGCCGTCATAAAATATTTCGTCGGCTCCGGTGAGGACGATCCACGTATGCTCAATCAATTGCTGGATGAAGTGTTACAGCGTGCCGGCAGTCGTGGAATCTGTCTTGTGACATGCAAAGTTCAGTCCCTTCAATTTGCCGCGATTCACGCGCTGGAGCGACATGGATTCCTATTGATGGACACGCTGGTCGATTTTGTCTTTGACTTCTCTCACACCTCTTTCGACAAAATCACTCCACCCCAACGGCTAAGCGGATTGAATGTTCGGTTGGCGAATCCGGAAGACCTGCCTGAACTGCTTGCGCTGACTGAAATAGCTTTTGCTCAACATTTCGGCAGATACAACTCGGATCCCGAAATGCCCGCCGGCACCGGCAGCAGGGTATACCAGGAGTGGGTGCGCTCCTCGTTCGGCGGAGGGGCAGATTGGATTTTGATTGCCGAGATTAACAACCGCATCGCTGGTTATTCGGTGTGGAAAAAGGCGTCCGCGCTCGAAGTAAAACATTCCCTCGACGTTGGCCATTGTACCCTGGCGGCGATTCACCCGGAGTTTTTTGGACGCGGCCTTTATACCACGCTCACTTTTGAAGGAATGCGAATCACCCATCAGTTCGCGAATCACCTCGATGCACCTACTCACGTCAGTCACTATCACGTTCAGCGCGCGATGATAAAACTTGGTTGGAAGATCGCTGGCGTAAGGCATTCTTTTCACAAATGGCTTCCAGACTAGTTCAGCATGCAAAGTGAGTCTGGATTGTTGCGATGGTTGAACGTGCCGTTGGTGTACAACGCCTTCTCTGCTGTCGTCGGAGCTAACGCGCTGCGTCGCAGGCTCATTCAGAACCACGTTCGGGCCAAACCTGGCGATAAAGTGATCGACATCGGTTGTGGTTCAGCCCTGGCGCTGCAATGGCTTCCCGGGGTGCAATATCTGGGGCTCGACATCAATTCAGATTGCATCGCCTTTGCCCGGAGAACACATGGCGCGAGAGGAACTTTCGTAGTCGGCGACGTACGGTCGCTTCGAGCTGACTCGCGATTCCGGGACGCAGATATCGTGATGGCCCTCGGCGTTCTACATCACCTGGACGATCGAGAGGCCGGAGATTGTATTCAATTCGCACACGACGCCTTGAAGCCGAATGGTCGATTCGTATGTCATGAAGCCTGTTGGATTCCGAACCAGGGATCAGTTTCCAAATACATTATGGGCAGTGACCGCGGCCGAAACATCCGAACGGAGCAACAATACCGCGACCTTGCGGGGAAGGTTTTCAGCAAGATCGAAGCACGCGTGGACACGAAGCCAATGCGGATTCCGTATGTGACTATTGTTCTTGAATGTGAAAAGTGAAGCTTTGCGCGTGAAAGAACAATGAAGCGATGTGTGGCGTGCCAGGGTTCCTTTGAAGGCGACGAATGGACATGTCCCAGCTGTGGTCATCGTCCTGCTGTTCGCGACGAGGTATTTCAGCTCGCGGAGGATCCAGCCAGCGGTCAGGCCGGGTTCGTACCTGAATATTTCGCGCGGTTAGCTTCGATTGAGCCGGGTCACTTCTGGTTTCGCGCACGCAATGCGCTGATTCTGTGGGCGCTCGGTAAGTATTTTCCAAGTGCCGAAAGTTTTTTGGAGATTGGCTGTGGCACCGGTTACGTGCTCGGCGGAATTCGCGAAACGCTCCCAGGAATGCGCCTTGTTGGCACCGATATCTTCACGGATGGATTGGTCTTTGCCAAAGCACGGTTACCGGGAGTGGAGTTGTATCAGATGGATGCACGGCACATCCTTTTTGAATCAGAATTTGATGTGGTAGGCGCGTTCGACGTCTTGGAACACCTGGTCGAGGACGAAAATGTATTGGCACAAATGTTCAAAGCCGCGCGGCCGGGCGGTGGACTACTGCTCACGGTGCCGCAACAGCGCTATTTGTGGAGCGCGAGCGATCGGTTCGCCAGGCATCAACGTCGCTACAGCCGCGGCGAATTGCGCGCGAAAGTCCGGCGTGCCGGCTTTGCCATTGAGCGAATCACTTCTTTCAATTCACTGTTACTGCCATTACTGATCTTGTCGCGTATGGGCCAAAAGCGTCATGGCGAGTCGAAACCATGGCGCGAACTGGAAATCAGTGCCGTACTTAACAAAGCTTTGGGCAGTGTTCTAACCATTGAGCGATCAATGATCACAAACGGCGTCTCTTTCCCCGCGGGAGGATCGCTTTTATTGATTGGTCGAAAACCTTTCAGTCAATCGTGATACGTATTCCTTTTAATCGGCCATTCGCGACCGGCGATGAACTTGATTATATCCGTAAGGCCATCGCCACTCCGAAGTTTTCCGGCGACGGGCGCTTCACTGCAACATGCCTCCGCCTTCTCGAGAGTTCTCTTAGCG
>JAICUQ010000217.1 GCA_025935755.1 Chthoniobacterales bacterium | reverse complement strand
TCTGCACAGCGGTCGCAATGGCTTCTACTTAAACGTTGCCAACGAGGGAGAAGTCGGGGCCGGTGATTGTATCGAGCTGATGGCACGCGATGAAAATGGCGTCACGGTGGCTGACATTGTTGAGCTCTACACTGCGGACGCTGCGAAGCAGGATTTTTTGCAGCGCGTGAGCGAATTAGCTGCGCTTCCCGAAAACTGGCGCGATTACTTTCGAAAGCGTTTCTTGAAACCGGATGCTTAGTGCATGAGAACAAGGAAGTTCTTCCATGCGAGCTGACATTATCCGCTGGATCGGACTAAACCATCCGCGAGCAGGAGCAGGAATCACCAATCAAGGAGACACACAAACATGAATTTGAAATTGGAAGTTATTGTTATCCCGGTTTCCGATGTCGATCGGGCCAAGGCGTTCTACGAAAAACTCGGGTTCAGGTTGGATATCGACTACGCGGCTGACGACAAGTTCCGTGTGTTACAGTTCACTCCTTCCGGTTCGGGCGCATCGATCATTTTTGGCAGGGGAATCACGTCGAAGAAGCCCGGCTCGGCCGATGGCCTCACGCTAGTCGTTGAGGACGTCGAAACAGCCCGGAAAGACTTGATTGGCCGTGGCATTGCAGTGAGTGACGTATTCCACTACGCCGGCGGCCCATTCAATAACTCCACCCAGAACCCGCGTGTGATTGGGCGCGATCCGGAAGGTCGTTCCTATTTTTCTTTTGCATCGTTCGAAGATCTGGATGGAAACAGTTGGCTGCTGCAGGAGATCACAACCCGGCTTCCGGGTCGCGAATGGAAGTCGACGCGAGTACAAACCGAGGATGTTGCAACCCTCGCAGAGCTCCTGCACGAAACAGAGCAGCATCATGGTCAGTACGAGAAGACGCATGCCGCGCATAACTGGTGGGATTGGTACGCGTCGTACCTGAACGCGCGTCAGAACGGCAGCAATCCGCAGGACGCCGAGGCTGCCGCCGATCGATACATGGATGAGGTCCATCATGTTGCTCCTTTATGAAGTTAGTCAAGGCAACAGCCTCGATCAGGCCCAGCGCGGAAGAGTGATTTCTCAGGAACGCACGAATGCAGGAATTAACCTCATCCTTTCCTGCGTTCCTGACTTCCTTACAGAGTTTGCGTACAGGCAAATGAGACCGGTGCGGGTGGAGGTAAACGACAAAATGCAGAAGGGCTACGTCTATTTCCGCACAAAACCAATGGGGCGCGCCTTTCGCCCCGGGTTCACACCCCAGCTGACGCCGAAACAGATGCTCGCCCTCGGTGTGTTCGGAGGGAAATACATGACCGATTGCCGGAAGGAATTCCCGGCGAGTTGGTTCAAACGCGCGAAGCTCTCACCGGATAGGGCGCGGGCATCGTTAAATTATTTTGGCGTGAACGCCTCGCAACGTCTGGCGGAATGGCGGCGCAAAGGGTGGCTTCATCCGGACGATCCCCGCGGGTGGTTCCAATGGTATTGCCGGTATTATTCCGGGCGTCGCAGCGAGGATGACTTGCGACAGATTGGCCGTTGGCGCGCCGTGCGGCGCCACGTCGCACAATTAAAAAAACATTGTAAACCTCGCGATCTGAATTGCCGTCGTCGTCAGCGCCAGGCGTTGCTGCACTGGGCCTACGATTCGCGGAAGATTTAAAATAAGGTGGATCGTCTTGTCCCCAAGGCGGTGACGGACCACGAGCCAACGCGTTGGGGACAACGCGTTCCACCTGTTCTGCCTTCCTGCTTTGGAAGCCTGGCGCATATCTGAAACTCGCTCGGCTCCCGCTCCCTGCTACCTTCGCAGCTTTACCTTTTATCTCGGAAATCCCATCTTCTCGATTCCTGATTTCCCCAGAGACTTTTCAGTAAACGCATCGCTGGCTGCTGGTGCGATCTTAAATAAGGTTCATCCATGCAGCCAACTACATACAAAGCGAAAGCATTTTCCGCTGCGAGCGAAACATCGCCACTGGCTTCCACGACGATCGCGCGACGCGAACCGAACGAACGCGACGTGCAGATTGAAATCCTCTTTTGTGGCATCTGCCACTCCGATCTTCATTCAGTTCGCAATGAATGGAGCGAATTCATGGCAACGAACTATCCAATTGTCCCCGGGCACGAGATCGCGGGCCGTGTAACCAGGGTCGGTTCGGCCGTTACCAAGTACAAGCCAGGCGATCTTGTTGCCGTAGGTTGCATGGTGGATTCCGATCGCACCTGTCCAAATTGTCAGCGTGACCTCGAGCAATTCTGCCCCAACATGACGCTCACTTTCAATTCGGCGGACAAATACCTCGGCGGACGCACCTATGGCGGATATTCCGACAGCATCGTGGTGGACGAACACTTTGTTTTACGACTTCCTTCGAACCTGGATATTTCCGGAGCCGCGCCGCTCCTGTGTGCGGGAATCACCACATACTCGCCGATGCGCCACTGGCATATTGGCAAAGGCATGAGGGTCGGAGTGGTCGGTCTGGGAGGACTCGGTCACATGGCGGTGAAGTTTGGTCGCGCGTTCGGAGCTCACGTCGCCGTCTTCACCACATCACCTAACAAGAAAGAGGACGCTCTAAGGCTCGGCGCCGATGAAGTCGTTGTTTCGCGCAATGCTGACGAATTGAAAAAGCACGCCGGCAGTTTCGATTTCATCATCGATACAGTTTCCGCGGATCACGACATCAACGCCTATCTCAACTTACTCGCGATTGATGGGAATCTTACGTTGGTCGGCGCGCCTGCAGAACCTCTCGATGTGCCGGCGTTCAGTCTGATCATGGGGCGCCGAAGGCTCGCGGGATCTGCGATCGGCGGTATCGCCGAGACGCAGGAGATGCTCGACTTTTGCGGCAAACACAACATCACCGCTGATGTTGAAGTGATTCCAATCCAGAAGGTCAACGAGGCTTACGAAAGATTACTGAAATCTGATGTGAAGTACCGTTTCGCCATCGATATGGCTTCGCTGAAATCGGAGTAACGTGATTAGTCGTCGACGGCGGGCAGACGGTGCAGTAGCTGTTTAGCGCCAAAGGCGCCATATCATCCTAGCCTGGGGCAGCGCCCCAGGAATTCGATTGCATAATGGACACGCGCTGAAAGCGCGACTCAGTTCTATGATTGGTTTTCAATCCCAGACATAACGCTCGTCGAAATCAAGGTCATGCCTGCGCAGTAGCTCACGGTATTCCTCCTGAAAACTGCGAATGCGGTGGTGCTCTGATTGTGTCTCGACGTATCGCACTACGGCATCCAGCTGACTGGGGCTCACGGAAAACGCGCCATACCCGCGCTGCCACAAAAATCGGCGATAGCGCGGATCAAGTGCTTTGATCCATTTGGAAGACGTTTTCTTTATCTTCTCAATCAGGTCGGCCTGAGAAACGGTTCGCGGCAATGTCGTAATTATATGAACGTGATCAGCGACACCGCCGACGCGCACGACTTCAGCACCGAGGTCGCGGCAAATTGTCGCCAGGTAAGCGTGCATGCGCGGCCGCACGTTTGGATCGAGCCAGGGCTCCCGATTCCTGGTGCTAAAGATGATGTGAAGGATGACTTTACTGAGCGACTGAGGCATGGTGCATGATGATCGAACGCGTGCCACAAGTGAATCGCGCTTTCAGCGCTGGCGCTTGGGGTTTGGCGAATCCTGGGGCGTTGCCCCAGGCTCGATGTGAATGCTGCGCCTTTGGCGCTAAGCAGAAACCGCGATGTAGTGATTTTGTCTCAAGCCGAGTTCCAGGGGGTAAATGATTATGCGCGCAACTGTGATGTATAGCGCTGGCGACGTTCGGGTCGAGAACGTACCCGACCCGAAAATCATCGAGCCGACTGATGCCGTCATCCGCGTCACCCGCGCGTGCGTTTGCGGGAGCGACCTGTGGCCATATCAAAAAATGGAACGCAGCGACACCGGTCGCGTGATGGGGCACGAAGCGATAGGTGTAGTCGAAGACGTCGGCGCAGACGTTCGCACGATTAAGCGCGGTGACTTTGTTATCATGCCGTTCGCGTTTTCCGACGGCACATGCGCATTCTGCCAGGACGGCCTTCAGACTTCGTGTATCCGTGGCGGATTTTTCGGCAGCACGGAAGTCGCCGGAGCACAGGCCGAAGCGGTGCGAATTCCTTTGGCAGATGGAACGCTTTTTCCGGTCGGCGCCCAGGCAGATGACGCGCTGATGGCGTCGATACTCACCCTTTCGGACGTGATGGGCACCGGGCACCATGCTGCGGTCATGGCGAAGGTGGTACCAGGAAAAAGTGTCGCCGTTGTCGGTGATGGAGCGGTGGGATTG
>JAICUQ010000137.1 GCA_025935755.1 Chthoniobacterales bacterium | reverse complement strand
GTTCACAACTTATTCACACCCCGTTGCGGTCGTCCTCGCCAGCTGGCTTGAGACTAGAAATCAGTTGGAAAAGCGACAAGAAAAAAATGAATTTTATTTTCAATTTTCAAAAAAAAATTCTCTTGACGGCAAAAATGAAGGACGCGTGTCGATGTTAAAACGCAGACGTGTCGAAAAGATTCTAGCGAATCAAATTCGCCCGATTAAGAGTTGCACGATCACGCTTCGCTGGTGGTTGGCTAAGGATCCTGAGTTGACCGAACTGGCGTGTTCGTGAAATTTCCCGCTTCCGCGAGCGAAGGGCAAACGCTCGGCAATTTGTAGATGCAGGAACCGATACCGATACTAACGGGCGCGCTGCGATGCGTGTTACCCGTTTGAATCAACCGATGATCCGTCAATCTTTTTTGATCGGCCTGATCGGATTTGTGATCTTCTGCGTTCAACACGCAGGTGCCGCTGACGAATTGGTACCGCCGTTCGGATTTCGCTGGAACGATTCAATGGCGCGGGTGGAGGCGGTACTGCACGGCGCCAAAGCAAAATTAGTTTCGCGCGAAAAGAAAGAGGGCCGCGAAATCTGGACTGTAGAAGGGCTCATCCATCCCGGGCTTAAACGAACTGTATTTACGTTTAAAGATAGAGCACTTGTGGCGGTAGAGCTGCAGTACGAATACCCCGATTGGTCGATTGAACGTTACAACCAGCGAATGGGAGAAATTCGCAAATACTTCGATGAAAAGTACGGCACGGGAAAACTGGTGTCACGTTCGCGCGATCGCGATACCGAGGTGATTCAAACGCTGGTCGGATATCAATGGATGGTCGGGACCACGATGCTTGAGCTGTATTATTTTTCTGCGCAACACGATAACCTCGTGTACCGGACGATTTCTGTGGATTACAAGGCGCTGTAATCAGTCAGGTGTGTCGAGCCCGAATTCCGTCAAGGTTGTTGAGACAACGCGAGACCTTCGTATGTCTCGGTGACGATATGGTCTACGACTCCTTTCATGTCTTGCGTGCGTTCCCACGCAACGAGTTGCCGGTCAGCGCCCGTGCCTTCACGGATGATCCGCTCGACGTGCGCCATTTCTCTCTCGCTGCCGAGTTCTCTGACCTCGGTTGAGACGAACTCGAGGAGTTCGTTTAACAAAGTTCGTTCGTCTACTTCGGCCTCTCTGCCGAAGTCGATCAATTTCCCGTCGATCCCGTACCGCGCGGCGCGCCAGCGGTTCTCATCAAGAAGGCGTCGCCGGTAGATGCGGAACGTGGTGTTTCGGTGAAGTAATTTGTGCAGTTTTGAAATGACCGCCTGTATGAGTGCCGCGATCGCCAGCGTGTCGTCCACGCGCGATTGCGCGTCGCACACGCGCACCTCCAGCGTGTCGAAGAATGGGTGCAGGCGAATGTCCCACCAGATTTTTTTGGCGTTGTCGATGCAACCGGTCTTAACCAGTAGCTTGCAGTAATCTTCATATTCGGAGAGCGACTCGAATGAATCCGGAATGCCGGTGCGAGGAAAGCGCTCGAACACTTTCAGGCGATAACCTTTTAGCCCGGTGTTTTGACCCACCCAGAATGGTGAATTGACCGATAGCGCGTATATGTGCGGCAGAAAATAGCGGGCCTGGTTCATTACGTGGATTGCCGTCTCCCTGTTGGGAATTCCGACGTGCACATGCAATCCAAAGATCAGATTGGCGCGCGCGAGCGACTGCATGTCCTTGAGGATTTCCTGGTAGCGCTCGCCTTCAGTAATGAGTTGATCGCGCCAGTGTGAAAACGGATGCGTCCCGACCGACGCGATCTTTAATCCGCTACGCGCCGCCAACTCCGCCAGTTTCGTTCGCAGCGCAAGGACGTGATCGCGCGCGCACGCGATGGAATCGCAAATTTCGGTGCCCAACTCCACCACCGACTGATGCATCTCCGGCTTGATTTGCTCTTTGAGCGTGACTTTGCCGCCTTCCAGGATTTCGTGGATATGCGAACGCAGTTCGCGTGTCTCGGGATCGATGATCGCGAACTCCTCTTCGATTCCCAGAGTGAACGTGTGCGGTTTCATGACGATGGGCGGGCAGGAATGTCCGTCAAAAACGCTCCACTGTCATCCGAGGGAACTCGAGGGATCCGTCGCAAGCGCCAAAGTTTGGATCGCGGCATCCGACCGGCTTCGCTCGGGATGGCGTAACGGCTTACACGAGGTCCTCTAACGAACGTCGGGTTACTGCAGCCTGCAGGAACTTACCCCAGCTGAGATTATCTTGCCCCGGCACGTGCTCACGCGCTTTGCGAATAGCCATCTCAGCCACGGCTTCCACTACCCACTCGAAGTTGTGCTCACCGATGAACGTCGCTTCGCAATCTGGAGCGGGATTGCAAAAATCGATTGCTACCGGCACGCCGTCGCGAATGGCGAATTCCACGGTGTTCAGGTCGTACCCGAGAAATTGGTTCAATCGCAGAACGCCTTCTTCAACTTTTTGCAGTATTTCCTTGGGCGCATGCCACTCCGTTCGGTAGCGCAAATGAAACGGATTCCGTGGCTCGTACGGCATGATCCGGACCTGACGCTGATCGATAGAATAGCAGCGGAAATACATGTCGAACTTGACCTCCTCCTGCAGCATCATCACCAACTGTCCGGTATCGTTGTAAGCACGAAAGAATTCCTCGCGGTTATGCAATCGATAAACGTTCTTCCATCCGCCGCCTGCGAACGGTTTGAAGAACGCGGGCCAGCCTATGTAGTTAAAGATTCCTTCCCAATCGAGAGGGTAGTTGAGATTTCGAAACGATTTATCGTTCGTATCCGGCGGTGGCTGATTTGATGGAAGCAATACCGTGCGCGGAACAGCGACACCGATTTTTGTCGCCAGCGCATTATTGAAGAACTTTTCATCGGCACTCCACCAAAACGGGTTATTGACCACCGCGGTGCCGGTTAGCGCAGCGTTCTTGAGCCAGGCGCGGTAGAAAGGCACGTCCTGTGAAATCCGGTCGATCACCACATCGTATCCACACGGTTCGCCCTGAACCACTTTGTCGATTTTCACAAACTCCGCGGCAATGTCTTTGCCACCGGTTTTCTGATTCACCCGATCGACAAATGCCGGCGGAAAACTGTGTTCCTGTCCGAAAAGAATTCCGATTTTTTTCATGGGTCCTTACGTGTTATTCGAGTGGAGCGAAGCGTAGTCCAGCAATCCCTTAGACCAAGCTGCGGGTACTGTCGCGGGATCCTCGACTTCGCTCAGGATGACGAAGAAACACGCGGCGGAAACTCTCATTAACACCGCGGCTTCCAGCCCGGTGCACTTCGCGAGGAGCGCAATGAAGCCGTTTTGGACGTTTTGTCCAGAGCGAGCTGTTTGAATCAATGCGCTCAACTAATAAGTTAGTTGATGGTCAAGAAATTATTGCACACGCGCTATCGCGTACACGACCTGGAGAAGACCATTTCGTTCTACAAGGACGTGCTCGGCCTGCAAGAGCTTCGCCGCCATGCTTCCGGACGCGGGTCACAGCTCGTGTTCCTGAAGGCACCCGACAGCGATGAAGAAATTGAGATATGCAAGTTTGATGGGAGTGGACCGATCGTCGTTGGCCCTGATCTCACGCACCTTGCTTTTGAGGTTGAGGATCTGGACAAGTTCGCCCAGCACGCTGCGGCCAAAGGTTATCCGCTTTCGGACGGACCACATTCCACGAATGGCGGTAGAATTGCCTTCATTGACGCCCCGGAGGGTTATGAGGTCGAGCTGATCGAGCGTGGTAAGAAATAACGCTACCTGTCGGCCCGAGCGGATCCCGCGCACTCGGGAGGAGTCGAGGCTGCAACGCAGCCCCGAAAACTTTCGGGGCGAGGCCAGGCTTTCAATCCCAATGCATTGCTTTTGAGTTCTGCACGAGATTTGATCGCTCGCTTGCCGTTCGCTCAGCCCCCGGCGTTCCCGTCCATGTCGCGGCTTCCCGAGTCGCTCCATTTTCGATTTCGCCCGGCATGACAGAACTGAGGCACTTGCACTCGCGAACGTTTTGTCCCAAATTTTCCGTCCATGATTCGGCGCAAACGCATTTGGTTCCTTTGCGCATTGATCCTGACCTCGGTGCTGAGCGCGCGGGCGCAGGACGTCGTCGATCCTGATATTATCCGCCCAAGCGGCGTTAACGGGCCTGTTCGGAAAGCGAAGGCGGTAACGCAAAAGAACTCGGATGATGACGCCGACTCTGATGCACCTAAAGCGAAGAAGAAATCGAAATCGAGTCACACGCGATCGCATCGCGCGCGCGCAAAATCGACGGAAGACTCGGACACAATTGCCGCGCCTACCGAGTTCACGCCGGACGGCATACCGAAGACCTCCGCGGCGTCAGTGATGGTGGTGGACGCCAGTAGCGGCAGAATTTTGTATGAGAAAAACGCGGATCAGGTACGACAAGCGGCCAGCACGCAAAAACTGCTGACTGCGCTGATCGTAGCAGAAACTGGTTTTCTCGATCGGCCGGTGACTGTGCAGGCGAGCGATGCAATGTGCGACCCGGTTAAGCTGGGCATCAGAGCGGGCGAGACGTATCAGCGGATGGACCTGTTACGGGCTTTGCTGGTGAAAAGTCCTAACGATGTGGCGCGATGCCTGGCGCGCGATAATGCCGGGAGCATCGACGCATTTGCGCAGATCATGAATCGACGTGCAGTGCAACTGGGGGCTGTGCATTCGCACTTTCTGAATCCGAATGGTCTGCCGCTGCCGGGACAATATTCGAGCGCCCGTGACCTGGCGATCATCGCGCGCGCTGCGTACGCGAACCCAACCATCCGTTCCATCGTTTGTCTTCCCCAGCTTGTGTTCCGTTACGCGAACGGTCGCACCCGCGAGCTTGAAAACACAAACAAACTTCTGCGACGGCTTCCGTACTGCAACGGCATGAAGACTGGTTATACCGACGGAGCAGGCAAATGCCTGATCGCAAGCGGAACTCGTCCCGGCAAAGATGTGATCGTTGTCGTGCTGGGCGACAGCTCGGGTCGGGTGTGGCGTGATGCCTCCGCGCTACTTTCCTGGGGACTTTTATTGTAAAGCCGACGACGGGATTCGAACCCGTGACCTACGGTTTACGAAACCGTTGCTCTACCAACTGAGCTACGTCGGCGGGAAGCGGGCAAAACATTGCATCCAGCGGCGCTTCACACAAGCGTGCTACGAAGGCAGCACGAATGTCTCGCCGATTTCGCGTAGCGCAATCTGCTCGGGAGTTTTGCTTAGAGCGGCTTCGAGGCGTTCAATTGGTTCGCGGAAGGGCTCAAAGCTGAGACGGAATGTCTGATGATGCACCGGCACAATAAAATGCGCGCCTGCGGCATTGGCCATTTGAACGGCCTGCTCGGGCGTGCTGTGTGATTGGATCCACGGATTGTACGCGCTGATCGGCATGATCGCGACATCAACCGGTCCGTGTCGCCGCAGCGCTGCGAACTTTTCGGTCATTGCGGTGTCGCCGGCAAAAATAATCCGGCGACCTTCCCGGTCGATCAAATATCCATTGTACCCGCGATGAGTGTCATGTTGTGTGCGCGCGCCCCAGTGTTTCACCGCCAACGCGGTGATCTCAATGTCGCCTGCATCAGCGGCTAACCTTTTGGTTTCGCCCCAGTCGAGTTCCGTAATGTTCGTAAAACGGGTTTTCTTCAGCAAATCGCGGGTCGCGCGCGCCGTGATTACGCGCGTGGTGTGATCGAAACAACGGAGTGTTCGCAGATCGAAATGATCAAAGTGCGCATGCGACAAAAGAATCAGATCAATGTGCGGCAGGTCTCGAACCTGCAGAGCGGCCGCAGTTAGCCGTTTCGGGCCAATGGTTATACCTGGTAAACGAATCCCTACACGGGAGAACAGAACAGGATCGGTAAGAATTGTGACACCGAAAAAATTGATGAGGACAGTGGAGTGTCCCAGCCACGCGAGTGTCAGCTGCGTATTGCTCCATTTCGATGGTTCGGGCTTTGTGAAAGCCGGAGCGATTGGACGCCAGCTTTCGAAAGTCCATTCACGGAACAAATGTCCGAGCCAACGCCGCACTCTGGATCCGCGCGGCATTGGTTGTTGAGCTTCTCGAATTGAGGGTTTCCTCATACGGAAACGAAAACTAATCTTGCCCCCTGAATGGCGCTTAAGCTAGAAGTAGCGCTTCACACAAATCCCCCCACCACATGATGAAACGATTCATGTCTGACCCCGGCTTTTTTAGTCCGCGAGACGTGCTTGCTCCCGTTCTTTGCGCAGCGGCATGTTTGAGTGTCACAGGAACACTGCCGGTTTTTTTTCGTTCGGAAGCGCAGTCAACAGTCTCTCGAAGGATGCTCACGTTTGAAGAACGTGTGGCCTATCAACGAGCCATCGAGGAAGTTTACTGGCGTCATCGCATCTGGCCGAGGGAGCGTCCTGATTCGAAGCCGCCGCTCGATTCAGTCATGTCTCAGGCGCAACTGGAAAAGAAAGTCCAAGACTATCTGCGCAACTCGCAGGCGCGGGAGGATCACTGGCAACGGCCAATCACTGGCGAGCAGTTACAGGCCGAGATGGACCGAATCGCGAAAAACACAAAACAGCCTGACGTGCTGCGCGAACTCTTTGCAGCGCTCGAGAACGATCCATTCGTGATTGCTGAGTGCTTGGCTCGCCCCATTCTGGCCGAACGTTTAGTGACGCAGTTGCGCCCGCATGAGCAAAGATTCGCTGCAGAGCTAGAGCAGCCGTACCTAGCCACGGCAGGAGCGCAAATGTCGATGACGATGGCAGCAGCAAACACAAATTATGCGCTCCCCACGATAGTTCACGATGCGCTGGATACATGCAATCTCCCGTGGACTCCAACCAGCCTCGCCGACGTGTCCGCTGCCCGAGACGGTCACACGGCAGTGTGGACCGGCGCCGAAATGATCGTCTGGGGTGGATACTACAATGGCGCCATCGATTTGAACACCGGCGCGCGATACAATCCTAGCACAGATAGTTGGGCGACCACCAGCGTCATAGGCACGCCTGCTGCACGACACTCTCATACGGCAGTGTGGACTGGCACCGAAATGATCGTGTGGGGCGGATATAGCGAGAACAGCAGTTATTTGAGTACCGGCGGCAAATACAATCCTGGCACGGATAGTTGGGTAGCCACGAGCACCACCAACTCGCCGATTGCGCGCTATCGCCACACGGCAGTGTGGACAGGCAGTGAGATGATCGTCTGGGGTGGACAAGGCAGCGGCCCTACGGTTTTCAACACCGGTGGTAGATATAATCCCAGCACCAACAATTGGACGGCTAGTAGTACCGTCAACGTGCCTACAGCCCGAGCCCTTCACACGGCAGTATGGACCGGCAGTGAAATGATCGTTTGGGGCGGATATGATCCTGGGAGTTACCTAAATACTGGCGGGAGATATAATCCCACCACCAACACGTGGACAGCCACTGCCACAACTGGCGCGCCAATTGGCCGAGACGCGCATACAGCGGTGTGGACCGGCAATGAGGTGATCGTTTGGGGCGGATATAACGCGGGCAACCTTTTGAACACCGGGGGTAGATATCATCCCAATACTGATAGTTGGACACCGACCAGCACGACTAACGCGCCCGAAGCACGCGAAAATCACACCGTAGTGTGGACCGGCAACGAAATGATCGTCTGGGGAGGAGATAATCCAACCGTATTAAACGTCGGCGGAAGATATGATTTTAATACTGACAGTTGGACACCGACCAGTACGACCAACGCGCCTGAAGCACGCGAAAATCACACGGCAGTTTGGACCGGCGCCGAAATGATCGTCTGGGGAGGCGTGGGGGCGAGCGGTGACTTGAACACCGGCGGGAGATATTGTCCGGTAGCGCTGAATCCTACGCCGACTCCGTGCACGGGGAGATGTGCCCCCACACCGAGGCCGCGTCCGACTCCTGCGCCACGCCGAGTCCGACCATCTTGATCTAGCGGTGCCCAAATAATCCCTTGACCGCTTTCCACAATGTTCGCGCTGGCTTAACCGGTCCGGCGCGCGCGACGAGGACCGGCACATTCGCCCGGTTTACGATATCCCGGGTTAAATCACCCATGATGTAATGTCGAAGCAGGCCGCGCGCCTGTGATGTCCCGGTTACAATCAGATCGTAATTACCGGCGCGGACTTCTTCGAAAACCTGATCGATGACGATGCCATGCCTGAGGTGGACTTCAGCAGAGACCCCCAGCCGGTCGAGCTCTCGTTTCTGACGGCGCAAATTTGTTCCGAGCTCGGATTTTGATTGGAGCAACTGATCCACGTTTTCTTCCATGCGGACCAGATCGGCATACATCGCCGGTGGCTCAGCCATCACGTGCAACAAAGTGACCGATGCGCCTACGGCTGCGGCGAGCTTGCCAGTGAAGTGGACCGCCTGCTCAATGAATTCTTTTCCGCCGGTGCAAACCACGAATCGCTTTAAGTCTTTCCGTTCACCGATCGCGACCAATACCGGAGGCTGAATGGCCTTGATGACTTCGTAAGTTCTCTTTGATCGCCAGTAGTGACCGACTGCGCCGGTCCAGCGCGCGCCGACAATGACAAAATCATATTTCGTGTGCGAAGTTTGCTCGACGATTTGCAAAACCGGCTCACCGAATTGAACTACAACGTCCGGCGATATGCCTCGCTGCCGGAGCGATTGGGCCTGTGCATGAAGCGCTTCCCGCAACGGCTGCTCGTCCTGCGATTTTTCTGCAATACCCAAAAGGGTAGTTTCGGCTTGGAGGGGTCCGCCGAAGAATCCGCCGAGGTCAATCGCGGTTTGAGCTGAGGATGTGCCGTCGCTGCAAATCAAAATTTTCATAGCTAGAGCTTGTGGCCGCTAAGGAGCGTATAAATCACTATGGCTGCGCCGATCACCGGCAGAGGTACAAACGCGAGCCGGATCTTCGGACCCGCGAAATACTGCGTAGCCACCACGCCGATCTGCGCGCCAATGACTGCGCCGGTATGCATGACGAGCGCAATGAGAATATCCACGTTGCCTTTGATGGCGTGAGTAAGCGTTCCGTAGCTGGCTGAGATCACGATTTCAAAAAGATCCGTTCCCACGGCAAGATGGGTGGGAATTCCAAGGACATAAACCATTGACGGCATGCGAATGTAGCCGGCGCCGCCGCCCAAAAATCCGCCGAAAAATCCGCCGATAACTGCGACCAAAAGTATCGTCCAGAGGGAAATTTCCTGTATGCCGGATGTCGGCAGGCTGATCATCGGCCAGATTTTTATTC
>JAICUQ010000055.1 GCA_025935755.1 Chthoniobacterales bacterium | reverse complement strand
TTCAACGCTTTGGCGAGCGCTTTCTCGTCCACGACCGGGCCGCGCGAGCTGTTTACTAAATAAGCGCTCGGTTTCATTAGCTTAAGAGTCTTCTCGTTGATGAGGTGATAAGTTGGTTTGTCCGCTTCGCCCTCCCTTAGCAGCGGCACATGCAAACTCACGTAATCGGCACCGCGCAGGGCGTCTTCGAACTCGACGTACTTGATCCAGGTTTTCTCTTTCTGAATGGCCCGTGCATGGCGCAGGTCCATCAACTCCTGGATCGCTTTGATAAATTGATGATTCTGATACGCCGGGTCATAGCACAGAACGTTCATGTCGAACCCCGAGCATTTTTTGATCATCGCCTGACCGATGCGTCCGGTCCCGATGATGGCAATGGTTTTACCTGTAACCTCATCGCCGAGGAATGGGAGGAACGGATGCCATGATGGCCATTTCTGTTCGCGCACCAGTCGCTCGCTCATCCACATTTTTCTCGCCAGCATTCCCATCATGAAGAATGCGAACTCAGCGGTCGCTTCGGTGAGCACGTCGGCCGTGTTCGTGAATGGAATTTTGTACTTGTTCGCGTCGGCGCGACTGATGTTGTCGAATCCGACAGCGATTTGCGCCACAACTTTCAAGGTCCCCTCTCCCGCGTCGAACACTTCCGCATCAATTGGATCCCGCAACGTAGTGATTAATCCGTCGATGCCGCTCTTTACTTTTTCGATGATCAACTTCTTCGAGGGCGCTTCGGGTCCCTGGAACACCTCGAGGTCGTAACCGCACGCATGCAAAAGGTTCTCCGCGGCGTCGCCAATGCGGGACGTCGCAAAAATTCTGAAGTGTTTTTGATCTGTCATAGTCGCAAACGAATGTAATCAGGAAGTCGATTGCAGGAAATTTTTCTATGGCGTGGAGCGTTCCTCGCTGAAAGCGGCGTGAACTCGACGAATCAAAGCCGGAATTTCCGACAGGTCTCCGAGTACATAATCGGCTTCCTCTTCATACTCCCGTTGATCCACAAAGCGCGTATCGGGAATGGCCGCGACACGCATGTTGGCAGCTTTCGCCGCCGCGACCCCGGCAAGCGCGTCTTCGATGACGAGGCATGCCGCAGGTGGGACTCCAAGTCTTCTTGCCGTTCGCAGGTAAATCTCGGGATCTGGCTTGCCCCGTTCCACTTCGTCCCCCGTTACGATCACCCGGAAAAAGTCTCTGATTCCCGTCCGCTCGAGAAACGGACGCGCAGAGGCGCTCACCGAACTTGTAGCTACTGCAAGCTGTAACTTCATCTTGTGCAATTCTTCCAATGTCGCCCTGGCAGAAGGAAAAAGACTTACACGGTTTGCAAAGAAATCGACGGCGATGTCACCGCGACGCTGGATTAATTCCTCAGGTGAAGCGGAAATATGGAAAACACTTTTGTAAAACTCGACAGCGACCCGGTAACTCACGCCTAAAACATTCGTGTGGTATTCGCCGCGGTAATTAATTCCATGTTCTGAGAGCAATTTCGTATCGATCTGATTCCACCAGGGTTCGGAGTCGGCCAGAACGCCATCGAGATCAAACACCACAGCTTCAAATGATGAACGCATTGTCTCCGGCGTGTCTTACGTGCAAAAGGTCTCCTTAACAAGACGCGAGGGCTCTTGCAAAAGAGACCGACCGCAAATCATACATATTTTTAAACGCGTGTTGATTCGGCACAGTCTTAGATTTGTGCTGATGGAACGCAACGGGGACACTTTATGGTCTGCCGTGCAGCTCGAGGAGCCGGTCGATCCTTCAATCCGCCACGCAGGCCAGCGGGTTTCCGGGACAAAAAAAGCGCTTCGCGAAATTGTTACTTTCCTCCTTTTACCGACCGCAGCAATCGTTGAGGCCGCTTTGTTGATCCTGCTGATCGGCTGGATTGATTGCGTGACCGACTTCAACGTCACCGTCTTTTATTTCGTCCCGGTAGTTCTGGCCACATGGCGGGCGGGACGCAAAGCCGGATGGTTTATCGGGGCACTCTGCGGAGCGACAGTGCTCATAGCCGACTTGATGGTGCCCCGTGATGGACGTGTGGCTGTATTTTCGTACGTAAACGCCGGCATACTCGTATTGGCGTCGGGTGCTTTGGCAGAACTGGTAATTTCCTCCCGCCGTGCACACGAGCGACTCAAAGCGCTCCTGGCGCTCAAGACTGTATCGTTGACGGAAATTCACCACAGGGTGAAGAACAACCTGCAGATCGTGTCCAGTTTGCTCCGGCTGCAATCCGGTAAATTTGCCGATCCAGCGGTCCGTGATGTGTTCACCGAATGCCGCGATCGCATCAACGCCATGGCCCGCCTTCACGAGCAACTTTATGACGAGCGTGGGCAGTCGCACCTGGATTTTGCGCCACATTTGCGCGAACTGGCTGAAACGCTGCTGCGATCACATCAGCCTGCCGGATGCAAAATCACGCTCAAGGTTTGCGCCGACCCGGTTCCGCTCAATCTTGATCAAAGCATTTTGCTCAGCCTGATCACAAACGAATTGCTGCTCAATGCGCTGAAGCATGCATTCGCTGGCCGGGTAGCAGGAAAAATCGAGGCTGACCTGCGCACGATTCACGATCGAGTGACAATAACGATCCGTGACGATGGAAACGGATTCGTCCCTCAGCCGACCGCAATGAACGAGCAACGCGGCACCGGTATGGACCTCGTGCACGCAATGTCACACCAACTTGGCGGTGAATTTGTCGTCAACCCTGTTCCAGCAGGCGGAACCTGCGCAACCATTTCTTTTCCAAGTAAGACGTCACATCAACAACAAGTCGTACATTCGTAACCTGAATAAATAAATCATGTCAAAAAAACGAATTCTAATCGTCGAAGACGAAGCGCTGACGGTATTAGCGCTCAAGCACGAACTTGCAGAGATTGGCTACGAAATCGCTGGCGACGCGAGTACTGCTGCCGAAGCGCTCCGCGCTGCCGAGGAAAACCGTGCTGATCTTGTGCTCATGGACATTCAATTGGAAGGCGGAATCAGTGGCGTTGCCGCCGCTGCTGCAATCCGGGGCCATCTCGATATCCCAGTGGTATTTCTGACTGCACATGCCTCGGCAGAAACGGTGGCGCGCGCAGTTGAATCGGGCGCGTTCGGCTATTTACTGAAGCCTTACACCGTGCCGGAATTGAAAGCTACGATCGAAATCGCGCTACATAAGCACAAAACAGAGAGTACGATGCGCGATGCGCTCAATTCACGAATGTACTTTAGCGGGGTATAACTCACCCGCCCCGTCACTCAATTGAACTGCACAGGGCGCCGGCATCAGGCGCGCGCCACAGTGGGATTGACTTTCGTGCAGGTTGATGCGCATTGAGGGACACAAAAACCAGACGATCACTAGCGAAAACGAGAATGGGTTGGCCCCGCAAACGACAGCAGTCTGTTTTTTGCGAGAGCGCGACGGGTCACGGTCTCGATCATACTGTCTCGACCACTACTTCACTGACAAACGCGGTGCCCGTTTTCGCCCGGGGCATTCCGTTCGGAAATCCGCTGCGGTTGCTGTAATCCTTTACCGGCGGAAGCGGAAGTCTTGATTCACCACTCAACTTCGCCGCGCAATAAACATCAGCCGCAGTCGCCCCGGTCACCGCGGCTAAGGCCGTCACTTTACTGCCGATGTTGTCCCGATCGCGGGCGTAGCCACAGGCAAGCGTGCCGATATCGAGCGCATCGCCGGCAACTCTTCCCCATACCCACGGTGTTGGATCTTTTGCTGCCAGAATGGCGACTCCGGTAAGAATCTCCCGCCCGCCATACAGGCGCACGATGTATTCCTTATCTTCAAGGCCTAACAACCGACCCAGCCAGCGCCCGCACACCACCTCAAAAAGCCCGAGCACGATGCTGAAAATGCCGAGCCCCTGCGCGAAGCGATAGGTTGCCGTGTCGGCCTGACCACGTTGCGATAAATTAGTTTTGTAACGCATAATCTTTCCCTACCCCTTGTTAGGGCCGCAATACCACTTTTATGCAGCCGTCTTCCTTATCACGGAACGTTTTGTACATTTCCGGTCCATCATCGAGTCCACACTGGTGGGTGATGACGAACGACGGATCGATCTCGCCTTGTTCGATGCGGCGCGTCAGATCGTCCGTCCAGCGATTCACATGCGTCTGCCCCATCCTGAAGGTCAGGCCTTTGTTCATCGCAGCGCCAAACGGTACTTTGTCTATGAGCCCGCCATAGACGCCAGGAATCGACAGCGTACCGCCCGGCCGGCAGACATAAATCATCTCACGCAAAACGTGTGGCCGATCGGTTTCGAGCATCAGCGCCTGCTTCACGCGGTCGTAAATTCCGTCCACTGTGCTGGTGACGTGCGACTCCATCCCAACTGCGTCGATGCATTTCTCCGGACCTTTTCCATCCGTCAGGTCATTTAATCTTTCGACAACACTTTCGGAATCGAAATTGATGGTCGTAGCCCCGGCTGCCTCTGCCATCGTCAGCCGCTCAGGCACGCGGTCGATCGCCACGACCTGCCTGGCTCCCTGCATCATTGCACTGCGGATCGTGAACTGACCCACTGGTCCACACCCCCACACCGCAACTGTATCGGTGGGCTCGATCTCCGCCTGGGCTGCTGCCTGCCAGCCGGTAGGGAAAATATCGCCCAGGAAAAGAACCTGCTCGTCGCTTAGACTTTCCGGCACTTTGATATGCGTGGTGTCCGCGAAGGGCACGCGCACATACTCCGCCTGGCCGCCCGAATAGCCACCGGTCAGATGCGTGTAGCCGAATAGTCCCGCCGTTGTATGGCCAAATACCGTGTCGGCCTTTTCCTTGTTACGATTAGAGCGTTCGCAAAGGGAGAAATTGCCGCGCCTGCATTGTTCGCACTCACCGCAAATGATTGTGAATGGCACCACCACGCGTTCGCCAACTTTGAGTCGGCCATTTACACCCGGTCCGACGTCCACGACTTCGCCCATGAACTCGTGACCCATCACATCTCCTTTCTTCATCCCGATCATGAAATGATCGTACAAATGCAAATCCGAACCGCAGATCGCGCAGCTTGTGACCTTTACAATTGCGTCACGGGGCTCTTCGATTTTCGGATCCGGAACCGTTTCGCAACGGATGTCTTCCTTCCCATGCCAAACTAATGCCCTCATATGTTTCCCTGTGTTGCTTCCCTTTGAGACGCTGAGCGTCGAGAACGGCGCTTGCCTTTTATATGAGAATCGGAAAAGCGTAATCAGTTGGTTCGAACAATTTCGTTTTTGTTAACGAAGCTCACGAAGAAATATTGCGAAGACTCACTTCACGTGTCCTTCCAATCTACTGCTCGGGCGCGCATTCGAACTGAATGCTTTTAGTTGAACCTTCCGCGTTGAGCGTTTAAGCGTTGGGGGTTTGAAGAAGATCGCGATCTATGGCGGCACGTTCGACCCTGTCCATCACGCGCATCTAATTCTTGCGCGCGAAGCCATTGAAACGCTCGACCTCGATAAACTCATCCTGGTGCCCGCGGCGATTTCCCCTCTCAAGAAGGCCGCCCCGGTCGCGAGCGGCGAAGTACGATTAGCGATGCTGCAAGCGGCGATCAAGGGGGACCCGAAGTTTGAAGTAGACGAATGCGAACTGCGCCGGCCGCCGCCTTCGTACACCATCGATACTGTGGAAGAAATTCGCCGGCGTGACCCCGAATTCTCAATCTACTGTCTGATCGGCGAGGATAATGTCGAGCAACTGGCGCAGTGGCATCGTTTCGCCGAACTGGAGAAGATGGTGCGCTTTGTGGTTCTTGACCGTTCCGGTAAACAACCTTCACATTGTTACCACTTGATCCATCGCCGTATCGACATTTCTGCCACCGAAATAAGGCGGAGAGTTGCGCAGAATGAACCGATTCGCTATCTCGTACCCGATTCGGTCCAGGAAATTATTCAGCGCGAAAAACTTTATCGGGAGCAATCGCAATAACGCCGGAAAACCTAGCAAAAATTTGCGCTGACCTCGCCTCGAACAAAAAGGCGGAGGACATTGTGGTGTTGGATCTGCGGGATATTTCCAGCTTCACGGATTTTTTCGTGATCTGCTCGGGCACGTCGGAGCCTCAACTCAAGGCGATCGCCAGCGAGATTGAGAGCCGCTTGCGTGAGGATTATTCGCTGCGGCCGGTGGCAGTTGACGGATTTCCCGCCAGCCAGTGGATAGTGCTCGATTATCTGCAGGTGGTGGTCCACATCTTTCACCGGGACAAACGCGCTTACTACAGCTTGGAAGGGTTGTGGGGCGACGCCCCGGTGCTGCCGTGGGAATCAATGGCAAGCCACTAACGAAAAGAGCCGGCGCGGTACTCCCGTACGCGCCGGCTCGGAAAAACCGATTGCCTCGCGGTTACTTCTTCGTTGGCGCCGGTGCCGGCGGAGGAGGAACTTTCGCAGCAGAACCCTGCGGGGCAGGTGTTGGCGGCGGTTTCACGTCCTGTAATTCAACATCAAAAATCAGCGTCGAATTCGGACCGATATCCGGACCCATTGCGCGCTCGCCATAGGCGAGGCTCGCCGGAATAAACAACTGATATTTCGCTCCCTGCTTCATCAATTGAAGCGCTTCGGTCCAGCCTTTGATCACACCGTTAACCGGAAACGTAGCCGGCTGACCGCGCTTGTACGAACTGTCAAACTCCGTTCCATCGATGAGTGTGCCCCGGTAATTCACCGTCACCATGTCGGTGGCTTTGGGAGTTGGACCGGTTCCCTCTTTCTCCACCTTGTATTGCAAACCACTCGCGGTCGTCTTTACACCAGGTTTCTTCTTGTTCTCCTCCAGAAACTTCGTGCCCTCTGCTTTGTTTTTCTCGCCCGCTTGTTTCTGTTTCGTTTCCATGTCTTTCTCGAATTGCG
Organism: Chthoniobacterales bacterium; assembly: GCA_025935755.1. Lineage (GTDB taxonomy): Bacteria > Verrucomicrobiota > Verrucomicrobiia > Chthoniobacterales > UBA10450 > Udaeobacter. Next base: position 12,996 of record JAICUQ010000055.1, on the reverse strand, counting down.
CCATGATGTCCTTGACCTGGTCAGTTGTCAGTTGCGGCTTGCCGGCAATGGCGTCTTTGATGCCCGCTGCGAGAACATCGGGATTCACGTCCACCTTCTGGCGGCCCAGATTGAATCCAATTTGCATACCAATGCTGTAGCTGACCTTGTCCTTTTGGTCTTTGAGCTGTGGTGATTTGTCTTGCCCCAACAGTGGGAGTGCAAGTAAGGATGCGCTGGCAATAACAATAAAACGTTTCATAAGATCATGTTTCCGCGCCGTTTTAATTTAGGTTGGTCGCCGCAGAAAGCCGCACGCTAATGGATAAACGCCTCCCGTCAAGAAAACAGCTCAGGGATGAGCTCAGCCGCGGCATTTGGCAATCCGGAGCGATATTCGCCGGATTGATCGCACTCTGGCCGGGACTGGCGGACGCGATCACGATCTCGCACAGCGATGCATTGAAAGTTGGGAAAAAGGTCTGGCAAAACGAGTGTAACGGAACGATCTCCGGCCTTACTTCATGGAACCAGGGTGAAGATTTTGCGTCACTCGGCATCGGCCACTTCATCTGGTACCCGAAGGGGAGGCGCGGGCCGTTCGAAGAGAGTTTTCCGGAGCTGGTAAAGTTCGTATCACGTCGCGGCGCCAAGTTGCCGACGTTGTTGCTGAATGTTGGCGCCGGACAGCCGTGTCCCTGGAACTCGCGAGCCGAGTTTCTGCAAGCCCAAAATTCAGCGGAAATGAATCAGTTGCGGCGGTTTTTAGCCGATACAATTGATCTGCAGGCAGAATTTCTTGTTGCCAGATTGGAAGCCGCTCTGCCTAAAATGCTGGCCGAAGCGGCGCCTGCCGACAAAATGAACGTGCAACGACAATTCGAACGCCTCACGAAAACGCCGCAGGGATGCTACGCCCTCATCGATTATGTGAACTTCAAAGGCGAAGGCGTTTCGCACACCGAACGGTATCGGGGACAAGGATGGGGTTTGCTTCAAGTGCTGGAAGCGATGCATGGCACTTCGGATTCAGGCGCGCCTGCTGAATTTGCGCGCGCCGCTAAAGTTGTCCTGACGCAGCGTGTCCAGAACGCTCCCGCCGACCGCCACGAATCACGTTGGTTAACGGGTTGGCTTCGGCGCGTAAATAGCTACAGTGGCGGCTGATAATTTATGCCGAGAGCACTCCGAACATTTTTTATTGCGCTTTTATTGACGGCTCTTTCTTCGTCAATTGACGCACAGTTCCGTCTTTTCGGGCCAAGATCACCCAGGCCCACGCCGCAACCGCGACAGATGCGCGGCGCGTCCGCTTACATCAGTCGTCAGGCTCCCTTAAAAGTGAATCAATCGGTACTCAGCCAGGCCACGCCGGACAATGTGCACGTTCGCGTTTCACTTCCCAAACAGCGCGCCTATTTAATGGTCGGCGAGGAAATCGCTGCCGATAGTCCGATTTCTTCAGGCAAGGCCGGGCACAGCACGCCGAGTGGGCATTTCTCCGTTCTCGAAAAAGATCCAGACCATCGCTCGAGTATCTACGGCGATTTCGTCGACAGCTCCGGCCGGGTTGTTCGCGCCGGCATTAGCTCCAAGGCTGACTCCGCGCCGAGCGGAACGCATTATGTCGGTGCGCCGATGAGGTGGTTCATGCGGTTAACCGGCGAAGGCGTCGGGATGCATGTCGGAATTTTGCCGGGTTACCCCGCATCCCATGGATGCATTCGAATGCCGTCGGACGGAGCGAAGTTATTTTACGATACGGTAAGGATCGGCACCAAAGTCGACGTCGGCGATTACTAACAGCCAGGCGTCATGTCGAGCATCGTCGAGACACCCCGCTGCTAAACCGAAAACCGATGCTACGGCGCTCCTCCACTCCGCTCGGAATGAACATCCGATTCCTTGAGAAGTTTCCGTCGTAAAAGATCGAGTGCGGTTTGCGCCGCTAGTTGTTTGAACGTCTCGCGATCGGTTAGGAAACGGAATTTCATGACAAAAGTCTTTGAAGTTTTCGAAGCCAGCGCAACGTAAACCGTGCCGACCGGCTTTTCTTCCGAGCCCCCCGTGGGTCCTGCAATGCCAGTGGTAGCAAGCGCGTAGGTGGAGCCTGCTCGTGTACGCGCGCCATCGGCCATGGCACGAGCAACTTCTTCACTGACTGCGCCATGTTTTTCGATTAACTCCGAATCCACATTTAAGACGTCGCTCTTTGCAGAGTTCGAGTAGGTGACATAACCCGCGAGAAAAACTTCGGATGCCCCCGGAACATTGGTGATCTGGTTAGAAATCAAACCGCCAGTGCACGATTCGGCAGTTGCTAACGTCTCGTTGCGTTGTTTCAACAGGTTCACGACCACTGCTGCAAGCGCTTCGCCGTGGTCGGAGAAAATCGAAACGCGCAATTCGCGACGAATGATCGCGTCAGCCCCTGCGATTGCGTTTGGAGCGCCGATGATCCGTACTTCGACTTCACCCGGTCGGGCGCAGTAGCCCAGTTCGATGCCCGGAATTGCCAGGACCTTCCTGCCAATTGCGTTCTCAACCAGCGATTCGCCTACTCCGGCGATACTGTATGACCGCCGTTCGACTTGGGGCGGGCCCGTGATGATCGATTTCAAAATCGGTATCGCGAACTTTTTGAACATAGGCTGAAGCTCGCGAGGCGGTCCTGGCAAAACAAAGACGTGCGGCGACGGAATACGCGGATTGATGTTTGCCTTCAGATAAAATCCCGGCGCACTTCCATTTTCGTTAGGCAGAACCTCCGCGCCTGCAAGCACATCAGCCTGGCGCGCAATGCCCGAAGACCATTTGATTCCACGGACTTGCAGCCTGCGCTCAAGCCAGGCCAACAGCTCGGGGTCCCGACGCAGATCCAGGCCCAATGATTCAGCAACCATTTCGCGCGTAATGTCGTCACTGGTCGGACCGAGGCCGCCCGTTACAAACAGGATTTCGCAGTGCGGAAATAGTTCGACGAGAGTGCGACGGATCACCTCGCTATCGGGAACTGTCCGCCGTTCTTCGATTCGCAGGCCGAGCGGAAGAATCTCCCGCGCTATAAACGCCAAATGCGCATCTTGAACGTCACCCAGCAAAAGTTCGGTTCCTGTGTTGATGAGAATCGCGCGCACAATCGGGGTCACCATCAACGCAGAACCGCAAGCGCACAATGCTCTACACGCCGACTAAAAGGCCTGTCATGTTGAGCGAAGCGAAACATCCCGGATCAGAGATTCTTCGCTTCGCTCAGAATGACAGGCTGTGAAACTTCAGGCCGCGCTCTTGTCCTGCTTCTTGCGAATAAGCGGCAGCTTTTTGCCTTCTACTACCGCGCGATTGATCGTGACTTCGGCGATGTCTTCGCGGCTCGGCACGTCGTACATGATGTCGAGCATGATGCGCTCAAGCATCGAACGCAGCGCACGCGCACCCGTGCCTTTGGTAACAGCCTGCGCCGCGAGAGCGCGCAGCGCATCTTTGGTCAAAGTCAGACGGACTCCCTCCATTGAGAAAAGTTTGGTGTACTGTTTCACCATTGCGTTTTTGGTTTCCGTCAAAATCGCGACCATCTCATCCTCGGTGAGCGCATCGAGCGAACTAACAACCGGCAGGCGACCGATGAATTCCGGTATCATCCCAAACGCGAGAAGATCTTCCGGTTCCACGTACCGAATGGATTGTTTACGCAACGCATCCTCCACCTCCAGAGTTGGGCTGCCAAAGCCCATCACTTTTTGGCCAATCCGTTTTTGGATAATTTTGTCGAGCCCTATGAATGCGCCGCCGCAAATGAAAAGAATCTTTTCGGTGTTGACCTGAATGTACTCCTGGTGCGGATGTTTGCGCCCGCCTTGCGGTGGAACATTGCAGGTGCTGCCTTCCAGAATTTTTAACAAAGCCTGCTGCACGCCTTCGCCTGAAACATCGCGTGTGATGGAAACGTTATCGGTTTTGCGTCCGATTTTGTCGATCTCATCTATGTAAACGATCCCGATCTCAGCGCGTTTTACATCGTAGTCGGCATTTTGAAGTAACCGGAGAATGATGTTTTCGACATCTTCCCCTACATAACCGGCTTCGGTCAGCGTTGTGGCGTCGGCAATGCAGAACGGCACGTCAAGAATTCTGGCAAGTGTTTTTGCGAGCAGAGTCTTCCCCGACCCTGTGGGACCGATAAGCAGAATGTTGCTCTTCTCGATCTCGACATCTGCCAATGGATCCGCCTGAAACGCAGCTGAAGTATCTGCGGGCGCAGGACTTTGCAGCACGCGCTTGTAATGATTATGCACCGCGACCGACAACGTCTTTTTGGCGACGTCCTGGCCGATTACATATTGGTCAAGGGCTTCCCGAATTTGCGCCGGCTTGGGCACGCGGATGTTTGAAGACTGACGTCGCGCATCTTCATTGAGCTCTTTATCGAGAATGCTTTTGCAAACGTTGATGCAGCTGTCGCAAATATAAACGCCCGGACCTGCGATGAGTTTTCGCACTTCGGCGTGGCTTTTGCCACAGAAGGAGCACATGGTGAGGTTCGAAGCGCGCGCCATATGCTCTGGATTTCCGCGTTAACCCTTCCTGGACAAAACTACGTCGGGCACATCCACCAACCGGCCATCCGGGGGTGTGCTCCCGTCAATTAATTTTATTTCCTTCCGCGACTTTATCACTTCGTCCACCAACCCGTATGCCTTGGCCTCGTCGGCAGACATATAATAATCGCGATCGGAATCAATTCGGACTTGCTCTTCAGATTTGCCGGTGTGCTGTGAGATGATGCGAATGATGCGCTTTTTCAGCTTAAACATGTAGTCGACCTGCCGTTCCACATCGCTCGCCTGACCTTGTGCGCCTCCATGCACCTGGTGAATCATGATATCGGAGTTCGGCAGCGCAAAGCGTTTGCCCTTTGTGCCTGCACAAAGCAGCACTGCCCCCATGCTCGCTGCCATGCCGATGCAATATGTGACCACATCGCAGGTTAGAAACTGCATCGTATCGTAAATCGCGAGCCCGGCGGTAACCACCCCGCCCGGTGAGTTAATATAAAGATTGATATCCTTTTTGCCGTCCTCCATTTGCAGGAATAGCAATTGCGCGATCACGAGGTTCGCAATGTGATCGTCGATCTGCCCTACAAAAACAATGCGATCCTTCAGCAGCCGTGAATAAATGTCGTAGCTGCGTTCGCCCCGGCCAGTCTGCTCCACGACCATCGGCACCAGCACTTGCGAGACATTTTGGTTGGATACGGTCATGGTTTCTCTTCTTTGACGGTGGGTTCTTTAGTTAATTCGATGCTAACATTCGCCTTTAGGAAATCAAGAGTCTTGCCCAGCAGAAGCTGCTCCGCGAGATCATCCAAGGCGTTCCGTTGTTGTAATTCCTTGCGCATTTTGTCAGGCGAAATGTCGTACCGGGATGCCTCGTGCCTGATGCGCGAATCGAGGTCTTCTTTTTTGACCTCTACGTTTTCGGCTTCCGCGATTCGATGCAGAATGAAATTCGTTTTCAGCCGGTGCGCAGCCATTCCTGCTGCAGCATCGATCAATTCCTTTTCTTTTTCCTTCAGCATGTCATCGGTGACACCTCGCTCCCGATTCCGTTGAACCAATTCGGTGAGCGCTCGACGTGTTTCATTTTGCAGAAGCGCCGGAGGCAGCTCTACATCAATTCGCTCGTGCAAATACTTGAGGATTTGCGCTTCTTTAGCCCTCTCCACGTCGTGTTCTTTGGCGTGTTCGAGGTCGTGCTCGATCATTTCACGAAGAGCCGCCAGCGTTTTGCCGGGCACGAGCTTGGCTGCGAGCGCATCGTCAATCGGCGGCAAAACCTTCTCCTTAATCTCGCGCAGCGTGACAGCGTAATCGGCCTTTTTGCCTGCGAGTTCCTTCACTGGAAAATCGTTTGGAAAAGTCACAATAACGAGACGTGCCTCGCCGGGCTTTAGTCCGATCAGCTGCTCGCAAAAATTTGGCAGGAAATTTTCCGGCGCGAGATGTAACCAGAATTTTTTGCCGCCGTGCAAATTCTTGCTGGCCTGGGGCGCGATCTCGCTGATCGGCTTGCTTTCTATCGAACCTTCGAAATCGAGCACCGCGAAATCGCCCATTTGTAAAGCGCGCTCCGGCACATCCACAAAGTCGGCGGATTGATCACGCAAACGCTCGATGGCCTCCTCGACGTCTGCTTCCGAAACGTTGGTATCCGGCAATTGCACCGGGATCTGCTTGTAATCCGGAAGCTCAAACTCCGGCGCAGTCACTACAGTCGCGCGGAATCGAATCGATTTATCTTCGCCAAACTCAACGTCTTCGATGTTAGTCAACGAAGCGACCCGCAATTGTTTTTGTTCGACTGCTTCATGGTAGCTTTTCGAAACGAGCTTCTTGGTAACTTCCTCCTGGATTTCTTTACGAAATCTTTTGTCGATCACCGCGCGTGGCGCCTTCCCCGGCCGGTATCCCGGTATTTTTGCGAAGCGCGCAAAGCTGTTCGCGATGGAGTCCCACTCCTTGGTAACCTCGGCAGCTGCCAATTCAATCTGCAGCTTCGAGATGGAACCCGGCTGCTTTTCCACTTCAACCTTCATTGTGCGTCACTCTAGCGGTGCTCGGCATGCACCGCAAAAGTACGCCCGCCATCGGCAGGGACCCAGTCGTGCGCCGATCACTTCTTCGGAAACCGGGTGAGATGCGTCAGGACGCATCGCCAGGAGCCATCGCGCTTCACCAAAACATCCGTGGCGCGCTCCCGCGTGCTGAATTCTTGCCCCATGAATTTCCCCTTGGTGCTGGTTATCCCGGTTACCACCGCGCTATCTCCGTAGATTCGCACCCGGAAATCTTCGGATTCCATCCTGTCATGCGTTAAGGCGCCCGATTTGATCACCTCGAAAAAACGCGTCCGATCAATTATTTCTCCGTTGGGGTCAATGATGACCCAGTCATCTGTAACAACTCGTCCGAGTGCCTCGACATCGTTCTTCAAAATTGCCTCCGCGAATACCTGTTCGAGTTTCAGAAGTTCTTGTTCCATCTGACTGCGTACACGCGATATAAAATCAGAGCAAGGTATCGATTGAGTCCGAATTGCAGGGCATCCGCTCCTGTTAGCGTTCGGCAGGCGATGCGCCTGTCCTACAATCAAAGAGCGCGCTCTCCACGAACGTAGACCGCCTCTGTCTGCGGCATTCCAAACCAGTACGCCAACTCACGGTAATCCTGGCAATCGAAGATCGCGAAGTTGGCAAGTTTACCCCGCTCGAGAGAGCCAATCTTGTCGCCCCGATTGAGGCTGTATGCTGCGTTCAGAGTTGACGCAGTAATCGCTTCCGCAGGCGACATTTTCATCTGCGTGCACGCAAGCGACAGAATCATCGGCATGCTGGTCGTCGGCGATGATCCCGGATTGAAATCGGTCGCCAGCACGACCGCGAGCCCAGCCTCGATCATGTCACGTGCCCGGGGGTAGCGGTTCGATCCGAGCGCGTAAACCGAACCCGGCAATAAAACAGGCTGCACGTTCGCCTTCCTCAAAGCAGCGATCCCATCCTCGTCCGTTTGCTCCAGGTGATCCGCAGTGGTCGCATCTACCTCCGCCATCAACTTCGCACCGCCGGAATTTGTCAGTTGATCAACGTGCCCGCGCAGATTGAGTCCGAGTTTTTTCGCTTCACATAAGATTTTGCGCGACTGATCTATATTGAAATAACCGCGTTCACAAAAAACATCGCAAAACTCGGCTAATTTTTCCGCAGTCACCCGCGGCAACATTTCGGTGATGATCAGTTCGATATATTCTTCCGGCGCGACCTCCCGCGGAACAGCATGTGCCCCAAGAAAGGTCGGCACGATTTCCAACGCCGTCTCGCGATCGAGCCGGTCGAGCCCAATTGCCTGTTTCGATGCTATACGTGAATCACGTATAGTATCAGCAGCGCTACCGGACGCGGGCGCAGTGAGCTGGCGAATGACACGCAAAATCCTCAATTCATCTTCAACGGTCAATCCATAGCCCGATTTCGCTTCGACCGTAGTAGTCCCGCAACGCAGGAACCAGTTTGCATGCATTTTTACCTGCGCGAGAAGATCGGATTCACTCGCGGCACGGGTTTTTCCAACGGTTGACCAAATCCCGCCGCCTGCTTTCGCAATCTGCTCGTACATTTCGCCTCGCGACCGCCGTTCGAAGTCATCGAGCCGATTTCCCGCAAAGACCAAATGCGTATGCGCATCGACGAATCCCGGCATCACAACCCGGCCGCGTGCGTCGACGATTTCCGCGTCGCCAACATTCTTTTCGATTTCATCGCTGGGACCGATCTTCTCAATCTTCCCGTCGCGGATGAGCATTCCCCCATTACGAATGATTCCGAGCGACGACAACTCTATTCCGACGCGCGGGCGCTTTGGTCCGCTCAGCGTGACGAGTTGCGAAGCGTGCAGGACGGCGAGTGAACTCATTGTTCCCTACTCTTCGGCGCGGCTACATCAAAGGGCATTGTCATTCTGACAAAAGCGAAGAATCTCTGATTATTTCTCCAGAATCCCGATACCAGAGATGTTTCGCTTCGCTCAACATGACAGCGCCCGGCAGGATGGTTCGGTTTTCTAGCCAAGCTTGCGGTTTACCACTCTAATGATCTTCCTGAACAGGGCGTCTGAATCCTCGCTGACTTTCTGAACACGTTTCTGCAGGCGTCTCCTGAATTTCGCATCTTTCAGTTGACCAAGATTGATCCGCACATTCATCGCTGCGCCTTGTATGCACGCGCGCGTGGCCAACGCTCCGACTCCGACGTCTGATACCGAGGCGGGATTGCCATTGCTCGCCATCTCCGACAGCAGTTGATAGGATTTGGAGGCAGTCCCCATCACTCTTAGGGGCACCTCGGCTGCATATTTTGTCGCCTCCTCAATCGCCTTCGCGCGCGCTACCTTTTCTTCCGGCGAATTTTTCGCCAATGCAAATGCATCCATCACCTTGTTGAACGCTTTGGTGTCTTCGTCTACGAGCAATAACAGTTCGTCTTTGAGTTGCTGCGCTTTTATCGCCCAATGGCTGAAATACTCGAGCTTGTCATCCCAACCGCGTTTCGCGGCGGAAAGATTCGCCACCATTCCGCCTAACGACCCACCTAGCGCTCCCATCAGCGCCGCGACGGAACCGCCACCAGGCGCAGGCGAATCCCTCAATGTTTCATTGCAAAAATCCCGCACATCCAGTTTTACCAGGGACGCCTGCGGCTGAGCGGATTCAATTTTCAACTCGATGACCTTTTCTGCCGGCACAAACGGCTTCAGTTCGCTCAAACCCATCGAACGAATGGCGATGTCGATGAGTTCTTCGTCCGCTACGCCCTCTGAGCATCGTTGTTTTTTTAGGAAATATCGGCCCGCATCGAGCAGGGATTTTTTCGGCACCATGCCGACGATCTCGGAACCGGTCGCGCGCAATCCGCGGTTTGCAGCCGACTCGGCGCACGCGTCGAATGCTGCGTGCAGCGGGGTCTCCTCAATGTTTGTCAGATTCATCGATACCTGTGCGATGCCGTATTCCTTCACGAACCAGCCGATTCCTTTCACGTGTTTCAACATGCCGGGAATGCGGACCGGCTCGCCATTCGGATCCAACACTGGCTTCCCGGACGGTGTGCCGTCCTGAGTCTTCACTCTCCCCTGCTCTCGCACATCAAACGCCACCGCGTTCGCACGCCGGACAGATTTCGTGTTCAAATTCACATTGTAAGCGATCAGAAAATCGCGAACGCCAATCACAGTGCCGCCGGATTTCTCGTTGAATACCGCAGGTCCAAAATCGGGTTTCCACTCCGGTTGCTTTATCTTTTCAAAAAATCCTTCGTATTCGCCGGCGCGAATCACAGCAAGATTTGCACGCGATTTATTCCTGGCGGCTCTTTCATAAAGATATACTGGGATTTTCAATTCCTCGCCGACGCGCGTGCCCAGCCGTTTTGCACATTCGATCGCTTCCTCCCAACTGACGTTGCTCACTGGAATAAACGGGCAAACGTCGGTTGCTCCCATGCGCGGATGCGCGCCTTTCTGCTTCCGCATGTCGATTAATTCCGCCGCTTTTTTTATCCCGCGAAACGCCGCCTCGACGGTCGCGTCCAAATCACCGACAAACGTCACCACTGTCCGGTTCGTGCTCGCGCCGGGATCAACATCGAGCAACGACACGCCATCAACCGATTGAATTGCATCGGTAATCTGCCGAATCACATTTTGGTCGCGGCCCTCGGAAAAATTCGGTACACACTCGATCAATTGTTTCATGAGTAAGGTTGGCTTGTTAAACCGTTAATCGCGCGGCTGCGGCTTCATCGGAATATCGATGTGATGTTCCTGGGCGAATTCGATGGCACGAGAGTAGCCCGCATCGACGTGGCGAAGAATGCCCATGCCGGGATCACTGGTAAGAACGCGCTCCAGGCGGCGCTTGGAATTTTCGCTGCCATCGGCCACGACCACCATTCCGGCGTGCTGCGAAAAACCGATGCCTACACCGCCGCCATTGTGGATCGATACCCATGATGCGCCTGCTGCTGTATTCACAAGCGCATTAAGCAACGGCCAGTCCGCGATGGCGTCGCTCTCGTCGAGCATGCCTTCCGTCTCACGATTCGGCGATGCGACCGAGCCGGTGTCGAGATGATCGCGGCCAATCACTATCGGCGCTTTGATTTCGCCGCTCCTCACCAGTTCGTTAATCGCCACACCAAACTCCGCGCGTTCACCGTAGCCCAACCAGCAAATTCGCGCAGGCAATCCCTGGTAATGAATTCGCTCCTTCGCCAGCTTCATCCAGCGCGCCAGCGTTTGGTTTTTGGGAAATAACTCCAGCGCGAGTTTGTCGGTGCGGGCGATATCAGCTGGATCGCCACTCAATGCAACCCATCGAAACGGGCCGCGGCCTTCGCAAAACAGGGGACGGATGTATTCGGGAACAAACCCGGGAACGTCGAATGCGTTTTTCACTCCAGCCTTCTGCGCCTGAGCCCGGATATTATTGCCGTAATCGAAAGTCACAGCGCCCTTGTTTTGCAAAGAGAGCATGGCTTCGACGTGCACCGCCATCGATTGCATGGCGCGCTCAATATACGCATCCGGATCTTTCCTTCGTAACGCCAGCGCGTCTTCGAGGGACATTCCGTTAGGCACGTAGCCGTTCAATGCATCGTGCGCACTGGTTTGATCAGTCAACACGTCGGGCACGAAGTCGCGTTTCACGATCTCGGGAAGCACATCGGCGCAATTGCCGACCAACCCGACGGAAATCGATTTTCGATCTGTTCGCGCCCGATCAATCAGTTTAAGCGCTTCATCGAGCGACCAGGCGATCTTATCGCAATAGCCACTTTTCAATCGCTTCTCGATCCGCGCGGCATCAACGTCGATGCCGAGGAAAAGAGCGCCGTTCATCGTCGCGGCAAGCGGCTGTGCGCCACCCATGCCACCCAGCCCGCCGGTTAAAACAAATTTTCCGTCCAGCGGCCCTCCAAAATGTTTCCGGCCGGCGGCAGCAAAAGTTTCAAAGGTACCCTGGACGATCCCCTGGCTGCCGATGTAAATCCATGAACCGGCAGTCATTTGCCCGTACATCGTCAATCCCATCCGTTCCAGGCGATTGAACTCGGGATAATTATTCCACTGACCGACAAGGTTCGAGTTGGCGATCAGAACCCGCGGTGCCTCATCATGCGTACGGAATTTCCCCACCGGTTTTCCCGATTGAACGAGAAGCGTTTCGTCGTTTTCGAGATTGCCTAACGAGCGGACGATCGCATCGAAAGCTTCCCAGCTTCTCGCTGCGCGGCCTGTTCCACCGTAAACAACCAGTTGATCGGGATTTTCCGCGACATCCGGATCGAGATTGTTCATCAACATCCGCATCGCTGCTTCCTGGTGCCAGCCCTTACACGTGCGCTCACTGCCACGTGGCGCGTGAATAATTCGCTTCCCACTCATGACTTATGACTTCCTCGATCAAAATCGCCTCGCCGAATCGCTTCAGCAACACGGGCAATGTCGCCGGAGAGCGCACGATCCTGCTTAAGTGAGGAGGCGACCTTACGCAGCGCATCGTATGCTCGTTCCACACCGCGACCCGCTTTCAATGGGCGGCGATATTCGACACCTTCGGCGGCCGCAAGCAACTCGATCGCAAGCAAGTTTTCCGCAAGATCGACAATCGACCGCAGCTTTAACGCACTCGTCATTCCCATCGACACGTGATCTTCTTTTCCGCCGGATGTGGTGATGTTGTCAACGCTGGCCGGATGAGCGAGCACACGCGCTTCGTTCAGCAACGAAGCGGCCGCGACATGAGCGATCATAAACCCCGATTCCACTCCGGGCCGCTGCGCAAGAAATGCCGGAAGCCCTTCACTCTTGTCAGGATTAACCAGTCGGTCAGTGCGGCGCTCGCTGATGCTCATCAAATCGGTAATTGCGATCGCAGCGTAATCGAACGCAAACGCAAGGGGCGCCCCGTGAAAATTGCCGCCGGAAATCACTTCACCGCTGTCCGCAAACACGAGCGGATTATCGGTCGCTGACGCGGATTCTGTTAGCAAAACGTCTTCACAATGTGCCAGCGCGCCGCGCACCGCTCCGTGCACCTGGGGCATGCAACGCAGACTGTACGCATCCTGGACGCGCGGATCGTCGGTGAGATGCGACTGACGGATCTCGCTGTCTTCCAGCAGCGACAGGAGATGTTCGGCCGCGGCTTTCTGGCCAGGATGCGGACGCGCATCCTGCAAACGAGGATCGAATGCAAGAGGCGTGCCTTTGAGCGCTTCAAGACTCATCGCGCCAGAGACATCCGCCACTCGTGCCAGGCGTTGAGCACGTAAAAGCGCCAGCCCGCCTACGGCGTGCATGGCTTGGGTGCCATTGAGCAAAGCGAGCCCTTCTTTCGCTTCGAGTTCCAGCGGATTTAATTTTGCGCGTCGCAGCGCGTCCGCCGTCGCCATCCGTTTAC
>JAICUQ010000189.1 GCA_025935755.1 Chthoniobacterales bacterium | reverse complement strand
ATACACAAAATTCACGGGCTATTTGATGGGCGGCATGAAAGCATGGCAGGCGGCGGGTTTTCCGCTTGAACGGATTGGGCAAATGAGCGTGCACGAGCTGAATGAACGCAAGTCTTCATTGCAGGTTCTCGATGTGCGTTCGCCCGGCGAATGGAAGAAGGGGCGTGTTCCCGGCGCCCACCATATTTTCGTGCCAGAACTTGGCACACGTTTGGGAGAGCTTGATCGCAACAAACCGACGGCGGTTTATTGCGGCAGCGGCTACCGCGCCAGCATCGCCACGAGTATTTTGAAACAGCACGGCTTCAACGAACTGTGGAATGTCCCCGGCAGTTGGGAAGCATGGAAAAAGGCGAAGCTTCCAGTTGAGGGGCCGGACGGCGAATGAAAAAGAATGAAAACATCCACTGTCATCCCGAACGAACTCGAGGGATGCGACGCAGCCGGCACAACTGGCGCGGCGAGGCTTTCCATCCCGCTGCGAACATTGGCGTAAACTCTGCGGGATCCTTCGACTCCACTTGGCTTCGATCAGGATGACACGGCCTTCATGAACGGATCGGCATCTACATCAAGCGCTCTGGCACGCCGTTCATTTGGCGCGACGATGCGCTCGGACGTTTGGTGGACACAGCCGCTGCTCGTTTTTGTCGGATTATCGACCTTCATCGTTTACTCCACGTGGGCAGCCTTTCAGGGAAAAAATTATTTCTTTGGCAATTATATTTCGCCGTTCTATTCGCCGGAACTATTTGGGCATTCGCCCCATAGCTGGTTTGGGCCGAAACCGCTTTGGTGGCCACAGTGGCTTTTGTTTTCCCCGGCGCTTCTAATCCTTTGGGCGCCCGGTGGCTTCAGGTTGACTTGTTATTATTATCGCGGCGCGTACTACAAAGCGTTCTGGGCCGATCCGCCGGCCTGCACAGTGGGCGAACCCCGCAAGAGTTATTGGGGCGAACGTTCGTTTCCGCTCATCATGCAAAACGTGCATCGCTATTTCATGTACCTGGCGCTCCTGTTTATTTTGATCCTGGCGTATGACGTCTGGAAGGCGCTCTGGTTCGTTGACCCGGTGACAGGCAGAAGTTCTTTCGGCATCGGCGTTGGCACTATCGTACTCGCGATCAACGTGTATTTGCTCAGCGGCTACACATTTGGGTGCCACTCCCTGCGGCATTTGGTCGGCGGTTTCCGCGATCAACTTGGAAAATCTCCAGCCTGTTATCACGCTTATGCCTGCGTCAGTTGTTTGAATCGACGTCACATGCTGTGGGCATGGCTGAGTCTCCTCTGGGTTGGTTTTACCGATCTCTATGTGCGCATGTGCGCCATGGGAATCTGGCACGATTTCAGAATCGTTTAAACGATGGACCGAGATGCGTTGAAGCGGACCAGACTGCGCTCGTACGAACGCTTCAACCCTTGAACCCTTCAACGCTTTAACGCTTCAACGACTCCCATGCCCGAGTACAACATTTTTCAATACGATGTCTTAATCATCGGTTCCGGCGGCGCTGGATTGCGTGCGGCGATCGAGGCGTCCGGGGCTGGCGTATCCGTGGGCATGGTGTGCAAATGTCTTCTTGGCAAGGCGCACACCGTCATGGCCGAAGGCGGGATCGCGGCTGCGCTGGCCAATGTCGATGATCGCGACAACTGGAAGGTCCATTTCGCGGATACAATGCGCGGCGGCCAATATGTGAACAATTGGCGAATGGCCGAGTTGCACGCGAAGGAAGCACCAGCTCGTGTGCGTGAGCTCGAGGCCTGGGGCGCAGTCTTCGATCGCACGGTCGACGGGCGTATTCTTCAAAGAAACTTTGGCGGCCACAAATATCCGCGCCTTGCTCACGTAGGCGATCGAACCGGTCTCGAAATGATCCGGACCTTGCAAGACCACGGGATCCATCAGGGGATCGACGTACACATGGAGATCTGTATTACCGATTTATTGAAAAATGGTCCGCGAGTCGTTGGAGCATTGGGTTACGATCGCGAGCGTGGCCACTTCAAAATTTTTCAGGCAAAAGCAGTTGTGCTGGCGACAGGCGGAATCGGAAAAGCTTATAAAATCACGAGTAACAGTTGGGATTGCACCGGTGATGGACACTCGCTTGCGTACCATGCAGGCGCGGCGTTGATCGACATGGAGTATGTGCAGTTCCACCCTACCGGCATGGTTTGGCCCCCCAGTGTGGCAGGAATGCTTGTGACCGAAGGCGTCCGCGGCGAAGGCGGCATTCTGACAAATGCTGACGGCAAACGTTTCATGTTCGACTTTATCCCCGACAATTACAAAGCTCAGACCGCCGACAACGAGGAAGAAGGCTGGCGTTATACCCAGGGCGACAAGAACGCCCGCCGCCCGCCAGAGTTATTGACTCGTGATCACGTTGCGCGCTGCATCGTCCGCGAGATTAAGGAAGGGCGGGGGACACCTCACGGCGGCGTATATCTCGATATCTCGTGGATTAAGAAAAAGCTCTCGAACGCTGAAGAACATATCAAGCGTAAGCTCCCGAGCATGCATCACCAGTTCAAAACGTTAGGCGACATTGACATTACCAGCGAACCGATGGAAGTCGGCCCTACTACGCATTACATCATGGGAGGCGTCCACGTGGACGCCGATACCCAGATGTCCGATGTGCCGGGCTTATTCGCCGCAGGTGAATGCGCCGCTGGAATCAACGGTGCAAACCGGCTCGGCGGCAATTCGCTTTCGGACCTTATAGTCTTCGGAAAACGGGCGGGAGAATTCGCAGCGAAATTTGCCAAGGAGAATTCACACGGAAAGATCGATAACGAAATGGTCGACAGGCGTGCCCGCGAAGCTCTGAAGCCGTTCGAGAATAGTCAGGGCGAAAATCCCTATTCGGTTCAACGCGATTTGCAGGAAGTGATGCAGCACAACGTCGGCATTGTGCGGGACGAGAGCGAAATGTGCTCGGCGCTCGATCACTTGAAAACCTTTTGGGAACGGTGCGCGCATGTCGGTGTTACAGGCAATCGTGATTTCAATCCGGGATGGCACACCGCGCTCGATTTAAAAAATCTGCTCACAGTTTCGGAGGCGATCACGCGCGCGGCGCTGGAGCGAAAAGAAAGTCGGGGCGCACAATTTCGCGAAGACTATCCTGAAAAAGACGAGCGTCTCGCGAAGGTAAATACTGTGATCCGCAAGGGCGAAAACGGGACCATGCAAGTGCAGTTGGAACCGCTGCCGGAAATGCCGGAGTATTTGAAGGAAGTGATTGAAGAGAATCGTTAAAACGATGAAGGGTTGAAGCGATGGAGCGGCCAGAAAGCGAAGCCAAGCATTACCAGACGTTCGAAGATCTGGAGGTTTATCAAGTCGCCCGCGAATTTCGGAAAGCCATGTATCGACTGGCGAGGCAGCTGCCAAATGAGGAGAAGTTTGCGTTAACAAACCAGGTTCGGCGCGCGGCCGTTTCGTTAACGAATAACATCGCAGAAGGCCATGGTCGCTTCCATTTCCTCGAGCAAATCAAATTCATGCTTCAATCTCGGGGCTCGCTCGATGAGTTGTTGGACGACCTAAATGTTTGCGAAGATGAGGCCTACTTGCCAATTGACGAGATCGTTTCGGTGAAGCAGGAAGATTGGCGCGTCCATAAGCTGATAAACGGATACGTTCGCTTTTTGCGAAAGCGTGCCTCCGAGCATTCCCCGCGCGTACGGGAGGGCTCCGAAGATAACCCTCTCGACGATGACGAGCTCGAGGATCTTTTTTCAGGCCGCTTTAACCCTTCATCGCTTCAGCACTTCAACGAATGAAAACGGCTGTTTTCAAAATCTGGCGCGGCAATGCAGCCGGCGGCGAGTTTCGCGATTACACCACCGGGATTTCTGAAGGAATGGTTGTGCTGGACGCGGTCAATCACATTCAGGCGACTCAAGCCAACGATCTGGCTTACCGCTGGAACTGCAAAGCCGGCAAGTGCGGGTCGTGCTCCGCGGAAATCAACGGCATGCCGAAGTTAATGTGCATGACCCGGCTGAGTGATCTGCCTCTCGAAAAGCCCGTTACCGTGCAGCCGATGAAGGCGTTCCCGTTGATCAAAGACTTGCTGACAAACGTCTCCTGGAATTATCGAGTGAAGAAAAGGATCAAGGAATTCAAACCTCGACGACCGGATGCGCCCGACGGTACCTGGCGCATGCAACAGGAGGACATCGATCGCGTACAGGAATTCCGCAAATGTATCGAATGTTTCCTTTGCCAGGATGTCTGCCATGTTCTGCGGGATCACCAGATGCACGAAAAATTCATTGGGCCCCGCTTCTTAATTCATGTCGCCGCTCTGGAGATGCATCCGCTCGATACTGAGGATCGCATCGAGGAACTGCGGAATGCCTACGGGATTGGTTACTGCAATATCACCAAATGTTGCACGAAAGTTTGTCCTGAAAGCATTCACATCACCGACAACGGAATCATTCCGTTGAAGGAACGCGTGGTGGATAAATTTTTTGACCCGTTTGGCTGGTTCTGGCGGCGGTTGAAGAAGAAGAGTGACTCTGACAACGTGAAACGTGAATCGTGAATCGAGGATTGAAAATCGGTGAACTGGAGATCGCGGAATTGTCTTTGCCGATGTAACGATTTAACGATGTAACGAACAACGGGGCGAAGCCATGCCCGAACTGAAACGACTCCACAAAGATGCCATTCCCGCTGCGCTGGAAAAGGCAGAGCGGTACCGGTTGCTTAACGAACCCGCTGAAGCGGAGAGCATTTGCCTGGACATCCTTGCTGTCGACGCAGAGAACCAAGTAGCTATTATTACTCTTTTGCTGGCATTCACCGATCGCTTCGACAAGACATATGGCGTCAGCGAGACTCAAACGAAAGAATTGCTGGGCCGTTTGAAATCCGAATACGAACGGGCGTATTATTCCGGCATCATCGCGGAACGAAGGGCGAAAACGAAACTGCGACAGCACACGCCCGGCTCCCGTTTTCAAGCCTACGATCTTTTGCGCGAAGCGATGGAGTGTTACGAAAAAGCTGAGCCGTTGAGCCCGGCAGGCCACGACGATGCGATTCTGCGGTGGAACACCTGCGCCCGGCTCATTGAGCGAAACAAACTCGTACCTCGCGAGGAAGAAGAACGAATCGAATTTCCGCTCGAGTAGCTGTAGCAACTTCGCCAGCACAGAATCGCAGCCTGTTTCGTCGAGCGAAAAATTCTGTTCCGCTCACTCCAGGCAGGCTGGGGAGCATGCCCGACAGTCAGGCTGGATGCCTGAGTTACAGGATGGCGCCGCCGCAGCTCGAACCCGCTCCAGCTGTGCAGCCAAAACAATGATCGCCAGTCATGATGTCGCGACCCTCGAGTGACTCGGGGTCGATGTCCCACAAGAAGGTCGGACATCCGTTGTTCCATTGCATCCCGAGTTGTTGATTGAAGTCGCAGTCATACATCTCACCGCGCCAGCCGACGCTAATTGTGTTGCGGCACATGAGACCTTGGATTGTCGCTGGATTAAATGCGTCGATCAGAAGTTGCATGTATTCATCGAGCCGGTTGCATCGGCGCAGTTGAGCGGCGAACCGGCCGATCGGAAGGTTGGTCAGCGTATAGAGGCGGTTGAACACGACGCCGAAATGGTTTCGGAGTTCCCGTTTGTAATCAGCCTCAAGCTCTTCTTGTGGCGGCGGCAAAATTGCGTCCACAGGGTT
>JAICUQ010000166.1 GCA_025935755.1 Chthoniobacterales bacterium | reverse complement strand
GAACTGCGGGCAGGTGTCAGACGCCAACATATCAGCAACCGCCGTTCACGAAATGACCGGCGCTGACTTGTTAGGTCATTCCGCGTGAAGTACCAATTTTTGCAGGGCCTCTCTGTCAGGCGCCGATTAAAATGAATCAACTGTTCGGTTCTAAAATGTGAATCGAGGAAAGCAATGGCCAGGCTTTGCAAACCCGCAAACTCAGCGGGCCACTTGTTAGGTCGCTGACTCCGACCTGGCTGTTTTCCTGGACTTCGTCGCGGTTTTCTTTCGTGCGCGTGACCGCGTCTGCGACTTCGAAGCACTTCGCTTACTCGCAGCGGTCTTGGCCGGTTGTGTCGCTGCAGACTTCTTCCGGGCTTGTTTGTTCCTGTCGCGCAGATAGGCCCTGAATTTCTTGTAGGCGATTCCCCCGCCGAACCCGGCAGCAGCGATGGTGATCGCAGCCGCAATTTTCACCGGCCCCTTTCCCGGCGCCAGGTGCCACGGACATTTCTCTAACGGATACTTATCTGGCAGTGTGAATGCGCAGCCGGGCGACGAACATTTGCGGGCCATAACGGTGTATTCCTAACGAACTCCGGTGTAATTACAAGAAACTATCGTGTTTGCCTGTAGCTTCGGTTCTCCTAACCGCTATCCAGGTAGGGCCCGCACGGACTGCGCGCCCTACCTGGTCGGAATTCCTGGACGTATTCCGCGTCTACTCAAATCGAATCGCGAATACCGCGATCGAAATCCCGCGGACCAACAACGCCCGACATTCTATCCCATACCGAGCTTACCGCCGGACGCACCATGTCCCACGGCAAAGCCGAATCCGGTTTGCCAACCTCATAATCATTTGCCACCGATTCTTCGACTTCGTCGAACTCCTTTCCGGGATACTTCTGAAATGAAGTGTAGCCGGTTCGATACGCGTGCTCGTATTGATCGTAGGAAGAATTCTTCGCGTACGGCTGTTTCGAATGTTGTTCCCGCCAGTAAGCAGCTTCGTTTTCCGGGAATACCCACTGGCCGCGATTAGTCTCGTCCGTTTTCGAATCTTTTTGCATAACTGATTTCCCTTCTGCTGTACAAGTTCGACAGTTGTGCACTGATCGGTCGTTTTTACTGGCAGAAAAGGCAGGCGACCAGTTCGTTGGCGCCGTGACTATTTGCGTGTTCCGCAATCCGCGGGTCGCCCTTACAGGGCGAAATCTGTTCCCGGTTCGCATCCGAAGGCTTTGCCCTCGGCTATGATGGAAATTGCCCTTCAGGCAATCAGCCGACGCAATGGGACTCGCCCTGCCAGGAATGTTTGTAAATCTGGGCAATCTGCAGACGTTACTTACTTCGTTGCGAACGGCGGCCGCGCCATTCGCTCCACGCAGCTCACATCAAGATTTTTCGCATCGCCTTTGTCTAAAAATTCAATGGCGATCCGGTCGATACACTCTGGATTGCTCAGCCCGAAAGGGCCATGACCAGCTTCAGGAATGATGACGTGTCTGCCGTTCGGCAAATATCCGGCCACTTCTTCACCGTACGCTGGCGGGGTGACCGGATCCATGTTGCCGGAAAAAATCAGCACCGGCGCGTTTGAGCGAACCGGTTCGAGATAATCAGCTGGGATATCGCCGCGCGGCCACATGCCGCAGGCACGCGTTTGTTGAAACACGCGGTAGTTCCCGAACGGATTATTTGCATTCAACGTCGCGGCTTCATCCTGGTTAATGAACGGGACGTCTTCCGCGCACGTGACCGATAGATACATACCGTCCGCGACGAAATCAGGAATGGACGGCCGAATCGCTTCGCGCAGGAACGGCGCGAAATCGCCTTTTGCCGCATCATGAACGATCAACGGGATCCGCGCAGCGGTGTCGCGGCCATACATCCATGTCCTGATCTTCTCCGCAAACACGTCACGCTGAATCTCGACCGTCGTGGGCGTCGCGTTGGCGGCCGGAGAATATTCCACACGCGCCGGCTGTTTCTCCAACTGCGCCAGCACGTTCTTCCAATCATCGCGAATTTGCGGGAAAGCAGCGTGACAGGCAGTATCCTGTTCGCATTCGCCTAACAACAGATGCATTGCGCGTGCTGCCGACTCGGAATGGTGCAGCGGCATTTTCAAGTCCGTCGGCGCAACGCCCATCAAAATCGCGCTGCGTATGTGGTCTGGATGACGCCGCATGTAAACCAGCGCCGCCTGTGTCCCATACGATAAACCGAAAAGATTGATCTTGTCGTAACCGAGCCATGCGCGCACATCGTCCAGGTCATCCATCGCGATGGAGGTTGTGTATTTCGTCAGGTCGGCATGTTGGTTCAGTGCGTGACGCATTTCCCTGACGTATTCGACTGGATACATCTCGCTCAGGTAATGCCGGGGCGTTTTCTCCTGCGGAATGGAAAGCCGATTCGATTGCCCGGTACCGCGCTGATCGACCAGCACCACATCGTGCCGGCGACGAATTTCTTTGCCCGGTCCGGCATAGAAATCTGCACCGTCTGTTGATGCTGCACCCGGTCCACCCGCCAGATCGAACAATGGTTCCGCTTTCGTTTTTTGATCGAGTGCGGGCAGCACGACAATATTCAAATCGATTGTTCGACCAGTCCGCGTTTCCCGGTTTTCAAACACCGTCAGTTTCCCGCAAAGCAATTCCTCATCGACTCCTGGTACGCGGCACGGCTTCAATTTTGCCAGACCACCCGTTGGACGCTGTCTGGTGCAGCCGCCGAGATCGAGTACAAACAAAAGCGCGCCAGTAATGATCAGCACGATCAAGCAAACCAGGCGAACTCCGCGCACACGCAACGCTATGATGTATGTATGCGACTGCGCAAATCCAATCCGGCACGCGCTCCGCTTCTACACAGAAGGCTATTCGTCAGAAAACCCTTCGTTGCTGAACCGGAAGCAGCCCTGCCAAATCGACGACAGTCGGCGACACAGTTTTTTTTATGAGCTCGCCCGCCGCTTTCTTCAATTCATTCCAGCGCGGCAGCGGATAAGGCGGCGCAATGACAATGCGATGTAACAGACTTCGCCATTCCACCAGCGCGCGTTCGATATCGCCGTGACGAAGCAGGTCGCCGATGAGTTTATGTTTCGATCGCGGATCAGCCACCAATTCACGCACCACTTCCGACGCGCCTGCGCCGTACTGCATCGGCACGCCCATGGTTAAATACCCCGGGTAATCCGCCCGGTTATACACTCGCTGACACAAAATTCCGAGCCGTCCACCCATCGGCGCGTCTTCTCCGGAAAAACGCGGCCCAGCCCGGACATTTGCCAGATCAAACACCAGATCGCTGATCGGATACGTTTCACCTTCCAACGCGGCCGCGATGGCGAGTCCTTCGCCTCCATGGAAAAAAGAGAAGATAATTCCGCGCGTGGTCGGGGTGCCATCGGGTTCTACCAAACCGAGATAACGCCAGGCGTAAGCCGGTGAATTCACGATCGGCACACTTTTGTCGTGCTCGAGTTGATCGCAGGTGCGACAAACCCACGGGAGATTTTCCCGCTCCGGCGGGTTCACCACTGCTTTGCCTAACGAATCAATGTGCGCCTGGACCGGCACATTGGCGTAATCGATCCGGACCGAGATCAGAGTTCCCCGCATCACCCAGTCCGCGATTGTGCCCGGCTTAACCAATTCTGGCAGCAGCGGCTGCACTTCACGCTCGAATTCCTCACGGTTGAGCACCCCGAGTCTCATTGGGCTGCCTGCTCGCGAATCCTTTCGGAGTTGGACGTTTTTTCTGCTTGAATCTTTGATTTGGCGTTGAGCGTTGGAGGTTGGGCGTTCGGCGTTTTCTCCCTGGTCGCGCATCGCTTTCTTAACCCACTTCGCCAATGCCACCTGCCCGGAAGCGAGCACCGCCGCGACTGGCAGTTCTCGTCCATAACGATTCGGATCCCGGAGCCGGCAAAGATTACCAGTGCCAATTCCTTCGAGCATCCGCGGCAGCGTCAACGCGGGCCGCCATTGATCCTGGTCGCGGACCAGGGCCACGCCGAGGGTCGCACTCTGTGCCGGCGGCCGTGGTTCCCATTCGCCGCGCGAATTCAACATTTCTGTGACACCGCGCCTAACGAATCTGGCTCGCTCATCCGTTACCCACAAACCACACGGGCGCGGACCGGTCTCCAGCGAGTGCTCCACACCGAGCGGCACCTGCTGCACGCTGAACAGAGAACGCGTTACCTGCAACGCCGCTGCAAACGGGATTTCTGATCTTCGACCTCTCGTCTCCGAGTTCCTGCGGCTGACATGTGGCATCTGAGTTCCGACGTCTGAATTCTGCCCTCCCATCTCTGCGTTCTCTCCGCGATCGGCAGCTGCGTGCATCACACTGATCAGGCTTGGCCAATCGACCTGGGCCGCACGTTTGAGCTGACGCGGCCGTGCATCGCTCAACCGGGGGAGATCGTTGGTGTAGAGCGCGTAACCCACTTCATCCAACCCGCGCCGGCCGGCGCGTCCGAACATTTGGAGAAGCTCATCCGCTTGGACCTGTTGCTCAAAATTCGCAGCGAAAAAACGCCGGTCAGTGACGATCACGGAGCGCATCGAAAAATTAATACCGGCGGCAAGACCCATGGTGGCTACGACCACGTTGAGCTGGCCGGATTTCGCCAATGCTTCCACCACACCCGCCCGCGCTGCATAGCTCAAGCCGCTGTGATGATAAGCCACGCGATTGCGTAACAGTTTCGTTAATTCTTTTCCGGCAGCCGTTTCCTGTGCCGGCGTCAGTCGTAACGGCTCGCGTACCGGCACAGCCGAGGCGATGGCCTTCGCAATCTGTTCCGCCGCAGCGCGACGCGGAGCAAAAATCAACACGGGAGAAAGTCCCGCTCGAATCGCGCGTCCGACCATTCGCGCCCAGAAATTGTTCGACTTCACAAATTGCGAATCCGGCAATCCATGGAGATCCGCCTCTTCGAGAGGGACTGGTCGCTCTCGATGTTCGATCAACACGGCGTTGCGCCCGATGCGATGTAACCACGCGACAACATCCTGCGGGTTGGCCACGCTGCCGCTGAGAAACAATAACTGGGTGTGCCGCGGAGCGAGCGCGACGGCCAGCTCGTAATGCACGCCGCGCATGGGATCCCCGAGCATTTGAAATTCGTCGATCACCAGCAACCCCGGACCTTCTCCGCGTAAAAGCCGTCCCCGTTGCGTCTCGAGCGTCGCAACAACCACGCGTGCATCGAGGTTGAGCGCGACGTCGCCGGTTGAAATGCCCACATCCCACCCGCGGGCGCGCCATTCTGCCAACTTATCGTTAGCCAGCGCCCGAGTCGGAACCGTGAAAACTGCCTGTTGTTTCAGGTCCGGATAAAACAGCTCAAAGATGTAAGTCTTACCGGAACCGGTCGGCGCCTGGACCACCACATCTTTTCCCTGTTGCAACGCGCGGATCGCTTCCTGCTGCCACAGATCAGGAATAATCAACCCGGCCGCAAACCCTGAAGTCATTCTCGGAAGATGTTTGCAGTGTGCCCTGCTTGCAATCGAGAGGGAATGGAGCTGATGGGATCAGTGACATAGAAGGTAAAGTCGCGAGGGTAGCGACGAGCAAATTGGGTAATGAGCGAGTTTCAATAACCAGGCCGACCGATAATCCCTGAATCACCAGGCAACTTGTTTCATCCTCTTCCCCTTTGCCAGTCGCGAACATGTAGAGGCGGCTGCCACGCCTGCATCGCTGTCGCGAAGCACTGCGGGCACGGTGTCAGACATCAATCCGAAAAATAAGGAGGGCGAGAACGCAGGAATGGCAGAGCGATTCAATACCTCGATCGGAGGAATTTGCAGAAGCGCACTCGCGCTCGCCATGCCGAATGGTGTATAAAGCACCCATGTTTCACCTCGTCTGGTACATCCTGGTCGGCCTGATCGCCGGCGTCATCGCAAAATCAGTGATGCACGTGCACATGCTTCTCATCTGGACCATCGTGCTCGGAATCATTGGCGGCATTCTCGGCGGAGCCGTAACACATCTGTTCGTGCCGCCGAGCAGCGAACGGTTTCACCCCGCCGGCCTGCTCCTCTCAACGCTCGGTGCAATCGTTGTCCTGTGGGCTTGCCTCAAACTTGGGATCCGTTTTCCGCGCCTGCGATAGCGTCTGCAAAGGATGATTTCGGTCGCATCATAAGCGGCTTATGATGCATGAGCTCCGCGCAGCGCTGTAGTCGCGGCTGCCTGCTCGCGAATGTAGCCGCGGGGACGCGAGCGAGATAGATGGACAAATCAAACGAGTTTCAATCGCGCGGGTAGACGGCAACGCAGCTAGGGTGGCTGGCGCGAGCACGGGCAGTGCGAGTGATCAAGGTAAAGCTGCGACGGTAGCGGCGAGCGAACTGGGAAGGGAACGAGTTTCAATGGAGCGTTTTGGGAAAGCGACATAGAAGGCAAAGCCGCGATCGGAGTGTCAGCCGCAAAGGGCGTGCCTGTGAGTAAGTCTCCTGCTCGGTCGCTATTTCCCCGAAGGGTGCGATACTCTTAAATGTCTAAACGATCTGCCATCTCTTTCACACGTCGCGCTCCTGACAACCTTACTGAAGAGCTGGTCGCTGTGCTTTCGTCGAAGGACTCTTTCGAATTCAAGCCGTTATTCGACATTGTTTTGCTCAAGCTGCGGGAGCGCAACGCAGCCAATGGTGGCGAAGAGCTGCTGCGCTTGCGTGCTTACGAAAAGCTTCAGGGCCTTGTCCACCGGGGCGCGGTCATACGGACAGTCACAGGAATCACCAAGAAGTACAAAGGGGTTGCCAGTCAAATGGTTGAGCTGGGCGCCGAGATGAAAGCTTTGCGTGCTGCCTGCAATGAGCGCGCTCTTGCCAAGGCTGCTGCCGCGGCGGGTAACTGATCGCCGAGGTGGGGTTTCGCGAAGCGGTGTAGTGGCGGCTGTGTCAGCCGCAGAGGCGTGCCAGGGAAGAACCTCTGACCGAAATCAACATCCACGCACAAATGGCAAAGGCGCTCACTCGCATATGGAGTGAGCAGGGGATCAGCCGGAGCTCTTCAGCGGCCGAAAATAACCTTTGATGCTTTTCTTTGGATCGCGGACGCACACCTGCACATGTGTTTTCGCCATGATCTTCGCGCCCGGATAAAGTTCGCCGCCTTCGGTGAATACTCCTCGCACCGTATCAAACGGATCGAGACGCTCCCGTTCTCGCAAGAGGTGGACGAAATTAACAACAGCGCAATCGAGATGACGTCTAACGAGATCAATATCGTCGCTGTGTGCGGGCTCGTTCACCG
>JAICUQ010000063.1 GCA_025935755.1 Chthoniobacterales bacterium | reverse complement strand
CTGTGCAATTTCGATGGCCGCTCGGCATGCCGCTCGTCGATAGTCTTGGATCAGGCATCTGGCAAATTCGGAGCAGACAGGCAAATCGAATCGCGCGCACTTTAGTTTTTGTGCACGAAGGAGAAATCATACTTCTGCACAGCTTCATTAAGAAAACCAGGAAGACTCAAAACGAAGACAGAGCTTTGGCTCTGCGACGCAAAAATGCCTACCTCAAAAACAGTTAAAAAAAGGAACAAACATCGCGGCAGCAGCTTTGAGGATTTCCTCAAGACAGAGGGAATACTTGAGAATGTTCAAGCCGCAGCGTTTAAACGATCTCTCGCGCTGAAGGTGAATGACATGATGAAAGAAAAGCGCATGAATAAGAGCGTAATGGCTGCACGTATGCGAACGTCGCGCGCCGCAGTCCATCGGCTGCTTGATCCGAAGAACACATCGGTGACACTTGCTACATTAAACCGCGCCGCGAGATCGCTCGGATGCAAGGTAAAAATCGAATTCGTACCGGCTTAAGATCACCGAGGCTACGAAAGGCACATGCACACGTATGCATCATAAGCCGCTTACGTTCGATAAATTCAGCACCTGGCAGCATCGCAAACTGGCGCTGCCCCGTTTTGTCTGTCCATGGCGACGACGATCGCAGCGTGCAACGGAAGCTTATAAAGGGCGAGACTCCTGAAGTATTTCCATATCGTCCGGAGCGACGGTTAGTCATCGCGAATTGAAGCCAACATATTTGTCGTCTTAAAGCATCGCGACCGGGCGCAGGAATTTTCCAGTTTTCCGTCAGTTGCGCCTGCAAGATCTTGCTCTCATAGGAAATCCCAGTTTATATCCGCTATTCTCACTGACGAACAAAGGAGAGTTATATGGAAAACCCACGTAAAAGAACGACGGTAACCACGGCAGCCGGAGGCGATGGGCTGCACCTATTCGACCATCAGCAGCAGCAAGCGTATGCCTTGAACACGACGTCGGCCCTGGTATGGCAGCATTGTGACGGCCAGACCACGCCCGAGCAGTTGATGGAGCTACTGCGGCAGAACTTAAATGTGTCGCGCGCCCAGGCAGAACAGTTAACCTGCCTGGCGCTGGATGAACTAGGCAAGGCCAACTTGCTGGAGGACGAGGTGGCGCGCCCACGCCCACTGTCCTCCAAGCTCACGCGCCGACAGATGTTGACGACCTTTGCCACGGCGGGCGTTGCGCTCGCGGTCGTGCCGATGGTCGCGCTGGTGACGACGCAGGCGAGGGCCCAGGCTCTGCCCGCCAGCCCCAACGGGGAGCCAATGACATATTTCTTAAACGTAACTGACTTTATAAATAGTCTTATTGAAATTCCTGCGAAGCCAATCCAAGGCCATCACATTCATAATAGCACGACAGATTCAAAATATTTCGCAGGAATCGCAAATATTTATATGCCAGATAATCAGAACAGTGTTGGTCGTTGTTCGGCATCTTTTTTATGCTTCAAAAATGATCAAAGATTTTACACAGACATATCAAACTATATTTCAGTCGATAATGGATTGATCGTATCGTGGTTTACACCAACAACTCTGATTGATTTAGAGCTTGATAGCATAATTAACTCAATGGTAACTGAGTGTATCGTTGTGGCTGCAACAAAAATAGGTCCAAATCCTTTTTACGGGGAAACATTTAATCTGGTAGTATCCTCACAAATGTCTGGGCAACAAATTCAGTTCGATTTTACCAACATCCCTAGCTAGTTCGACTTTTTGGCTGCGAGGGCAGTTATCGCTTTTTAGTCAGAATTGGATTGAACGCCGCCTCGCATTCGGACTTCGCCGCGCCGCAGTCCATCGGCTGCTTGACCCGAACGAATTTGTACCGGCTTAAGAGCAGCCGACATGCTGCAAAGGCCGTGCACATGGGTGCATCGTAAGCGGCTTACGTTCGAGAAATTCAGCAACTTCGGTGTCACCCGGCGAGGCCGGGTCGTCTTCTACGATTACGACGAGCTTTGTTTTCTAACCGATTGCAATTTTCGCAATCTGCCGCAGGCCAGGACGTACGAGGAAGAGATATCGGCCGAGCCATGGTTCTCTGTGCGCGAGAATGATGTGTTTCCCGAAGAATTTCTAAATTTTCTCCACCTGCCCGGACCGGCGCGCACCGCGCTATTCGAACAGCACGCGGATTTATTTCATCCGGATTTTCTGGTGCAGCGTGCAACGGAGGCTTCGAGAAGGCGAGACTCCGGAAGTATTTCCATATCAGCTGGAGCGACGGTTGTCGCCGCGAATTGAAGCTAACGGACTTCATCGTCTTAAAAGCAGCCGGTCATTTCCAAACAACTTTTGCGATTCAACGTCGCCGACAGGCCAAGCTGCCGAAAATAGCCAACGGGCAAGGTCCAGAAGTATGTTCTTCGCGGCAAGCCCGCGATTTCGAAGCAGTGACAGGCCTAACGATGTAACACTTGAAGGATTCAGCACAAACTAGAAATAACACCGCATACGGCTAGTCCGGCCTCCCAATACGAAACGGTTTAAACATCAAACCCCACTTCTAACTCCACACATCAATCTCATGAAAGCACTCGCTCTTTCTTTTAATTCGTTTGGCATTTTTGGGGCCACCTGCGCGGTCTCACTCTTCAGCGTCGCGGTCACGCATGCAGCCAATCCTCCTGCGGGCACAGTCGATCCGAGCACGGTCACGCCTCTCGAATGGGATGGCACCGCCATCGGCACGGGAGGCACCGATGAAACAACGGCGATTGAAGGCATCAATCGCGATACCTTTATCCTCCACGTGACCGCCGGTAATTACACCGGCAAGACCATTGCGGTCAAAATTGAGTGGACCTCCGGCAGTAACGATTATGATCTTTACATCCATAAACGCAATGCGGATGGCTCGGATGGCGATCTGGTGAGCAGTTCCGGAAGCGGTGCCCCTAGCACACGTGAAAGCACCGTCATCGATCCGAACAGCGACGGGACGGGAGATTTCAATGTCATCGCGGTCTACTTCGCAAATACTCCGGGGGTCGATCAACCTCACGGCACGATCACGGTGGAAACGGCCCAGGTTCAGAGAACAGCGAATTACCGTAGCGGCGGGATGACTTTCGCCCCGAACTCGACGGTGAAAGCGCAGACTGCGACCCGCGATGGGGAACCGAGCAGCCGTGTTGATTCGTTAGGCAATTACTACGTTTGTGGTATCCGCGGCGTGCCGGCTGGGGTTGACCTGTGGTATTTTGATCTGCGTCCGACCATCAACGGCGCTCGCAATACAACCTTTGATCCCAAAATGCGGGTGCCCGTCTATCGCGGCCAACCGGATTCGCCCTTCTCAGCCGCGGGGCAGGATGAATTGTCTGCCGGTGCGCTCGGTGGTGGCGATATTGATCTTGCCGTAGGCTTTGGCGCCTTCACCGGGGTTGGCGCGACGGGCGAACCAGTGCTGGCTTATTCCAGTCTCACGGCGGCGAACGTGACCGTCGGGCGGTCGCTAGATCACGGAGCGACATTTGAATTTAATCCTGTCGGCAACTTCGCCGGAGGAGTGCCGGTTAACGACCGCCAATGGATGGGGACCTACGGCCCGAACACGGTCTTTCTTGAATATCGCAATTTTGGGGCCGGCATTGTTTTTGTTCAGCAGTCAATCGATGGCGGTCTTACCTACGGGCCTGCGACTGTGGTTGGCACCATGTCGCAAACGGGCGCGCTCGATGTCGATCAGCGCGACGGCACAGTCTATATCAGTGGTAATGATGGCCAGTTAGCGGTCGGTGTACCGCCGGCCGCCGGACTTCCGCCGCTGACTTATACTCTCTATCGACCGATTCCAACGACGGTTGATCCGGCGAATATTTTCGTCGCCATGAGAGTGGCTAACACGGGCGTCACGCCCAATCCCGTCTATCTCTGTTATTCCGACGGTAATGATATCTTCCTCATCAGTTCAAGTGACCGCGGCGCCACGTGGAATGCCCCGGTGAAAGTTAATAATCCGGCAGACTTGACCACAAGAATCAACCTCATGCCATGGATCGCCACCGGACCGACTCCTGGCTCTGTTGGAATAGCCTGGTATGCCACCGATAATCAGGGCAATAACGACGACGCGCGGTGGCGCGTCTATTTCGCCCAGAGCTTCAATGCGGATGCGCCTGCCCCCACCTTCCGCGTCGCCCAGGCGAGCGATCATTCGATTCATGCCAGTAATATTTCACTCAAGGGTCTGTCGCTCACTGGTGAATCGCCGAACCGGAATCTAATCGACTATTTCCAGGTGAACTTCGATCCGCAAGGCGCGGCAGTCATTGGCTATACCGATGACCATAATGACTTCGACGGGAATACCTATATCGCGCGGCAGATCTCGGGCCCCTCAATTAAGGGTGGTAATCTCCCAAGCGTCAGGGAAGGCTCGGCTCTGCCTGCGCAACCCTTTGCCGTGCCCGGGGCGACTCCTCCTCCCGACGGTGGAGTTACGCCGCAGGCGATGCAGCCGGGACCGGCCGGTGAACAAGTGACCGATTTCGCCTTTGACCAGGATAGTGGCCTTCTCGCGGTTGGGCCCGAACCCAGCGCGGTGGACATTATCTCGATCAAGTATGTCCCGACGAAGATAAGCGGCGTTTTCAATATTGTGGCGACAATGCAGGTCTCGGATCTGGCTGTCATCCCGCCACTAGCCACGTGGCGGATGTATTTCGCCGCTAACGCGCCGGAGACCGGGATCGTCAATATCAGTGGCAACGCCTACTCGAAAGGTCTTTCCGACGATGGCGACCAGTTCTTCGTCGAAGCCAGCACCGATTCGAATGGGGTGCCTAGTTATCAATACGGCACGACTGTGCGGAACTTCAGTGGCAGCACCACCGATACGATTGTCGGAAATGCTGACTTCGGTTCCATCGACCAAACAAATCGCAAGATCACGGTTCGCGTTTCGACCACGCGGCTCAACGCCATCCTCACGGCAGCAGGCCGTCCGAGGATTGTTTCCGGTTCAACCTTGTGCGGTCTCCGAGGCCGGTCCTTCGAGTTGAGCGAGTTGGCGCTCGAGGATTACACCCGCGGAGGGACCGAGTTTAAAGTGAAGTGAACAAAAATAACCTGTGATCCTTCGTTCGCTGCCGGCGACGGCTCTCATTGTTGTAGGTCTGTTCGCGGTCGGGTGGCCGAATGGGGATGCATCTGCATTGGCTCCTTCACCTTCTCCGACTGAGCGTCCCAAGTTAGCGCCGTTCAAGGAGCGCCTGGCTGCAGCGCAATCAGTCAAGGTCCAGACCGCGATCCTTGGGATCGAGCTGGACTCGACTCTCCAGAGTGCGCACAGCAAGCTTGATTCGTTAGGCCAACCCTCGGCTCGCCCTCTTGATGGCGCAGGCGAAGCGGCCGGGCGGACCGAGGACGAGCAGACGGTCTCCTGGCAACTGGCGAAGACCGACTACGGCTCGGTCTTTGTAAAAGCTGACCAGAAACAGCGCATCACCTATATCGCCGGTTATCTGCGCCCTGGAAAGGAGATGCCGTTCGACAAGATTGGCCAGCTCGAAAAAGCACCAGTCCTGACCGACCGCGTCGTGGCGTGGGACGTCGTGAGGCCGAATCGCCCACTTATTCGTGTTGTGGCGCGTGGGTCGGAGCGGAAAGCGAACTCCATCACAATGTTCATCGTGAAACGACCGCGCGCCGATTAGCTGGGTTGGCCGCTGAAGTAAGGCTGAGCCGTGGTTCTCCGTGCGCGAGAATGACGTGTTTCCCGAAGAATTTCTCAATTTTCTTCGCCTGCCGGGGCTGGCGCGTGCCGCGCTGCTCGAACAGCACGCCATTTATTTCACCCGGATTTCTGGCGCAGCGTGCAACGGAAGCTTCGAGAAGCCGAGACTCCGGAACTATTTCCATATCGGCCGGAACGACGGTTAGTCACTGCGACTTGAAGCCAACGCATTTGTCGTCTTAAGAGCAGCCGCGACCGCAAGGACGTAGGGCTGCAGTCCCGATGCGGATCTGAATTCCTTGCCAAAGGGCCGTTGCGAAATAAAGATGGGCGGCTTGCGTAAGCGAATCCTGAGATTCAATGTCAATCGCGTTGTAGAGTGAACTTCAGCTTTTAACGCTCCATGATGCTGACGTGTTGCTGCGCGGACACGTCGGGCTGCTTTGCGGTCCTGCAATTAGCCGCCCGTCGGCTTCATTTCCAGCACTGGCGTCACACATCATCGAGAAGTTTGGCGGGACTGAGGGCTTGGGATATTTCCGTAATGGCGAAGAGACGATCCGAGCTGGTACGAAAAGGACGATCTTAAGGCATTCATCGCCACTGAAGTTTCAAAGGCGACTGTTTTTGCCAATATCAAACGCGTTGCAGCCGTAAGGTGGTCTGCAGTAATCTCCTTGTCGCTTGATTCTTCGTTCGAAGCCGAGCTCCGTCGGGTTTCAGAGACGCGGCCTACAGCGATGACCGTGACTGAGGTCACTAGGTTTCCAACTGTTCTTCCCCAAAAAACAATTCCTGTTTTCAAGCTACTTGGTTCGGTCGATACGTTTAATTTCGCGTACTCCGAGCCAACCTACGCGACTCGCCGCGCAAGTTGGCGTCACGCGTTCACCAGTTTCGCGGATCGAGTAAAGATAGCCCCGTTAATCTGCCTCGGTCTTGAGAATTGCGGGTCGGTACTCATCGACGTCCTAGCCGAATTGCTAGCGGAACGTAGAACAATCGTTAGCCCATTGGTGTTCGTCAAAGCTGAGTTTGATGCGGCCACACTGTCGGCATTGGGTGATATGGCGACCGGGCGCGTTAAATGGCCTTCATTGACAGTACCGTTTCCGATGTCGTCGCACGACTGCGAGATGTTGATGTCGCAGGACCGACATTGCCACTTCAATTCGGACCTGCGGTGAGACTAACGGATCGCTTGGCACCGTTCCAAGATCTTGTTGCGATTGTAAACTCTCAACTCACGTCACCGATCAGCAAGGACCAAACGTCTCAACTATTGGACTTGTTGTTTTCGCCGGCCTTAGCTCGTTGGGATCCGTTCTACCATAAGCTCGATTTTCGTCGCTCAATGGGCGCACACCTATTCGATGCTTTGCAAGTGGCACTACCACGCAAAAAGAATGCTCCAGGTTATGTCTTGATCGGGGGCGCAGCATCGGGAAAGACGACAAGCGATTTCGTGCCGACACGATGGAGGTATTTTGCGGTTGCCTGCAGTTGACCCCAATAGGGTTTGACTGCGCTGCGATTATTGTTCGTTAACGACCACCCGTGGTGCAGGGCAATTCATTCCAACCTGCGTTCTTACCTTCTGTAAGCCTGCACTAAGCGCTTCAATTTGCTTCTGCTGCTCCGCAAGCTTTGACTCGAAGTCCTTCGTTAGCTGCTCGACTTTGCGGCGTTCTTTAAGAAACTCATTGAGTAACATCGCGTTCACCGCGTCGTAGCGTACCGTGAATGGCTTTCCTTCTTCGTCGCGCAACACCAGTGCAGGATTCACTTTTGCTACTTCTTCGGCAATCAAGCCAAATTGCGCTGTATCTGTCGTATCGGTCTTATAGTGGAAGGTCACCGGGCGAAGTGACAGGATTGATTCGCTGGCTTTCTCCATGGAAGCAATGTCCTTCTTGAACCGCTCGGAGGACGCGACCGTCCCTAACTGACCGTCCGCAGACACAACAACTGGCGCCGCGGTGGCGTTTCGCGTGCCCCTGCCATAGATGTTGCCAATCCAAGTCGTATTGCTCACGTTCGCACCTGCGACGTTTGAGCCGATACAGATCACGTTGGTGGCTGTGTTAACGTCGAGACCCGCTTGAAACCCGATGGCAATGTTCTGCCTGCCGGTGGTGTTGTCCCCGAGCGCCGACTCACCGATGGCCGTGTTGGATTGACCGGTAGTGTTGTTAAACAACGCGCCGTCTCCGGCGGCGGTATTCAAGCTGCCAGTTGTGTTTTTATAAAGCGCAGACTTACCGCTGGCCGTGTTGCGTGCGCCGCTGGTGTTGGAAGTGAGCGCAGCAGAACCGTGGGCCGTGTTCCAGAATCCTGTGGTGTTCTTCCAAAGCGCTCGCCAGCCAGAGGCTGTGTTTTCGTTACCGGTTGTGTTCTGAACGAGCGCACTGGAACCGATGGCCGTGTTCTGGTCGCCAGTAGTGTTGAAAAAAAGAGCTGACTCACCGTTGGCCGTGTTGAAACTGCCAGTGGTGTTGTTCAAAAGCGCGCCCGCGCCGGTGGCTGTATTTTCGGTTCCGATGTTCGAAAAGAGCGCGCCAGCCCCGAAGGCGGTGTTGAAGTTTCCGGTGGTGTTGCTAAAGAGCGATCGATAACCGGTAGCCGTGTTGAAATTGCCACTGCTCAGGTTAAGAAGGGCCTCTTCCCCCTCGGCAGTGTTCCCTGTGCCATAGGCGGGTGGGCCATAGCCTCCGTCCGGTGCCGGCACGACGGCTTGTGCTCCTGGTAAAAACCCGAAGCAGAGAAGCGCCAGTGCGATGAGAAGTGGTGGAGTTGTTTTGAGCTGAATGAGTAGGTTCATGGTTCTTCCTTTTTTTTCCCCGCTGCATTTGTTCTGAATTGCCGGCGTCTAAAACAAGGCGAAGAACTCAGCGGGAGGAATACCCTCCACCTGATTCAAGATCGGCTTAGCGAGCTCCGAGTTTTGCAAAAATCGCGCCGACCTGTCAAACCAATTCGCCGCAACCGCAATGACCACGTCGACTTCCAGAAAACCGGGGAAACAATGAGGTCGCATCTGAACACGTAACATTGCGCGACGGAAGTTGCGCCGGGCTTCGAACGAGCAGACACTGCGCGCTTTCCGAAATGCTGACTGTTTCACAACTCTCAAAATCTTTCGCCGGCCGAGCGCTGTTTGACGACGTCTCGCTGCAGGTCAATCGCGGCGATCGGATCGGATTGGTTGGCCCAAATGGTGCGGGCAAATCAACCTTGTTTTCGCTTCTCCTCGGGGACGCTTCGCCCGACAAGGGAACGATCGCGATCGAGAAGAACGCCGCGATCGGGTTTCTTCCGCAGGAAACTGCTGCCGTCGGGGACGAGACCGTGCTGGAACTTGCTTGCGCCGTTTCGCCGGAGCTTGTGCAGGCGCAGAAAGTGATCAAGGAGTACGAAGCCCGGAACGATCATGAGCATGAGGCTGATGACGTGGCATATCACAATGCGCTTCATGTTTTTGATGAGCACGGCGGATGGGAGCTGGAACCAAAAGCAAAACGGGTCCTGGCCGGACTTGCTTTTCGTGAAACTGATTTCGACCGCCCGGCGCGCGCGTTAAGCGGAGGCTGGATCATGCGCGCGCATCTCGCGCGGTTGCTCGTAATGGAACCCGATCTTCTTCTGCTCGACGAACCGACGAACCATCTCGATCTCGAATCGCTTCAATGGTTCCAGGAATATCTCCGAACTTATCCGGGCGCGATTGTCATGATCTCGCATGATCGCGAATTTTTGAATCAGCTTGTCGGCAGTGTCGTCGAGATCGCGCACTCAAAACTGGTGCGTTACAGGGGTAACTGGGACAGTTATGTCGAGCAGAAAGCGGCGCGCGAAGAACAACATTTCGCCGCTTACAAAAATCAACAGAAAGAAATCGCCTCCCTGCAATTGTTTGCCGATCGATTTCGCGCCAAGGCCAGCAAAGCATCGCAGGCACAGAGCAAACTGAAACAGATCGATCGGATGAAAAAAATCGCCGCCCCGGTCGCGCGCGGAAAGACAATCAAGTTCCATTTCCCGCAACCGGTGCGCAGCGGTCTGCGCGTGATCAGGTTGAAAGCTGTCGATCACGCCTATGGCGACCTCGTTGTTTATCGCGGAATGCAATATCATGCCGAGCGCGGTCAACGCACCGTGCTTGTCGGTCCGAATGGCTCGGGCAAATCGACTCTTCTCAAGCTACTGGCCGGGGTGTTACCCGTGCAGCATGGCAGCCGGGAGCTGGGACACAATGTGCGCACAGGTTATTTCTCGCAGAACCGAATCGAGGTGCTCAACGCGAGCCATACTGTTCTCGAGAGCGCACGCGACATGCCCAATCCCGTATCGGAACAAACCGCGCGCAGCGTGCTCGGTTCCTTTTTGTTTCGCGGCGACGATGTTTTCAAGACTGTCTCAGTTCTGAGCGGCGGTGAAAAGTCGCGACTGGCCCTCGTTAGGCTGTTACTCGATCCACCAAACGTCCTGCTCATGGACGAGCCGACGACCCATCTCGATGTCGGCTCGATCGATGCCCTCATCGGCGCGCTCAAGCAATATGAAGGGACGCTCATTTTTATCAGTCACGATGTTCATTTCATCCGCGCCATTGCCACAAGCGTTCTGCACGTAACGGCAGGTACCGCGGGAGCCGGCGCTCGGCTGACATTTTATCCCGGCCACTACGATTACTATCTCGACAAAACAAAAGCGACGTCAGCGCGGACAGCCCTGACCGCAAGCCGGGATGCGTCACAGGTCACCAATCTTGCCGCGGCGGGTGCACCCGAGCCGCGGATCAGTAAACAACCCGGCTCCAGTTCGAGAAAACCAAAGACGCAGAAGCGTCTCGAAGCGGAAGCGCGTAACGCGGTTGGCAAAGCCAGGCGCGAAAAAGAACGGCGGGTGCACGAACTCGAGATGAAAATCGCGGCATTGGAAGAGCAACAGAAAGAATTAGCCGCGGCGCTGGAAGATCCAGCGGTTTATGCACCCGGCGGTCCAGCCGTAGCGATTAATCGCGATCTCTCCGCATTGTCTCGTGATCTTGCACGTCTGACGGCGGAATGGGAGAGCGTCACAGCCACAGCATCCCACTGACCGCTACCGCAAAACGCTTAACGCCCAACGCCCAATGAGGAAGGTCACGCGCATAGGTTTCGGCTTGCTTTCACTGCAATTCGTCCGTAAAACGTTGGGCCACCATAAACTGGGGGAACGCCTGTTTGAGCAAAAATACAGAAGAGCCGCACTTCAGCGTGGTCCGATCCGTTTGGCGCAGACTGAAGAAAGATCTGAAGGAGGCCATCATTCGGGATCTGCAACCCAGGAAAGACGTGAAAGGCGGCGGCGGCGTGAAGGACGAATCGAAATCAACGACGCGCGACAACGGCATCAAGCCTGGCCACTAAAAAGCGGCAAACAATCGCGAAGGAAGTCAGGAAAATTCTGAATTTGGGTCCTGTGATTTTAGATTCTTGCCGGTCTTCCACACTTCCTGAGACTTGTAACGCACTGGCAGAAACGCTCATGAATCGCATCTGACGGCGGGGAAGAAGCCACGCGCATCCAGATGCGCCGGGTGCGACACCATTTTACTTCTCCAAGTTCGGCCGGATGCCGCCTTCCTGCCTACAGCGTTGCACTAAACGCGTTTTAAAACGATGCAGGATCGTCTATGTCACTAGCGTGGGAGCTCGGATTGATTTATCTCGTTTCCGAGATCCTCCTTACTTTAACGCGGCGATCACGCAGTAAGAGTGGGACGAAGCAAGATCGCAGCACGCTGGTAATAATCTGGGTGGTGATTGCAGCTAGCGTCGCGGCGGGCGTTTTCGTCGCGCGAAATTTCCCGGCCGCCGCGCTGCCAAATAATCCGATGTTGGCGATCACGGCCGTGGTGCTGTTTGTGGCGGGATTAATCCTGCGCTGGTGGGCGATCATTATTCTTGGCCGTTTTTTCACTGTGGATGTGACGATTGAAAAAGACCATGAGCTGGTCGAGCGAGGTCCGTTCCGTATCGTGCGTCATCCTTCCTACGCTGGCGTGTTGCTTGCGTTCGTCGGTCTTGCCTTATCATTGCGCAATTGGGCAGCGCTGGTCGTTATTCTCGTACCGATTAGCGCGGCATTCATTCATCGGATGAATGTGGAGGAGAATGCGCTTTCGCGTGCACTAGGCCCGCGTTACGCCGAATACATGAAGCGCACGAAGCGCCTCGTGCCGTTCGTTTATTAAGAAGACCAAAAATCTCAAGAAACGAGCCGGGGGTTTATCTCGAGCTTTTGCAGATCGCGATCAGTTGATCGAACACCAGGAGACGCTGAACTGCACAGAGCGAATCCATTTGGCCATTCTAACTCAGGCGGAACGTGTGACTTACCCCTGTAGTTCGCCAACGCGACGGGCAACCTCTCACTTTCCAAACCTTCAAAGTTAACGACGGCGTTACTTTTCTCTCACGCCTCTGGACGAGGCCCGTTGCGATTCGCATACAACCTGGCTAACCCTATGAAAACGATCCGTTGCTTAATTGTTACTGCTCTACCCGGTTTCTTCATCGTCGCGGATGCGATGTTTTCAGACAGCACAATGCGCGGGGTCTCGAGGCATTCGGCAAAGGTGAGCGGGCAAACGAGCCCCAGCTTCGAGGTTGCGCCGCAAGCCTCGACGGGTCTTGCGCCTTACGCGGTTGAGTTAGCCGACATGGATGGCGATGGCGATTTGGACTTCGTGACCTCAAACTTGGTCGATCAGGAGTCCAGCACGGTTTCGGTCGCCAAAAACACCGGGGATGGGACGTTCGCTCCGCCGGCGCATTATCCCGTGGGGCCCGGTCCCACTGATCTCCGCCTTGCTGATTTCAATGGCGATGGAAAGCCTGATGTGGTCTGCCTCGCCGCTTTGTCGGGAGACTTTGGTGAAAGCTACGCCACCGTCCTGTTCAATGACGGCACGGGCGGGCTCATCAATCGTCATGACTATCCGGTCGGAGAGAACGCTAACTCCGGTGGACTCGACGTCGGCGACTACGACGGTGACGGGCACCGTGATTTCGCGGTCGCGTCATTGATGACTGGTGTCTACGTTTATCGCAATACCGGCAACGGCGACTTCGCGCTCTGGACACAAATTGCCGTCGCCCTGGGACCCACCCATATCGCCTCCGCGGACTTCAACGGCGATGGTCACCTGGATCTTGTCGTAGGGAACGTCGATGCGGCACAGGTCTACTTGAACAATGGTACTGGCTTCACAGCTGGCGTCTTTCTCGATAACTTTCCAGACACTGTCCAAGGCATAGCTACCGGCGATTTCGACGACGACGGAAAGCCGGATTTCGCGTTAACCGGACGCCGGCTCTCAGTTTATCGAAACCTTGGCGGAGGCGCGAGCTTTGCCAAGGCAGCCTACCTCGCCGGTGAAAATCAGGTCGGCATCAAGACGGCCGATATGGACGGTGACGGAAACCTCGATATCACGGTGTCGAACTATCTTGCCAACTCGGTCTCGGTTTATTCGAACGACGGCACGGGGCACTTCCCTAACAAGCGAGAGTGGGGCGTTGGTTGGTCGCCGAACAGCCATGGGATCGGAGATGTTAACGCAGACGGCAAGCCAGACATCGTGGCCGCGGCCAGCCAACTTAGCAAAACGACCGTTAACGTGGTGCTGAACGCGGGCCAGCGGAATTACGTTGCGCGACGCGATTACGGGATGCTCGGAGGGGCCTGGGGTGTGGGCATTGCCGACTTTGACCGGGACGGCGATCTGGATGTCGTCTCGCCAGCGGCCATCTCAAACGCCGATGGGCCATTCATCTTCTACGGCAATCCCGACGGGACGCTCCAGGATGGAATCCAGATCGAGAATTGGGGCAACAACTTTCCAACTGACGTGGCGGTTGGCGACTTCAACGATGACGGCTGGCCCGATTTCGTTACCTCGATCTTCAGTCCCGGCAACCGCATTCGCGTGAGCATTAATCAAGGCAATGGCACCTTTCTGCCGAGCGTCAGCTACGAGGCCGGCGGCAATCCGTCGGGAGTAGGCATTGGCGATCTCAACGCAGACGGAAATCTGGATGTCGTAAACTCGAACGCATCGCAGTTCGACAACACTATCTCCGTCTTCATAGGCAACGGTGACGGAACCTTTCAGCCCCAGGTCGTGGTTCCTGTCGGGTTACGCCCGAGCGACGTGCTGTTGGCAGACTTCGACCAGAATGGCCGCAGCGAGGTGATTGTCACCCATTTCGG
The DNA here is from genome assembly GCA_025935755.1 of Chthoniobacterales bacterium. GTDB lineage: Bacteria > Verrucomicrobiota > Verrucomicrobiia > Chthoniobacterales > UBA10450 > Udaeobacter. Next base: position 4,656 of record JAICUQ010000063.1, on the reverse strand, counting down.
ATCCACCGCGATCTACTACTTCAAGCCGGACGCGCAGGGTGTGTTGGGGCCGCCTGAGATCATCGATCTCGGCTCGACCCACAACAACGCCGTCGCGGCTGACTTCGACAACGACGGATGGCTCGACGCAATGGTCGCTGCGGGGCATGCCGTATTCCTCCGCAACAATCAGGGCGGCGGCTTCCTTCCACCGGTTACCACGTCTGTCCCGGCAGGCTATGTCGAGGCTGGAGACTGGGACCAGGATGGACTCATGGATATCGTTGGCACTGATGTGGTGCAGAATCTGGCGCTCATCGGATGGAATCAGGGAGGTGGCAATTTCATCCACCTCAGTTCTCTTGAGGCAGGTTTTGAGACCGCTCGACCCGGCGCGGCCGACCTGAATGGCGACAGTCTCCCGGAGATCATAACGGGCAATCTTCGCGCCAGATCGATTAGCGTTTTCAAAAACACCACCAGGAGACCAACGGGAACGCCTACGCCAACTCCAAGCCCGACGCCAAAGGGAACGCCCACAGCAACGGCTACGCCCAGCTCTACACCTACGGCAACGGCGACGCCCAGTGCGAGCTCAACTCCCACAACAACAGCGAGCCCGACGACCACACCGAGACCGACGCCGACTGCCAGACCGCATGCAACTCCCAGGGTAAGACCAACGCCACCTCCTCGGCCGTAAGCCCGAGTCGTACCATTCGATTCACCGTAGAGCCACTGGAAATTCGTACGATCCTGCTGAAACGCCTGCATCGATCGCCGACGAACCGCGAGGTAACACGACTGGACACCAATTCAGGCGAGACGGACCCACGGAGTTGAACCTCGGCGCCCAACGTCCAACATTGAATGAAGAAGGCGTCGACGGAGACGCGGCACAGCGGCGTGACTACAACTATTCGTGTTCATTCGGTAGAATCCTCAAGGAGAGTTTATGAAAATCACCGGTGGATGCTTATGCGGCGGAACACGATACATGGTGAAGAGCGAACCAACTGCGCTGGTTGATTGTCATTGCGTCGATTGCCGACGTAGCGCCGGTGCGGCGTATGTGCAGTGGGGATCGGTGCCGCGCCGGGATTTGATTGTCACCAAGGGAGAACCGCGCAAGGTTCCGTATGAAAATCGGATCCGTTCGTTTGCCTCGTGTTGTGGCACTCATTTGTTTTTCGAAGACAGCGAGGACTCAGAAACAATCGATTTCACAATCGCGTCTCTCGATGATCCGATAGCGTTTGCCCCACACAAAGCGATTTTCCTCGAAGACAAATTGCCGTGGGTTGTCATCGATGAATCGATTCCGTCGTTCCAGACAATCCCGAAAAAGAAGTAGTAACCGCGAATGGACACGAATGGACACGAATGTAGGGAGAAACGGGAACTGCAACGCGCATTGCACGGATCGCACAGATAGGAAATCGCTCGAAGATCGGATTTCCCCCTCATCTCGCAGTCGAAGAGCCACGGCGCGGCGGGCAAACGGCCGCTGCAGAACAAAAAACCATTCCTGTCCATTCGTGGTTTGCTCTTCACTGCCCGCCGCGGATCTGCTGATCTGCAGCGATTTGACAAAATACGTTCTCAGCGTTCTAAGTCAGCTCCATGAAATTCACTCGTTCACTTCGCGTCCTCCTCTGCTGCTGCAGTACAATGCTGATGTCGGTTGCCTTGTCCGCAGCTCCTGACCGTCCATCTGCAACCGCGGCTGATCGTTCACCGCTTGTCGGCTGGGTTCAGCTTTCGCCAACAAATTCTCCGCCGGCGCGCTCGTATCTCGCGATGACTTACGATCCGGTGAGTGGAAAAATACTCATGTTCGGCGGCTACGATGGGAACTCGTATTTGAATGACACATGGGAATTTGACGGGGTTACCTGGACCCAGGTCACGACCAATACTCCACCTCCGCCACGCACTGCCGCCCAAATGGCGTATGATTCTGTCAGTCAGAAGGTGGTACTCTACGGGGGTTTTGATGGGCAAAACTATTTGGGAGATACCTGGCTGTGGGATGGAACAACCTCACAATGGACACAAGCCACGCCGGCGCACCAGCCTCCGGCTGTTACCGGTCCGATGTTGTTCCCGGATCCAAATGGACGGGTCGATTATTTCGGCGGATTCGCCGGGCAGTTCTATCAACTGGAGATGTGGCAATGGAACGGTTCCGATTGGACACAATTGTTTCCAACAACCGTTCCGTTTGCACGCAGTTCCGCGGCAGTTGCCACCAACAGTGTCACTGGTCAGGTGGTTATGTTCGGTGGCCTGGCGGACGTAAATCCAATCAACACCTGGACGTATGATGGGACAACATGGACTCTGCAGTCGCCCCGATCTCAACTGCCGTGGGTGTACGGAGCTGGCGCCGCTTACGATCCGTTACTGAGCTCGGTTGTTGTATTCGGTGGTGGAAATGGCGGCGTAGATCAGGACAGTACATGGAAATGGTATGGATCTATTTCTGATTGGAGGCCATTCTTCAGCGCACGGCGGCCGCCAGCGCGGGAAGGTCATGGAATGGCCTATGATCCTGCATTGCACCATGTAATTGTCTTTGGCGGCCAAAATACCCAGGAGACGCCATTGAACGATACCTGGGAGCTCTAGCGAAACCGCTCGTTAGGCAAATGTAGAGCGTCTGTGTCAGACGCCGGCCTTACCGCGAAGTTTCGCGATGGCGATGGCGCCATCACAGCACGCAAGGCGCGTGTGCTCCCCAATCGCTCGGGATGACAAATTGTGAAGGATGATGGATTCGTGGTTGCCATGACATTTGACCTGCAACCGCATTTAAAAGGCGAACTGCTCGAGCTTCGGCCACTGGCAACTGACGATTGGGACGAACTGTTTGCGGTTGCCTCCGACCCGCTGATTTGGGAGCAACACCCGGAGCAGGATCGTTATACGGAAAACGTGTTCAGAACTTTTTTTGATGGTGCGCTCGAATCACGCGGCGCGTTCGCCATCATCGATCGGCATACTCAACAAATCATCGGGTCCACGCGGTTCCATGGTTATAACCCAAAGAGATCCGAGATTGAAGTTGGATGGACGTTCCTGGCGCGAAAGTACTGGGGCGGCCGATACAACACGGAAATGAAACAGCTGCTATTGGATCATGCCTTCAAGTTTATTGAAACCGTTGTGTTCTTTGTTGGAGAAGACAACGTTCGCTCTCAAAAGGCCATGGAAAAACTTGGCGCGATCAAAGCGGGGAAGGCCGTGCGAACCTATGGAAATCGGCGGCCGGCTCGGAATTTGAAATACGTGATAAGAAGAACGAGAAGGGCTGGTTACGTACCGATTATCAATTCTTTGCCCCCGGCGGGCGAATCATGAGAGCAGATGACACGTTAAGCTAATTGCCCGAATGGGGATCTGAGTTTGCTAATTTGTCTCATGGCATATTCCACCGTGTCCGCGAGCGGTTTGTAAATGCCTGAACTGGAGACCGCTTGCTAAGGGGCAATAAAAGATCCGAAGCCAGAAAATTTCCATTTGACTCATAATTTCGGTCTGCTAGTTTACGGATCCCGCGATACAGCGGGACCGGTTCCATCAGCGGATTCGGTGTTCTTCTCTGGCCCGGCAAGCCAATTCTCTGCAGTCGATGATTGTTTGGGGTTGGGCTTTGTCGTGTACGCGAAGAATGATCTTTGACAGTGTGGTCGCGGGTTTCAACAGTGGAAATCCGTTGATGCGAAAGTCAGCAAACATTGAATTGTGCGTTATCTGTTGATCATCTTTGAAATCAAGGATTTAGATCGGACAAACCCCAGCTACTTTGCTAGTCAAAGTGCTGGGTATGAAAGTCAGATCTTCAAGCTTTCGGTTTCCCTCACGGGGACCGAGCCGTTTTTAACGGAGAGTTTGATTCTGGCTCAGAACGAACGCTGGCGGCGTGGATAAGACATGCAAGTCGGACGAGACTTTTCGTTGTAGCAATACGATGGAAAGTTTAGTGGCGAACGGGTGCTTAACACGTGGGCAACCTGCCAAGAAGTGGGGGATAGCTCGCCGAAAGGCGAATTAATACCGCATGTGATTAGAGAGGACATCCTTTCCAAATTAAAGTCGGGGCAACCTGACGCTTTTTGTGGGGCCCGCGGCCTATCAGCTAGTTGGTGAGGTAACGGCTCACCAAGGCTTTGACGGGTAGCTGGTCTGAGAGGACGACCAGCCACACTGGGACTGAGACACGGCCCAGACACCTACGGGTGGCAGCAGTCGAGAATTTTTGACAATGGGGGAAACCCTGATCGAGCGACGCCGCGTGGAGGATGAAGGTCTTCGGATTGTAAACTCCTGTCATTGGGGAACAATGCGCAAATATTAACTGTATTTGTGTTGATAGTACCCGAAGAGGAAGGGACGGCTAACTCTGTGCCAGCAGCCGCGGTAATACAGAGGTCCCGAGCGTTGTTCGGATTCATTGGGCGTAAAGGGTGCGTAGGCGGCGGGGCAAGTCTGATGTGAAATCCCGGGGCTCAACCCCGGAACTGCATTGGATACTGCCTTGCTTGAGTACTGGAGAGGAGACTGGAATTTACGGTGTAGCAGTGAAATGCGTAGATATCGTAAGGAAGGCCAGTGGCGAAGGCGAGTCTCTGGACAGTTACTGACGCTGAGGCACGAAGGCCAGGGGAGCAAACG
>JAICUQ010000010.1 GCA_025935755.1 Chthoniobacterales bacterium | reverse complement strand
GCGAATCTGCTTGACGACCTTACGTAAGACCACTTACGTTCGTGACAATTCCGGAAGAGAGGTGGGCTCCCCAGCGCCTCTATTGCGGTGGACCGGTTAGGACCGGGCTAGGGAGTCCCACCTGCTTCTTTTAGCGTTTATACCGTCACCTTTTCTACGCGCCGACCCTCGATCAAAGCGGCGCCAATTCCCACCGAAACCATAGATGCGGCCCGTGGTTACACGCGACGCCACGGAGATCGGTTTTGCCAAGCGTGCGTCAAGAGGGCTCTCTCCCGTAAAACCGTTCAAACGATTCGATTCGTGGGTGCTGCAACCTGACGAGTGGACGCACGGCGATACTTTTCGCGTGCCTTTGACGATGTGTAGCGCACACGTCCGCGTCGGGTCAGCGTTTGTAAAACACCTTTAAGCCTGCATTAAGCGGATCGGAATTTCTCGCGATCAGGCGGGACGCTTACCTCGTAAATTATGATCGGGGCGCCAGTCGGCTGGCAGTGCTCGTTTGTTGAATCATTTCGCGACGAAGCGCACTTGTATCGCGGCCTCTCGCACGCGTCCACCATAGGACAATGGGCGACGCGATGAAGATAGATGAATAGGTTCCGACGATGATGCCGATGAGGAACGAGAACGCGAAGTCATTTAGAACAGGACCGCCAAAGAAATAGAGAGCGAGGACCGTCAGCAAAACGGTTCCTCCGGTGAGGATCGTTCGCGAAAGCGTTTCGTTGATCGACGTATTCATCACTTCTGCTACCGATCCAGACAATCGGTCACGCAATCCGCTACGAATGCGATCGAACACGACAATCTTGTCGTTAATGGAGTAACCAGCGATCGTTAAAACCGCCGCCACCATAATCAAAGAAAGCTCACGCCCGCTTAGTGCGAAGATACCAATCGTTATAATCAGGTCGTGGGCCAATGCCACCAGTGATCCAATCGCAAATGAGGTCGCAAACCGGAAACTGACGTAAACGAAAATCCCCAGCAATCCGAGCGCGAGAGCCAGCGCGCTTTTTGTGGCCAGTTCCGTTCCGACCAGCGCACCAACATGGTCGGTCTGTTCAAACTTCAACCCGGCGTTCGGCAACGCCTCGGTCAACTGCGCTTTGATTTTATCGGCAGCGCCTGAGTCAGCTCGAATGCTGATGAGATCGCGATTCGCCACCTTCTCCGATTGGATACTGCTGTTTTGATAACCGGTGTGGGCGAGCGCGCCGCGTACTTCATCGGGTGTCAGCTTCTGCGCGGCGGAGATGACAAGTAAATCGCCCCCTCGGAAATCGGCACCAAGGTTGCGTTGACCTTTCATCGCCAAAACAGCGATGCAAAGCGCCACGGCTATGGCCGACACGGTGATGAACTTGGGCGCGTTTCCAAGGAAGTCGAAGCCCTTCGAACGAATGAGGTGAAGCATGGACACGCGCTTGAGCCAGCCGAGCGCGAATGCCCATGAAAAGCAGGTGTAGGTGACCAGCAGCGAGGAAAACATCGACGCCACGATGCCAATGGTCAGCGTGAGTGCGAAGCCTTTGACCGGTCCGCTCGCCAGCCAGAAAAGAATCGCCGCCGTGAGAAACTGTGTAACGTGGGCGTCGAAGATGGCACTGAAGGCTTTCCGGTACGAAGTATCGATTGCCACACGAAGCGTTTTGCCCTGTTTAATCTCGTCGCGAAGCCGTTCGTAGATGAGGACATTCGCATCGACGGCGATACCCAAGCTGAGAATAAGACCTGCAATACCCGGAAGTGTCAGGACGCTGTTGAACATGCCCAGCACGCCAACCACCATGATGCAGTTGATCAACAAAGCGACGTCTGCGATCAGACCGACGAAACGGTAATAAATGATCATGAACACGACCACCAGGATAAAGCCCGCGATTCCTGAATAGATGCCGCTCTTGATGGAGTCACTGCCCAGGCTGGCTGAGACTTGGCGCTCCTCTTCGATCTTCACGGGAGTTTGCAACGGATTCTCCAACACGCTGGCAAGATTGCGCGCCTCCACTTCGTCCATTCGCCCGCCACTGATTACAGCATTACCACCGTAAATGGCTGTCCTGATCACAGGCGCGGATTGAATTACTCCATCAAGAACGATCGCAAAGCGATGGTTCACATGTGCCTCAGTGATCTCTCCAAATTTTTTCGCGCCTTCGGTGTCGAATCTCAGTGTGACTTCCCAGCCTTCCTGACCGTATCCTGCAGACGCTTGCGAAACATGGTTGCCCCCGAGATCTGCTTTCTTTTTGACGAGTAGACGCTCCTCGATCGGCTTTTCACCTTGAACTTCCTGTTTATAATTTTCGATCCGGTATTCAGGCGGAATCACTTCCTTTCCTTCATCGATCGCTTTCAAGCGTTGACCGTTGTCCGGATAGACAAGCCGGAATTCGAGCTTGGCTACGCGCGAAAGTTGTTCGCGCGCCTCTTGGATGTTGGCAGCATCGAGACCGGGGATCTGGACCAGGATACGATCGCTGCCTTGCGGCGTGATGATCGGTTCGCTCACGCCAAATCGATCTACACGCTTGCGAATCGCTTCGATAGCCTGATCCACCATCGCTTTTGTGATTGGCCGTTTCCCCCCGTCAGCGCTTGCGGGCGGCTCCAGCCGAATCAGAAACGAAGTGCCACCTTGAAGATCGAGTCCAAGATGGATCTTCCCGCGCCGAATTATTACCCCATCCGGTCCCTTTTGGTCGAAGGGAGGATAAACCGACCAGAGGCAAAACGCCGTGACCACGATTGTCAGAACCGTGCCTAAAATCCGGCGTAACCGCTCGCTTTCGCTCGCAAAGTACCAGCCAAACAACACCAGTATGGCGAGGCCGATAAAAAAAGTGAGCACTGGCGTCATGGAACTTTAGATCCTCGTTTCGATATGTTCGGTCGGGCTATCAGCGTTGCTTCTTTAGTCTTGAAAACGCAACGTTATCTTACGCCTCTTTCAGCACATTGGTAATCGCCGATTTGTCGATTTCGATTTTTACGTTGTCGGCAACTTTCACGAGCACGGTGGTTTCTTTTACGTTCGAAATGAGACCGTGAATGCCAGCATTGGTCACCACGCGGTCACCCGTTTTCAAACCCGCAATTAACGTCTGCTGCTGTTGCTGCCGCTTCTTCTGCGGCCGGATCATTACGAAATACATGATGATGAAAATAAAAATAAGCGGGATGAAAAAAGAACCAATGCCACCGCCGGGCGTAGGTCCCGGCGATCCCGTTTGGGCCTGAGCAAAAATCAAACACAGCATATCGAAATTGGAGAGCCGCACCTTAAGCACGAACGCGCCCGCCGCAATCGTTCTTTCGCACGATTCTGTCCTCTTGAGTCACGTTTGTTCCCGCTTTTTTTGGAACTTTGGATGATTCAAGCCGTAGTCAGAATATGTGACGCAGTCTGCTGCTGCGCTCGCGCTGGTGGACGATCCGGTGTGGTTTTGTCTTAGGGCCGAGCCGAAACGAGAACATTTGGCCGCTATATCATTGCGTCGGCTGTTTGGAATCGAGTCTCTGTCGCCAAGACTGCGATTCCGTAAGCTGACGCAACGAGGACCGGTTTGGTTTGTTGAGGCAATGTTTCCCGGGTACTTGTTTGCAAAATTTAGTTATCCCACACAGCGTCGGGCTGTTGAAAGCTCTCACGGAATCAGAGGAATCGTCCGTTTTGGAGATCGTCTGGCAACATTACCAGAGGACACCGTGATTGCGCTTCAATCATATGCTGGAAGAGAAGAAGTCGTTACCATCGATTCCTCGCTCAAGGTTGGCCAACCAGTTCATATCATCGACGGGCCGTTCCGTGGCTTGGAGGTCGTGATCACTCAAGTGTTGCCTGCCAAAGAACGCATTCGAGTGCTGCTCGATTTTCTTGGGCGATCGATCGAAATCGACGTATCGACAGCAAGAGTGCTTCCGGCCTGATTTCGTTCGGCGCAGATCACGTATTCGCCGCAGAATCTTCGGCGATTGCATTACCCAGCTCAACCAGCTTGTCAGCACTTTTACATTAGGCGCACAGATCAAAGTCCTGCAGCTGCCAAGGCAAAAAAAACCGGGCAGGATTTGCATCCTGCCCGGCGAAAACTCCTCAAATGATGCCCTAGCCGCGGAAGCAGAACTTACGTCGTATCAATTCAACCAAGCCCAGACCGATCCCCAACATGGCGACTGCCGAGCCTCCATCAGGCACACCTTGCGTTGCCGCATTGGCGGAAAAACTGAAAAACGGATGAATACCTCCAGCATCCTGAACCGTAAAAGCCCAGTTCGCAGTGGTAGGGTCAAACCCGTTTCCGCTAATGGTGCCCGTACCCGAGATGTTGAGAAAATTGGGGGTTTGCGTTATTACGACCGAGCTGAGCAGGTCGAATGTGAACCCGCCGACGCTCCAAAGGCCAGGTGTAAATGTGGAAGGATTAAATGTCCAAGGAGTAGCCATAAGCGCCTGCGTTCCCAACGCGATGCCGGAAAAATCGCCGGTGACATCTGCCACATTCGAGAAACCGGCGTTGCCAAACACATCGCGCCATTGCACAACGCTACTGGCGGTCGCGAGGCCACCACCTCCTGTGTCAAATTGTACTGCGCCAGCAAAGTCGATGGTACCGTTGATGCGTGCCGCTTCAGCTTGCTGCGGGGAGAAAGCACTGCTGACAACGCCGGCAACGAGAACTGCTAATATAGTTTTTGTTAGATGTTTCATAGGATGGGTGTTTTCTTTCCTTAAGGAATTAGCAATAGGGATGCCAACCCGTCGCGCGTTGAAGAAAATTGATACAAGCCGATGACAGTCAGTTAGTTACCGTCGAATATTGACTCTTCACGCTCCCCGCGCCGGCCGGATATTTCGTAAGAAAATCCGACTATCGTTAGACATTCCGACGAATCCTGTGGTGCCATCCTTAAGCGTGTAGCCGCTGAAAGACCTCACGACGTTAAGGTCGCTCGGTCGAGATCTGTATGATGAAGGTTAGCTTGTAAAAGCACAAAGTGGCTGTCCCAGAGCAACAGCCACTTTGCATTCCAGCTTCGCGAGGACCGGGACGCTTTGCTGGTTAATTTACGAAATAACTAACTCTTCAGATACCGCCTGACCAAGCCGAGCATACTCAGGCCTGCGCCGAGCAGCATGACAGTGGCACCTCCATCCGGAACGCCTTGGGCAGCGAATCCCCTTATGGAGGAAATGCCGCCATGACCGAATGGATCAGGACCTGCAACATTGCCCATTCCAGGGACAGTTACTTCTGTTTCTCCATTGATAACTTGGAAGAACTCCAGGCTGCCACCGTGACCTTTGCCTCCCGGCCCCACGCCGTAGTGGACAACAAGGTATTCACCTGGTGTTACGGAAATCGTTTGGTTTCCGCTGAGATTTTCAAGGTTAGTTACAAGGGTTAAGCCTGTAGTATCAACGCCAAAGGCGGCTAATGCAGCAAGATTGGCTTCCGGACTGTTAGGCCCATTGTTGAAGTCGACTGCTCCGAGGAAGTTGAGATCGGCCTTAGCTGACATCGTCAAGGCAGCCATTACTGCGCCGATGGCTACGAGGTATTTCAATGATTTCATATTTATGCTTTCTGTCTTTGTAACTAATAAGAGCAGGGAGCCTGCCAACTCTCGTCGCCTGTCGTTGTTCAAGTCAGAATGAGCCACAAACGTCGACCGAGTAACAGCTTGCAGGTAAACCGACTGGAGGGACGCCTCCATGTGACCTCAACGATTTGCGTAAGGAAATCCGACTAAGCGTAAGATGTTCCGACGAATTGGCGGGCGAGCCTGACTTGGGCGGCTGGCCGCACTTCTGATCCCTTCATGCGGGCTTACAGCCCTCTTCTAAAAGCACAAAGTGGCTGTCCCAGAGGAACAGCCACCTTGCTTTCCAGCTTCGCGAGGACCGGGACGCTTTGCTGGCTAACTCTTCAAATAACGCCGAACCATGCCTAAGGCGGCAAGACCTGCGCCTAACATCATTACCGTTGCGCCGCCATCAGGGACGCCCTGGCCTGGAGACCCAAAAAAGGACAGGTGCGAAATGCCTCTTACCGGGTCGTCGAACGTAACTGTGCCCGACCCGACCAGCGCTTCGTCGGCTGAGACACCATAGAATCGATACAGTTGCTGTTGATTAACAGCACCGTCCTTAATCAAGACACCGTCTAAAGTGAACCCGCTTCCAGTCAGGTTCCAGGAGATTTGCCAGGTGCTCGAATTGAGGACTGTCACGGTAACGAATTGTGAGATGTTGATGGCTCCACTTTCAAAAACTCCGCTGTCTTCACGTTTCCCGAGATACTGGGAGGTTCCAGGTAAGAAGCCTTGACCTTGGAGAAAAGTATTCTCCGAGGTCCCGCTCCCAATCGGGTTGGCGGTGAAGAATTGCACGGGGTCTAACAGGTGCGCCTGAGCTTGTTGGAGACCGAGCCCGGCGACCGCAACTAACAGGATTGTCAGGTATTTTAATTTGTTCATGTATATTGAATGGTTGGTTCGGTCCGATTTCGGTAACCTAGAGAGCAATCTCCTTGCCAATCGTTTCTGCATTCCATTCACCAAAATGAAAGCGTCTGATGTGTAGGGCGTTACACATGCCAAAAGATCAAGAATCATAAGTTAAATGGCGCACGTCAGCCGAACAGGCGCGACTGAGGCGTAAACCTTTCCAACGCCCCAAGAGATACGATCGGTAGGCTCCACGATCCCAACCTGTTATGCCTGCCTAAGGAATACGTCAGGAATCCTGACGCTTACACCCCGAATACGATACCCGAAGCGGAGTTGGAAAAGCAACACAATTGAAGCGGTGAATTGCCCGAACATCTTCACCGACGTACACCATGTATGGAACGGATCAGCAGCGGACCTGAGAGGTGTCTACTCCCTGCTCAAGTTTTCAAGAGCTTGCTTTGCCTCGGTAGCAAAAGGTTCCTGAAGACCGCTCGTTAATGCCTTATCGAGAACTACCCGCGCCTCGGTGCTCTGCCTCGCGCGGAGTTCCGACATCCCCAAATAAAACAAAGAATTCGCGTCCAGCGTTTTTGTCCGCCCTGCTTCCCGTAACAACTGCACCGCACGCGGGTACTCCTTCTTCTCATAACTCAGACGACCGAGAAGCTCGGCTAGCTCGGGATCATCAGGTAGCGTCTTGCGGGCTTTGATCGCATTCTCATATGCTGCGGTGACTTTTGACGGGTCCTGAGCATACAAAATCGCGAGGTGTTTTTGAGCCGGCGCAAAGTCGGGAAAACGCTGCAGCACCTTGGTATCGGTCTCAATCGCCTGCTGAGTTCGACCCTGTTGTGCATAAAGCGCGGCCTGAACCATCAAGGCAGGCACGTAACCCGGGTTGGACGTGAGTTCCTTTTGCACCTCACCTTCGCCACCAGGCTGTTTGGGATCCTCGGTAAACATCAGAAACTTTTTCGCGTCGGCAGCCTCTGAGGCATTTCCGCCTGCTGCGGCAACCTTCTGCATCAGGTCACGAGCTTCGTTCACTTTTCCCATGGCGTAAGCGGACCACGCCAGACTATCTAGAACTGCCGGATCATCTCCGCGCTGGCGCGCTGCTTCCTGCAGGAGGCTATACGACCACGCGAAGTTACTAACTTGATACGCGACCTTACCAAGCAGAGTTGTGATCCGCGGATCGTTCGGTACAAGCTCCCGCGCCTTCTTCGCGTACACCAATGCCCGTTCGCTATTTTGAAGCGGCCCGGCATAGAGCTCGGCGAGCTTGGTGGGCGGGACTGGAAGCTTCGGATTCAGTTTCAATGCCTCCTCAAAAGCCACAGCTGCCTTATCGAATGCGCCTTGTTTTTCGTAAGCTTCGCCGAGCCGGATCTGCAACACCGGGTCGTTAGGTTGTTGTTTGGTCGTTGCTTCGAGTTGAGCTATGGATAGCCGCGGGGATTCAGACTTGCCTGTTTCAAGCGAAATAAGACGGCCTTTCGCTTCTTCCCTCCCCTCGAAATCCTTCGCTGAATCCACAGCTTTTCGCAGAGCAGTTTTAGCGAGTTCCGTCTGGCCCATCATGTATGCGGTCATACCGAGGTGGAATTGAATCTCTGGGTTATCACTCGTTTGAGCGCTCTCCTGTAGAATGGGAAGGGCCTGTTGATACTCGCCGCGTTTATAAAGAACCCACCCGAAGGTATCGCCCGCAGAAGTCTCTTGCGGTTGAAGGTCGTGAGCTTTACGCGCCAGATCGTATGCCTTGTCCAGGTCGTTGAAACGCTCGGCATACAGGTAAGCGAGGTTGTTTAAGGCAGGAACAAAGTTAGGGTCAATCGCGAGAAGCTTCTCGTACACATCTCGCTCCTTTGGATAATCCTTCGTCCGCTCATAGATCAGTCCGAGTGTCATCAGTGCTTGCGAATTGTTTGGTTCTTTCGCTAACAATTCTTCAAGTTCCTTCACTGCCTGCGGAAGTTTGTTGGTCGCGATATAGGCTTGTACGAGCAGCTCATACGTGCCCGGAACATTGGGATTGCTCTTGATCGTTTGCCGAAGTTCATTCTCGACGCCATCCCATTTACCTTCTGATGCCAGCACTCTTGCTTCCCAAAAGTGAGCATCAGCCGAATCAGTCTTTCCTTGAAACTGGCTTCGTATTCTCTGTCGCGCCGCGTCAAAGTGTTTCTGTTGCAGATCGAGTTCCACGAGTTGCGTGAACACCGCGACATTATTCGGGTCTAGTTGCTTCGCCCTTTCAAATTGCTGGCGTGCTTCATCGTACCTCTTCGCGCGACGGTAGGTTAGACCCAGTGCTGCGTATGGGTTAGGATCGTTAGGGCTCAGCTGCGCCTGCTCTTGAAGTACAGCGGCGGCATCATCGGGGCGATCTAAAATGCCGTACGCGGTAGCCAGGAGCATTGCCGGGCGCGTTTGTGCCGGATACGTATGTAATATCCGCTGCAGCGGTTCGATCGCCAAATCGCTGTGGCCGGTGCGAATGTTGATCTCAGCAAGCATCAACACCGCGTCCACATAATTCGGATTACTCGACACTGTTTGTTCCAAGGTAAGCTTCGCTTGGTTCACGTTGTTATTTTTGAAATACGCACGCGCTAACTGAAATTTGATGATGGGAATCGCGGGGTGAGCTCGATCGAGACGCTCGAGAACTTCCACTGCCTTCTTGGTCTGGCCTTTTGCCATAAGAATTTCGCTTTGCAATTTGCGGCCATCTACGTATTCCGGGTCGCGCCCAAACACATTTTCAAGATGCGAAAGCGCTTCGTCATACTTCTTGTCCTTCAACGCGAGCTCCGCTAACAAGACCCACCCAGGAAGGTAATCTGGAACCTGCTTCGTCATCTCGCCGGCCACCCTGCGTGTTTCCTGTGCATCCCCGATCGCGGATTTGAAAGCTGCGTACTTCAGTCTTTCAGTTGATCGTATCGGAGCAAGGTCCGCCGCTTCCTTGTATTCTTCGGCAGCTTTTTTTGTGTCCTTTTGGAACAGGTGCAGGTCGCCCATGGCCATATGTGCGGCGGACGATTTAGGATCGATTTGAAGCGCCTGTCGAACAGAGATCGTAGCTGCCATAGCGTTCCCCTTGCGCAGGAAAGCGCTAGCCGATGCTAGGTGAAAAGCGACGCCGTTCCTGTTAGGGAATTTTTCGATCCGTTGGGCCGCGTCCTCGAGGTCCTCTTTGGTATGAGCCGCTTCGGCCAGGATCATTATCGCGTCGCCGTTTGCGGGCTCTTGCTGAAGCGCTTCAATTGCTTCCTTTTTCGCTTCGTTGAAAGCACCCACCGCGATGCAACAACGTGCTAAACGTATACGGTTCTCAATGTTCTTCGGGTCGAGCTCGCTCGCTTTTTTTAAGAATGGAGCTGCACGAAGCGGGACACCGTCATCCTGCCACATTGCGCCGATTCGTTCGAAGGCGAGCGCATTTTGCGGATCGAGGCGAAGCAAATTGAGGTAGCTCACCTTCGCTTTGTCATAGTTACCCGCCTTGAAATAAGTATCCGCGTCCCTAACGAGACGTGTTTTTTTCGCTTCCTTGGAACAGGCAGTAACAAGAATAACGGCGAAAGCGACGGTTACGATTCTGAGCAGCATCGGTCTTTGCATGAGTTTATTTTGTCAGTTTTCAGTTATCATGGCGCGGTCTTTGCCGACGCCGAGTTTGTCCATCAATTCGTAAAGAGTTGGGCGGCTAATCCCAAGCTCAGCCGCTGCAGAAGTGATCTTTCCGGCATGTCGCTTAAGAGCCTGCTGGATCATCTCCTTTTCGATTTGTTCCCGCGCCTGGCGAAGGGTTGTTCCGCCAGCAACTGTTGTGGATCTCACCGAATCCAGCTCGAGATCCTTTGCCCCGATCCGCGTTCCACTCGCCATGATCACCGCCCGTCTCACACGATTTTGCAGTTCCCGGACATTTCCAGGCCATGAATGACGCTCGATGGCACGCAGTGCATCAGGCGCGAACACGAGATTTTTGCGGCCCTCTTGCGCAGCGTAACGATGCAGAAACTCACGGGCCAAAAGCAGGACGTCTTCACCACGCTCGCGAAGAGGCAGCAATCGGATGGTTACAACCGCAAGGCGAAAGTACAGATCCTCGCGGAACTTTCCATTTTCGATCATCTGCTTCAGATCCGCGTTGGTTGCTGCGACCAATCGCGTGTCCACTTGAATTTCCTGCCGTCCCCCGACGCGCTGAAAGCGCTGCTCCTGAAGAAATCGCAATAGCTTCACCTGAATGGGAGCTGGGAGTTCGCCTATCTCGTCTAGAAAGAGAGTACCACCGCTGGCGGTCTCCAGCAGTCCCTTGCGCTGGACGTGTGCCCCAGTAAACGCCCCTTTTTCGTGACCAAAGAGTTCGCTTTCCAACAGGTTCTCAGGAATAGCGTTGCAGTTAATTGCAACAAAGGGGCCGTCCTTGCGCCGGCTACACCTGTGAATAGCCGCTGCAGCCATTTCCTTCCCTGTACCGCTTTCTCCCAAAAGCAGAGCCGGCACATCCGTTGCCGCGACCTTGCGAATAAAAGCAAAGACTGACTGCGTTTGCGGACTGGTGCCCAGCATCTGCTCGAATATTTCCGGTTGCCGGCTTTGCTGTAACTGGAGGTATTCCCTCTCAAGGTCTAGCACGTTGAGACATCGGCGGAGAAGCAGTTTTAACTCATCCATTTCAACAGGCTTGCAAAGAAAGTCGTAAGCGCCTGCGCCCACTGCTTCTATGGCGTTTCGCTTTTCACTTTGTCCAGATATCACGATGATTTTGGCGGTGTTATCGACAGCCAACATGTCGGACAGAGCGGTCAGACCTTCGTCAGGGTCGTTAGGGCGAGGCGGTAAACCGAGGTCAAGCAAGGTGACCGCAGGCCGAGTACTAGTGAAGACCTCGACTGCGCGTTTGCGATCTTCAGCGAGGTAGACCTCGTACTCCGCGGTGAGCGCCCATTTGGTTTGGGTGCGGATCGCGTCGTCATCATCGACGATGAGGACCGTAGGTTTCATGCAGTCTGAGTACTCAAAGGCAGCATTATGCGAAATGTCGTTCCGACTGCGGGTTCGCTCTTTACCAGAATTCGTCCCTGATGGGCTTCGACGATCATCTTTGACTGAAACATTCCGATGCCGAGTCCCTTCTTCTTTGTTGTTTGAAAGGGGCGAAACAAGGATGACCTGACAAACTCGGGAGTCATACCGCAACCGTTATCGGCAACTGAAACGATTGCCCATTCATTCTCTGCGGCCGTTTGAATTTTCACTTCTCCTTCCGAGCCGACGGCATCGCGCGCGTTCAGCAGCAGGTTGTTGATGACACTGCCGAACTGATCGCGATCCAGCCTGACCTTTGGCTGCAAACGAAAGTCTCTCATCACCCTGACATTGAGGGTGCCATTCATTCCGTTCACGGCATCATCGACGACCGAATTCAGGTCCACCTCGGCGAGATTAAGTTCGAGGCGCCTCAACGCGGTGAGGCGGCTTATCAGTTGATTGATACGCTCAGTGGTTTCTCCAATTCCCCGCAACACATCCTGTCGAAACGCAGGATCGTCGAAGTGCAGAGGGAGGTTTTTGAGCGTCAAACTCAGGGTTGAAGCGGCGTTTTTCAGGTCGTGCACGAAGAATGCAGACATGGCCTGAAATGCTTCCAACTCTTTGCCGGACGTAATTTCGTCAGTGAGTCGAAGATTTAGCAGACCTACCGCAACCTGATCGCCAATGCACTTGAGCAGATCGAATTCTTCAATGCTGTAAGGTGTACCGCCCACACGGTCTGCGAGAATGGCTATACCCATGCAGTTATTCCCAGCACACAACGGAACACAGATTCGGTTCCCGCCGGTACGAAATTGGTTCAGACTGATTTGTTTGAGCGCTTCAATATGATCGCCTTTCGCTTTTTCCAGCTCGAAAGGCTTCCTAAGCATCCGGATCCTTGCAAAAGTTTGCTGCGGGTCTTGAAGGACTGCACTGGCCTCACTGGCCGATCTCGACGTGGAGGCTCCAAATGCCAGACGGTCTTCGTCCAGCAACCAGATCGATACGGACAAAACGTTGAAGGTTTCAGAAATCAATTTGGCCGCCGCGGCACACATGGCCGGTTGCCCAAACGCGCTCGACATGGAGCGTGTAACTCGTGTCCAGATCTGGCGAAAATCGTATTGTGGTCTTTTGAAATGACGGCTAACGAGAGAACGAATCTTCTGTCTGAATCGATTCGAGAGTAACACGATAGCTAATCCCGCGAACGCTAATAACACAATCAATGTTTGCAGCTCGAAGGCTTCAGCCTTTCCCGTGCTCGCGACTACCTGGGCAAGCACACCTACCACGACCAGATAGCCTCCCGCCAGGACAAACGTTACCGAGGTGCGTAACACAGCATGCGAGGGATACACGTCGATTTCGCCGAAGCCGCTTCGCAGAAAAGCTACAACCATCAAAGCACACCCGATTAGCAGTGCCGCGCTGTCTACACCGCTTAGCACCAGAATTCCCTCTGAAAACAGAAGTGCCTGGCTTGTGGTATAAACCCGCGCTCCAAAAATGATTCCCAACCCGATCACAATGAATTTGATTCTCCATTGCATGGTGCCGACAGCAGATCGGAACGTCCTTTCAAGGTTCATCAGGACCACAACCGCCGAGATGAGCTGAAACCCATTCAATGTCCTGGCCGCCGCGTGCGAGCGAACCCACCAGTTTGCGTCAAAGTCGCTATAGGGCGACACCGGCAGTAGCTGATTTTTGAAGATCAGTGATATGCCGACTGGTATAATGAAAGCCGCCAGTATGAGCAAACGCGACCGCAGCGGCAGCGCGCGCGGACTTCCCCGGGAGTAAGTGAGGCTGAAACAAATCCAAATACCGGGAAACAACGCTTTCATCACCAGCGTCAGGCTTCCCCAAAATGCTGCCGTTTCCGCAACGTCAGCTTCGCGCCACTTCGCACCGAACAGATTCTCCAGCGCGAAAATCAGCATTCCGATGGCGAAGCACCATGTTGCCATTGAGCGGTTTTTTCGAAATGCGCCGAGCGAGGCTAGACCCAAACTGAATCCAGCCGCGGCCAAAGCTAAAATCGTGGTTGGGCTCACGATTTCGTCCTGAACAGAATGATTCCGACTGCGGGCGCAACGAACGCCTGAGGCATCAGCCGATAACTAAATCGCAGTATCATTGTTCGATTCACAAGAGACCGCTCTCCTCGCGCGTACCGGAACGACGCGCACGACGAACGCTGGCTGGCACTCAGCCAACGACCGATCCCTCACGGCTTTCTACGGCAACGGCTGCGCCAAGTTCCAAAAACCGGCGTAACAAACACGCTCGCAATCAGAAGGAGCGGGTTTAGGTCTCGGCTTTCAGGTGTCGAGCCTGCCCGTCACCCCGGCGCAACCACCACAGAACCAGCAGAAGCGGGACCAGGGAAAGCACGAAGAACAGCGGACCACCCCGGCGATGAATCAAACTGTGAATCATCTGCGGGCCCACGTGCACACAGAGAAGACCGATCACAAGAATGCGAAAACCGTTTCGCAGGATCCCGAGCGGGATGACTATGGCGACCAGCGCCAGGCGCCGCCATGTCGTCTTCAAAAAGAGATTAGCTGCCAGAACACTGGTGATGAACAGGACCAGGCTCGAACGAATGCCGCTGCATTCTTGCGCGACTTCCAGGGTAATATTTGGCAGCTGAAATATTTGTCCCTCCCGCAGAAAAGGTGTACCGCTGAGGTGAAACAAAAGATTCGCCATGTCGGCAGAGGCAGTTGCCGACGCCTGCTCGAGCGCATCGGCTACCGGCTCGGGGAGTGGCAGCATGAAAATCAGGTAGGCTAAAGGAAAAGCGGCTGCTCGCATCCAGGCCCGACCGAGAAAGAAAAATCCTCCTGAAACAAGACAGAAGAGAAAAGAGAGGGCCGATAAAGACATCCGCTCGTTGTGCGCCAAGACTGGCCCTCTGATGTCTAACAACCAGGTAAATGCGAGTATTCCCAGCCCCGCCGCCAGAAACAGCACTCCAAATGGAACGTCGGTGGCATAACGCTTTGGAAGTTGGTCGCGCCGGATATACAGCAGATACGCGGAGACAAATGGGATCAGCAAGGTGTATGAATTGAGCTCGCTCGTCGCCGAAGAGCGGAACATGGACAACAGCGGCCGGGTGAACACGGCCAGAAGAAGCAGCGCGAATGCGATGCCGCCCCACCGTCGCCACGTTTCGGTTCCGGCAACGCGGGATGATCTCGAAACCGATCGCGCTTGTGTGCGAACGGTCATCTCATCAGCACCAAGGCCGGGTGTTGAGTCGCGCATTGTTGTGTTGGTTCCGACAATCCGGACGCAAGCCGGATTTGCCGCGAAGGGCGAACGTTCGAAAATTAGTAGGTGTATGTCACGCCGCCGAACACTCGATTTCGGGAATAACCAGTCTGATCTCCCGCGGAAGTCACTGTCGAGTATTCGTAATTCAAGCGGGCCGCGAAATGCTTGTTGATGGTGTATCTGAAACCGAGAACAAGCTCCAAAGAGTCTTGAGTACTGGTCGTCGTGTTCTGGGAAGCTCCTTCGTTTTCGTCATGGTGGAAAAAGAACGCGCTCGTTGAGCTGAGACGGGAAGTTAGATTGTACGTGAGCGTTAAACCGGTGCGAATTGTCTGTCGCGCGACTGCCGGTTGCACACTGGGCTGTTCAACTCGATAGCTCGTTCTCCAACCCAACGTATGGTTGCCGCCCTGGTATAGAAAGTCCGCTTCGGCGTACGGGTCGGTCCTCTCCCCACCGTTTTCAAAAACACGAAATGTTGCTCCCCCAAGCAGGCGAGCATCGAAGTGCTCGGTTAAATGATGATCGACACCGGCTATGGCATAATGTGTTGTCGAATTCAGAGGCGCAGTGTCATACTCCGTGTCTTCGAACCGATACTCTCCAAGTAGTATCGTTCTGCGGGTGAGATTGAAAACAGCTTCCTCGGAAAGCAGGTTATCGAAGCGGTTTTGGAAATCGGTCTGGGCCGAGTTCTCGACGTACTTCACTCTTTGGAAGTTGTAGCTGGTTACGAACGCGAGCCGGGGCAGCCAATGATAAGTGATCGCGGCGACGTTAGTGATGAAGTAGTGAGGCGAACGAACGTTCTCCGGACCAACATCGGCGGCGAAGTCCGGCTCGGTCTGATAGCTGGCGAATAAGTCATCGCTCACCGTAAGGCGCTGCGAAAAGTTATGCGTCATCGCCAGCGTCAGGTTTCCGGCCTTATCATCCGTGCCCACATCCAAAAACTGGCTGAAATGAGCGACCCCAATTGCACGAATATCGGTCTGCTCCATCGGTCGATCGTACGAGAGGACTAAACTTTCCCGGGTAAAAAACGAACCTCCACCGTTCGAGTTAACGGAATTGGTTCCGATGACGTTGTCATCGTAACCGAGGTCTACGCCGGCTGTGATTTCAAGCGGAATACGTTGCGCTTTCGCTGTCGTGGCCGATTGCGGCGTGGCGCCCGGTTGCGCACCCGAGCTGTATTGACCGGCCGCTAATGCTCGATCAAGAGCAGCTCCCAACCAAAGGAGACACAGCAAAACGACGCAGAGAGAGCGGATACGGTTTCGAAATTGGCGAGTTCGACATGGCAGACTCATGGCCGGTAAATCGCGCGGACCGGCAGTGCAGTTCAAAACCAGCTGCGCCCCACGTAAATCACGTCTCCGTCTTGGACATAAGTTGGTCTGGTCGGTTCACCATGGATGGTCGGCCGCAGGTTCACGGTCTGGGAGAGCTGTTGCCCATTGATGATCCGAGTTAGATGAATGTTGCTGGTACTTCCATAATCGCTTACCCCCCCGGCCTGCATCACCGCCTGATACACCGTTGTGGGTCGGTCGAACTCCACTTTGCCTGGATTGTTCGCAAAGCCGGCCACGATCGCTGTAGCATTGCCGTTCTCCAGTGTGACTAACACTTCCGAATTGTCGAGAGAATCGCTGTAGCGGCTGATCAGGATGTTTTGAAGCTGCATCACCGTCCTGCCGGCAGCCTGCACCTCTCCAATCATCGGCAGCGTGATCTTGCCGTCTCGGCGAATCTTCTCCGTCTGATCGAGATCGCTGTTCTCGGCAAAGGCGACCTTTATCGTGTCTCCTGGGGAAAGTCTCACAGTCGTGTACGGCCCAACCTGATACGGCAATGGCGGCAACTCAGTCTGGCATCCGCTGCAGGCGATTGCGGCCAAAAACAGCCAACCAAAAAGACTGGAAAAGGAGCGCAACGCGCATTTCTGCTGCGGCACGTCCATGCCCGGCTTTTGTCGATCGTTTGGCATTTGCATCCTATTTTGCATAATGGGGACCTTGTTTACCGTAAAGGAGCGCTATTAGGCAAGCTAAAATACCGCGCAATTGGCGGTTAACGTGGGTAACTCTGGTGCTCCAGATCGGGCACGATCGGATCCACCGGGCCCCGCTCAAGAATCCTTTTTTCTTCTAATCTCACACCGCAATCAAAGTCTCCGCCGAAACGGCCGGCACGACGCGTACGTGACGCGGCTCTCTGAACTCATCAGCGGTATTCCAAGAGAACGTCACCCGATCGTTGCCGCGGCGGAATCCGCTGCGTTCCAGGAATTCCAGGCAAGGTTTGTTTTTCGCCGTTGGGTGGTAGATCGCCGTCACGGAAGCCGCTCCGTTCGCTCGCGCCTCCCGGATCAAGACTGCGAAAATAGCATCCTCCACTTTCTTTCCAAAAACCCGGCAGCTCAGTAGAAAGTCTTCGATGGAAGCATGATCCCCACTGAACCTCAGGCTTCCGAGTCCTGTCAGTCCGTAGTCGCCAAAACGATCGCGCACGCGAAAGACCCATGCTTTGCAAGCTGACTGCTGCGACCAAACTGCAAATTCCTCTTCAGGCATGCGTCGAGTTTGAAGATTCATCTGATTGGTTTTGTTCAAGAGTTGCACAGCCCTTCGCAAGTTAAAGTTGGATAGCTCTTCGACATCAAGTGTCAGACCGAGTGTCTCCAGCCAGTCATCCAGAGAACTCACTGCAGCAAGATTGGCCTGCCGTTCGCGCTCGGCAACGTAACTGCTCGTTCGCGAACGATCTTCCTCGCTAAGGTTTACGGCATTGAAGCAATTCAGTGCGCGGAGACTTGTCGCGTACAGAGTCTTGTCGTCCGGCCAATCAGGAACGAATACGTCCGGGAATGTTTCGCGGATGCGCGCGCGTTCAGACGGATTGTCGTCGATAAAAACCGCGGAATCGAGTCCCAGACTCAGGCTCGCCATAAGCTTTTGCAGGTTACCAGCCTTGTCGTCCCAGTTGATCCTCCACCTCGCAAAGTCTTCTCTGCGCAGAACCATTTCCGGGTGTCTGTCAATCGCCTCCAAGGCTATGGCTTCATCATTCTTGCTCACAATCGCCAGGAGCACCCCGCGGCGCGACAATGCCTTGAGCTCCCGTTGAAAATCCACGAACGCTTCGCCTATCGGGTCGTGTCCGCCCAGTGAGATATTCTGCCAGCCGTCGTCGCCAACGATTCCTCCCCACAGAGTGTCGTCCAAATCGAGAACGAGAATTTTCCTGGTGCGACCGACAAGACCAGTTAGCGCGCTCTTCGTTTCACTCACCGCTTCTTTAAGCAACGCGTTACTGAATGGAGTTTTCGATAAGTACCAAAGTTTTGAACTGCAGGCTCCCTTCCCCACTCTGGCCATCCAGTTCTGCGCATTGAGAACGCAAAACCCGGAATGTGGCTCCAACGCTGCTGCAAGCCTGAGGTTCGCCTGCAGAAGCACCCGATCCCAACCAGCTGGATCATTGAAGCCGAATAAAGAAAAATTTCTTCTGTCGGGACACAACGTCCAACTTGGAACAAGCACAAATCTCGTCCTTCCGCGGAGCTTTAGAATCATTGCAGCGAACTGATCTACTTCCTCGAGTACTGCGTCGGCGCTGACGTTTTCCCCTTCGAGGAGACGTTCGAACCCAGGAGAGACTGACTCCAGCCTTGTCCAAACAATCGCCACGTCAGCTCTCTCGTGGGTAACAAAACGATGCGGCTCTGCCAGCACTTGCATCACAGCCCCATATGGCGAGTCCAACAACTCGATGAGAGGTTCAGTAGGATCGTTCCGCAACAATGACGCAAAGTTGGACGTGTTGAAGTCCGAAAGGAGCAAGCAGCTCAACGACGGTGTACTCATCGATTATTTCTTCAGACGCTCGGCAACAAAGTTGGCCAGCGATCCTATGCTCGAAACCGCTAATGAGTCTTCTGGCGCGTTTCCTATTTCTGTGAGGTTTGGTCGGCGTCCGAACTCGCGCTCTGCTTCGTCTTCAACTGCGACGAGAAGATTCATCACGCCTAGAGAATCAAGAGGTCCATTGGGTTGCGCCAACGACGAGGAAACGTGTTCCAGCATCCGACTGCCTTCGGGTAACATTTCATTTACAGAAACAACCGCCCTCAGCACGAGAGCGACGATTCGCGGTTGTGCGATTCGATCTTCTCCGTTTGCGGTAATGGTTTGCGCGGCGCCGCGCTCGCTTCTCGCCGGCGATGGTGATTGAGGAGCATTAGTTGTTTGCTCGCTGAAGCTTCCTCGCGGCACCACGATCAATTTCTCCTGGACTGCGACAACACAAGAATCAGGAATGTTTCCACGTATCACTGCCCCCGCGCCAACAACGCACTCCGATCCAATCACTGCTCCGTCCAGGACTGTCACATTTTCGCCCAAAACGGTTTTCGTTCCGATTCGAACGGTGCCCTTGGAAATGCGCACTTGTCCACGCGCGGCAAAATCATTCGGATCAACACCATTGTGCTGTGGGTTCTCATTTTGAATCTGAATCAGACCACCGCCAATTTTGCAGCCACCGGCAATCGAAACCATATCTTCAATGACATTCGCTCCCTGGGAGATGACGGTCGCATCCGCGCCAACGTCGCAATGAGATCCGATGCAAATGGAGCCGACTTTTGCCTGTATCACCGCGCCTCGGTTAATGATGACCTCGTCTCCTATGCGCACACCTTCATCCCCATCACCGCCGCGGCCGTCCAGAACGACATAATCATCAATCACAACCCGATTGCCGAGAACAATGCGATCAGGGTTTCTAATGATAACGTTCCTTCCAAAGATCACGCCGCGTCCAATCGTTCGGAACAGCCGAGGATAAAAAAGTTTCCTGAGAACTAATCCGAGTGCGCCAGGCACCGGACCAAGCAAGCACGTCAATAGCTCGTATTTCAAAAGCCGCCAGATACTCATCCGGCCGACCACGAGTTCGGCGTAGCGTTGCAACGTACTTTTTTTGCCGCTGTACAGTTTCTGCCGGATGTAGTGTCGATCCTGCAGCCTGACAGGCTCTGAAGTGCTGGGCTTAATTTTAGCAGCCATCATTTGCCTGTGATCGCGCCAGCCAAACCTGGCTTCGATTTCTTACGACGCCTGGAATCATTGAACCCACTGTTGCCATTCCGGCCCAGTGAGTCGTAGCTCGAAATCTTTCCAGAAATCACATTTTCAAAAAGTTGTTCGTACCGTGATGCGCATTGCTCAATGGTAAATCGTTTCGACAGCCTCAGATTGTGCTTTCCCATGCTCTCGCGAAGCTGTGCGTTTCCAGTTAACGACTCTAACCGGTCTTGGAATATCTCCTGGTTGTTGAGAGGGATAACGAACCCGGTTTTGCCGTCCTCGAGGAAGTCCCTTTGGCCACCATGGTCATAGCTGATGATTGGCAGCCCACAAAACATTCCTTCTACGTACATCAATCCGAAACCTTCGTGACTGGTAGTGGAGACGAACACATCGGCGGCCTGCAGGTACTGATACTTTCGATCATCACTCACGAATCCAGGCATAATGACGCGGTTCTCAACGCGCAACTGTTTGGCTAGTTGCAGCAGCGGGGCTCTTGCTGGCCCGTCCCCAAGGAGCACCAACACAAGCTTTGAATCGTCAATCCGCGACAAGATCTCGATGAGATGATGATTCGCTTTGCGTGCAATCAGCCGTCCGACCGTTACCAGCACAATTTGATCATCTGAAAGACCGAGTTCTTTTCGTGAGAAGGAAGGCAGAACCGGTTCTTTCAATCCGAGCGGGATGATCGTGATCTCGGTTCGATAACCGTAAATGTTCCTGGCGTTCTCGGCCGTATTTTGCGATTGCGCTGCAACGCGATCGGCACAACGCAGCACCCAACCCACGGTTTGATGCAATCCAGGTGTATGATGGGGCGACAGAAGCTTCGAAGGATCGTAGATATCGCCGCCGTGAATCGACAAAACGTGCGGGATTCGATTTCGACGCGCTAGCAGCGCTGCTGACGGCCCGGTGGGAATGGCAAAATGGCTGTTTATCAGGTCCGGCTTCATTTCGCTGACAAGCCTCTGTCCCACACGCAGACTGGCTGGAAAGTAGCTGAGCATCGAAGCCAGACTTGCCGTGGCCTGAGAATCTCTTCCGAGCACACCTACCCGGTGCACCTTCACGCCGCCTGCGACTTCGAATGCAGGCAGTGCTCCGGCTCGAGAGGTAAGCACGGTCACCTCGTGGCGAGAGGCCAGCTCTTCAGCAATGTGCTGGTGCGCCACACCGCCTCCGCCACCTAACGGCGGATATTCGTAGTTTAACATCAGAATCTTCATCGTAAGCCACGATGAGGATGCCGGATCCGAACGACAGGACAGGCGTTCGGACTTAGGCGGCAACCGCCGTATCTATTCCATCTACTTCTTTAACGCGCGCAGACCGGAATCCTTTGATCACGCTCTGGATCTCGTGGTGTATTCGCGGTTCGGCCCAGCCAAGTTCTGCTGCAAGTAGCTCGGCACATTGTCGTAAAGCTCCCCGACCCGGGTAATCCCCGGTCGCAAGATCCGTACGCCGAAAGACCACATCGGAAAGATTGTGCGCCATCTCCTTGTGCACCGCATGGATTATCTGCGCTTTGATAGCGGATGATAGGCCAATGCGCTGGCCTAACGATTGGTCTTCGCTGATGTGACGAATTACCTGCCGGTATCCCGTGCCATAGGTCGCAACGAGGTTCTCAATTACCGGTTCCGGCAAATCGCCTCGGACTTCGGCGACGGCATGCCGAACGTAAGGATCGAATTGCTTTGTATCTCCGCCGAACACGGGTGTTACGGCCGTGCGACAAGCTCGAGGTTCACGGTTGAGTTTGCGCAAAACCAAATCGATAGCGCGCTCGGCCTCGAACCGGCCGGTGGTGAACCGGACGCCAATCAACGTGACCAGATTTTCAATCCCGTCCGCAATGGCATGATCAATTAATCGCGACCGGTGGCCGTATCGCAAATCTCTGGAACCCGGCACATTTTGCCCGAACGGGACTAACCCGGCGTTCCAAAGGGAGACGTCGTCGAGACGAATACCTAACGAGGGACAGGCCTCGTTTACTTCTGTGATAAAAGTTTCAAGTTCCTCATCGCTGACGTTGACACTGTCGGGATCTTTGTCCCAAACCACATGCCAGACTCCTACCAGCGTGTAGTCTCGCCAGGGCGCGACAAACAAGTGTCGAGCACCCCGGCTGAATTTCGCATCCGGGTCACGCGTTTTTCCCTGGATAGCGAGTGCATGAGCGTGGTGCAGCAGCTTGCGTCGCACAACAAAGCTGGCGTCGCGCGAGTAAACACCCTTCGGCGTTAAACGCGTGTCCAGCGCTCGATTCAGTAATCTTTCTGCGAAAGGTCCTGTTGCATTGAGAACGACACGCGCGCGGATCTCAAAATCGGAGCCGCTCAAAGCATCGCGCACTTTTAAGGCGACCACGTGCGCACCACGGCGCACGAAACCCGTGGCCTCTACATAGTTCGCAATTTGTGCGCCGGACTGAACTGCACTAATGAGAATAGCTAACACAAACCGCGGCGGGTTTTGAATCTGGCCATCACAGAAAACCCCTGCTCCTGTTAGTCCGTTTTTTGGTACACCCGGAAACATCCGCAAAACGTCGTCGGCTCCGATCATCTTTCCCGACGGTACATGCCTGGCTGGGTCGGCAATGCCGCGATTACGGTCAGCGGTTAATACATCATACAGTCCCATCCCGAGTCGCAGGACCCCCTTGCCTTTCATCCCAATTCCGTAAGTCGGAATGACGATCGGCAAAGGCTTCACCAGGTGAGGAGCGATCCTCAAAAAGGCACGCCGTTCCCCGCTCGATTGGCGCAAGCGATAAATGTCTCCGTGTTGCAGGTAGCGAATACCGCCGTGAACCATCTTCAAATGATGAGCGCTGGTAACGCTGCAAAAGTCGCCGCGATCGATCAGTGCGACCGAGAGTCCGCGTTGTGCCGCATCCCAAGCGGCACAAGCGCCGAAGATTCCGCCGCCGATGACGACGAGATCGAACTCGGAACTTGCCAGACGCGACAAATCACGCTTCATGCTTTGCTCCTTTGCCTGCCTGTCTCACGCTGCCGCGAGCGTGGATGCAGTCTCATGAATCTGATCTTCGATGAAATCCCGGGTTTGACCTTGAATACACATCCGATACCACAGCTCGCTGTTCACCAGTAACCACAACCGGTTTCCATGATCAGCTTTGCCCTGGCGATGTTCGTCTAGCATCTGATTAACAGCTGACTGCCTAACGATTCCATCTTTTGTTAGTTCCATCTGTCGAAGAAACAACCCATACAATGTGTTTAGTTCGTGCTTGAGCAGGTACGGCAACGCTGACGAGAAACCCTGCTTCTTACGGGCTAGCACTTCCAAGGGCAGATAACGTTTGGCAAGCTGAACTTGTATGTACCGGAGCGATCTTCCCCGCACTTTCAATCGAACAGGCAAACGGGCTGCGAACTCGGCCAATTCATGGTCCATAAACGGACTGCGTGCTTCCAATCCATGCGCCATTGTCATGCGGTCCTGAATCATCACTGGATGGTCCGGAAGGCGCGACTGAATATCAGCGTGAAGCATACGGTCGACTACGTCAGAGGCTGCAGCGTGATCAAAGGCCTCCCGCATCAATGCGCCTGGATCGAACTCTCTCTGCAATCGCTTCATCTCCTGACCGTAAAGAGATTCTTTGAACGACCGGTTTATGTAGGAATAGGCCAGGCTTTCGATGTAACGCTGACCTCCCTGGAAAAAAGTCAGACGATGCAGCCACTTCAATTGATGGCCGACACTCTTATACCACTGGCCATCGGGAACGGCATTCAACGCGGGTCCAATCAGGAACCGGCGCGCAGGACTTGGAACCCGCGCAAAAAGATCTGCGTAACGGTTGCCATAGTACCGGTCGTAACCGCCAAACAGTTCGTCCCCGCCATCACCGCCTAACACCACTTTCACGTGCCGGCGCGCGATTTGCGCGATCAGATCGACGCAGACCGAGAGAGGATCGGAGGGTTCATCCAACTGTTGCACCAGACGCGGCAAAGCATCCAACAGCGATGGATTGATCCGTTCTTCATGATGCCGCGTTCCATAACGTTCTGCGATCAATCGAGCCGCAGGAGCTTCATCAAATTGCCCGTACGGCAGTCCCACAGAGAACGTCTGGAAATCAGACGCGAGCCCATGCTTCATGAGCAAAGCGACGATGAGCGTTGAGTCGAGGCCGCCGCTCATAAACGCACCCACGGGCACGTCGCTAATCAGGTGCAGGCGAATGCAATTTATTAGTCGCTCCTCTAGCTCGTCGATTAGGTCCTGCTCGCTTCCCGTCCACTTCGGCTCATACATCAAATCCCAGTAACGCTGGATGCGCAAACCTTTGTCAGAATCGATCGTTAGGTAATGCGCCGGCGGCAGCTTCCGCACCTCCTTGAACATGCTGCGAGGAGGAGAGATAAGTCGCAACGTCAAGTATTCGTCGAGCGCAGCCAAATCAGGCTGTCGAAGCCCGCCGTCAACAGAAAGAAGTGCCTTGATCTCCGAGCCAAAAAGTAGCTCCCGGTTCCGGTGGACATAGTAAAACGGTTTTTGTCCGAGCCGATCACGAGCAGCGAAAAGTCGCTGCCTTCGCCCATCCCATATGGCGAAGGCGAACATGCCGCGCAAATGCTTCACACAGTCCACCCCATGCTCTTCGTACAAGTGCAGGATCGTTTCGGTGTCGGACCCGGTTTTGAACTGATGGCCGCGCCCGATGAGTTCGCAACGCAATTTCTCGAAATTATAAATCTCCCCGTTCAGCACGATCCAAAG
This sequence comes from Chthoniobacterales bacterium, assembly GCA_025935755.1. Lineage (GTDB taxonomy): Bacteria > Verrucomicrobiota > Verrucomicrobiia > Chthoniobacterales > UBA10450 > Udaeobacter. The sequence goes on along the minus strand of JAICUQ010000010.1, from coordinate 19,542 downwards.
GGTCTCATCTTCGTTGCACATCGGCTGGTGACCGCCGCATAGATCGATGATCGACAATCGTCGAAATCCCAGGCCAACAGGTCCTGCGATGTAGAAGCCTTCGTCATCCGGTCCCCGATGCGCGATTGAGTGCGTCATGCGTGCGAGCGCCTCTCGCTCGATCGGTTCGCGTCGATCGAAACTAACCACGCCTGCGATGCCACACATACTTAACCCTTGATCGCAACAGCTGCGATTTTCTTGGTGAAAATACGGTTTGATTTGCCGTAAATAACAAACAATGCGCGGAAGATTACACTCAAGGTGGCCGACACGGCCCATGCCACATAGTTCATTGGATTCTTGTAGAACACGTACAAGTGAAGCCCAAAGACACGCGCGCTTTTGAATCCGGCATACTCAAGCACCTGGATAAGCGAGTAGGCGGTAAACGTGTTAAAATGATCGAAGTTTTGGGCGAGCGTCTCTGCACCGACAATCGGATTTGCGCCGTTTAATCCGTGGCAAATGAGCGTGCCACCCTTGCTCAGCTTGCTCCATACCAGCTCGAGGAATGCCACCATTTCATCTTTCGTTAGGTGATTTAACTCCTGTTCGCAGATTACGACATCGTACACATCGGTGGTATTTTGAAGGTGCTCGAATGCCGTATCCACTTTGCAATTCAAAGCGTGGCGGACTGCGTGAGCGACCTTTTCTGCATCGGAATCAATGCCCAATACGTTGGTGTAACCTTCGTATTTTAGAAGGTGCACGAAATATCCTGGACCACAGCTAATCACCAGCATCCGGGAATCTTTCTTAGCAGGGATATACTTGAGATAGTTCACCCGATAGAATTGCACCATGGTGCGATAACCTTTTTCGATGTCTTCAGGGCCTTCCCAAAACGAGTCGAATCGCTCCATTCTGGCCGACAGGGTGGTCGCATCCGGACGATTCGGAAGTTCTCCCTGTCGCGATAGGCGCGCCTGGGATCCTTTATGCAAGGGGCGTGCAGAAGAGCCATTGGTAGCCGATCGCAGCAAGTTCATTTGTTGATACCATTCGCGGGTCCTGCGGATCCCCTCTTCAACACCAATCCTCGGTTCATAACCCAGCAAGTGGCGCGCATTGTCGCATCTGAATTGAAAGCTTTTGACGAAAAAGTTCATACGTCGCCTGTGTAAAGGCGGTTGGATTCCCAGCGGCCGCATTAGTCGCTCCATCATCGAGGCCGTAGTCATTAAAGGCCGTAGCGGAATGCGTAGTCGCGGCATGTTCACCTTCGTTGCATCGCAGATGCACTGAATCATTTCTTCTGTGCTGACAGCCTCCGGCCCGGCCAGGACAAACGTGTTGCCCACCGCTGCCTCTTCGGTCGCCACCAGTCGCAAGCCTTCGATCAAATCGTCGATGTAAACGAGATGATGCAGGTTCCGACCATCACCGATGTTCAAGAATCTTCTTTTCTGGATTCCGTCGAACAGCTTTAGCAACCGCCGGTCCCCCGGACCATACGTTTCCGAGATGCGCACAATGGCAATGGGAATCTTGTCCAGGAACTGCCGCACAACCTTTTCACCTTCACACTTTGTGATTCCGTAAATGTTATCCGGTTGTAACGGTGAATCGTCATGGACCGGTCCGTTGTTACTAATCCCATACACTCCTATGGTGCTCCCGTGAACAAAGCGCATGACACCGCTGGCAGCAGCCGCTTCCAGTATGTTACGTGTACCTTCGACATTCACGTCATAGTAATGCTTGTCCGGTACATTCGCTTCGTGCTGTGCCGCGGCGAGATGGTAAATCACGTCGACGCTGTCACAGGCCCGCCTCACAGCATCTGGATCGGTGACAGACCCTTCTATGATCGTAACCCCGCTTTGTTGCAGTTCCCTGCAATTTTGCCGTTCTGCAGGTGTATTGGTTTGTGCAAGAACACGCACAATTTCGCCACGCTCCGCGCAGGCCAGCGCAAGACGAGACCCAATAAAACCGGTTCCCCCGGTGATCAGAGTAGTCTGCATGGGAGGAGATGTTTATCCCGCGTTCAGTTGTATGCCGCGAGCGAAAACGGGAAGCCCAGCTGAATGGAAAGCGCTATCAAAGCGAATCTACAATCCTTCCGGGGAACCCTGCAACTGCGCTCGAGGGCCATTGCCATCTACGGCCAGGGATCGTCCACACCCGTGAGTTCCCTGGTGTCTGCTGGTCTTTGCTGCCTTGTTTTCTTTTCCTTTAACTACGTTCTCGAGTGCCTGGATTGTGAGTCGCGCCGTGCGCTCCCAATTGAAAACCTCGGCACGGCGGAGACTTTTTTTGCGAAGCTCGTTCCTCAACCGTGCATCGGTGATGCCTTGTAACATCTTTCCGGCGAAATCTGTCGGGTCGTGAGGATCCGCCAACAGTGCCGCCCCGGCGCTCACTTCGGCGAATGCGTTTATATTCGACGCTACGGTAATGCATCCGCTTGCCATTGCCTCGATAAGCGTTGTCGGACAACCCTCATAAAAGGATGGAAGTACACAGAGGTCGGACGATTGGTAAACCTCCGGCATTTCTGCGTATGAAAACACTGCGAACTGAATGCCATCAAAATCCTTCCAACCGACATGCTCCAGGTATTCCTTGGCACGGCGCCCTACAACCACAAGCTGATGGGGGATTTGCTCGCGAATTCGGCAGAATGCACGAACGGTTGTTTCGAGATTTTTTGTTCCGGTGAAAGCTCCGGACTTGTTACCCATGTTCAGGACGCGAGTTACGGTAAGGATGAACTTCTCTGGCAATCCCTTTCGTCGCCGAAACTCCGACAAGCTTCGCGCGTCCCGCAATTGTGTAAATCCGCTCGCAGGGGCGAAAGGGGTGAGAGTGGCGTTATCGAGTGGCAGGCGTAAGTACTTGCGATTCTCCTCCAGAACAAATTTTGACCATGGAAAGACATGAGACGCCTTGCGGCAGTAGAGAGGCAACATCGCCCGCATGTACAGCACATTCATTTTCGTATGGTATTCCGGGATCGCCCACCACGCGGGCTCCTGTAATCCCATGGCAACCGGACAGTGCGTTACCAGTGGAACACTGAATTTGGGGTTCAAGATCATGTCAGCGCGCTCCCGCCATGCTGTCAGCGGTACAAGGATCTGGTCCCAGATGACCTTGTAACTGGAGCGAATGAGAACTTCCTTCACATTTTTGAACTGAGAAAACCGCCCAAAATGTTTTCGCTCCTTGTAAACAAGGACGTACGAATGATCCGTGTTCAACCGCAAGAGGCTTCGCACCAGGCCCTCCGTGAACAAACCCAGGCTGCCTGGGTGATCCATCGCGCGCATCATCACTGCAATTTTCATTCGGGGACTTCATGGAATGTTACGGAAATGGCGGAGAGAAGTTCCTAAAAGAAATACCTACAACCAAGGCCGGAATGCCTTTAAGTTGCTACGCACCGACATCGAAGCTGTCACAACGCTTTACGTCGCATACTGTGTCGGGATCGATTGCACACATCGGGACCGGGATGTTCATAGGTTGCTTCCAAGCTCCGCGGCCGCCTCTTTGAGATAACGGTTTTCACTCACAGCCCGCTCGGTTCCCTTCGACATCAGATGCCCTAGCCACCATGGGAGCCAGGACATTATTTCCAATATACGACCGGTAAAACTAATCGCGACGGCATCGGCGCCCGACAAGCCAGCTCCAGATAACAGGAAGATAAAGGATGCCTCGAATGTCCCCAAACCGTAAATTCCTACCGGGAGCCGCGAAATAAGGAAGGACAAAGGTACTGCTACCAAAAATGGAACAACCCCAAGGTGAATTCCTAGCGACAATGCAATTAACCATAACACAACCGCGGCTAGCAATTGCTCCGCGATGCTTAGCAAGGAGAAGATAACGAGAGCTTTGGGATGTTTGCGATATTGCAGATACGTCTCGTGGAATTCCTTGAGTTTTCGAGCAATTCGGTTGTGACGAAACCGGGCGAGGAATTGGTTATGCACCAGTCGGAAGACCTTTTCATTGAGCGACGTCGCCAGCGCGAGGATGCTGCACGTGATCATGATGAGTGCCGCCCACCAGATCAGAATGAATCGCTTCTCCAATTCTCCGGTCAAGGAGAGTAACAACAGACTACACAAGCCCACGAACAACGTTGCAAAAAATCCGAAAACTCGCTCAATAACGATCGAAGCCACAACTTCATTCGTGTTGATCCCCCTCCTTGCGATGCTCAGTGCGCGAATAGTGTCGGACCCAATTGTTGAAGGCAGGAACATCCCCCAAACCATTGAGGCGCAGTAAATTTTCATCGCTGCGAAAAATTGAGAATGAATGCCTCTGGCTCTTAGCAGTAGTAGCCATTTGAACGTCATCAAGGCTCGATCGAGCATGAACACGAGTATGACGAGCGCGGCTAAACCGACATCGATGCGTTTGACGATCGTAACAATTTTTCCCGGGCCGCCAAGCCACCAAACGATACCGGCGACTATCGCGAGGCTGATCGCCAACCTCACAAGCAGTCCACTTGATATTCGCTTTTTACCAGGAACGTTCATCGACATGCGAATCCCAGGTTTCGCCGATTCGCGACCGACCATCGTCAGGTGCGCATATGACATATACCAGCGACATAATACCAACTGCATCCAACCAAGACGCAGACCGGGGCTAATGCTCTTATGTTACGGGTTGTTGAACCGGAGGGTTTGTCATTGGTGTTTCGGCCGCCAACATGCGACGCAAGACCCCGCATTTTATTGCTAGCGAGCGGCCGCCATATTTCCATAGAAGCGGAATAAACACAGCATAGAGTGCGATGAACTGGGGGAACGAAGCTATGCCTGCCAAAGCCATGCCGGCATGCAAGCCGATTCCAAGTGGCAGGTATATCCAGATAAGACGAGGGAAGATAAGCACTAGGAAGAACGTGCCTTCCCAAAGGATGGTTACCCAAGAAAGAACGCACGCTGCTGTATGCTGTCTGGCAAGCCACAACCCAAACGCGCTATCCCTTCGTGAAGCATCACTGTACAGGTAATACTGAAGTGTGTAACCATTCATCCACTCGACTCCGCCGGCGTATAGTTTGCGGAGAGCTGCATCCAAGTACACAAGACCAAACAAGTTTTGAACGAGTAGCAGCGGCCACGCAGCAAACATGCTCCGTTTCTGCACCGTTTTCGGGCGCGCAGAATTTCGGTGAGCCAAGTGACTGTCCAGTGACAACGCATTACCGGAGGGACTGAGAGCCAACAGCCACAGCGTAATGATCATCAACGCTTCCCGGTGGTGGAGATCGCCGAATGAATAGGCAAAAGCTTGCAGGAATGTGTTCCCGGCAGCGAAAATGAACAAACTGAAACGCGACCTCCATCCCACCAGCCCTCCAATGCCGGCTACTGCCGTTATCCAGTAAACGACGGTTAGGCATCCCAGGGAGGGGCGTGCATCTGATCCGAAGGGTAAAAGGAACAGCTGCAACGCGGGTAGTGGGTGGTACATCGAATCGGGAAGCGACGCCACGCTGGCGAGTTGTCGAAGGCTGTACCCAGGCTCAAACAATAACATGACCAGTTGAGCCCCAACAGCAACGATCCTAAGCAGAGCCAGATAAACGAGAGAGCTGAACCTAAACCAATACCTCGTCCAGGCCTTTGAGAGTTGGCGCGGCGTGAATGAGACTAACGGCATCAGGACAGCCATGGCGATAACTAGCACTATCCAGCTTGCGATCGTCCATTTCCTCACATAAAACTCGACCGGGTACACGGACCGGCCGCTGATCATCCGATTCAGGATGTCGTAACTCCTGCCATCGTATGCACTCTCGACAATCCCGGGCGCAGCGAGAAAATTAAATACTATCCAGGCGACTGCACAGAGCAGCAGTATAACTTGGACGTAACGCCGTGTCATGGAACGGTTTCGTTGGGCGGTACAGAATCCAGAGGATACCCCCGTAGAACCTTCGTTTGCACCCTTTCTGCGCTGCCATTCTTCCATAACAGTGGACGGTCTTCCACGCGGAGTGCTACCAGGTGGAACTTATGGCGGGCCTCGTACATTCGAACGATATCCTGAATGACCTGCTTCTGTCCGCGGATCACTGCGTTCGCGAATACTTGGTAATACCAGTAGCCGCCGCCGATATCTTCAGGAATTACATCAATCTCCTCTGAGTTGTCTCGAATCCCGACCACAGCCAGGCGCGGGATCTCCTCTTCTGAAGAGTGCGCGGCGTGATACATGGGATAGTCCACGATAGGCCAGCTTCGCCTCACGCCGCGCGTTATCGCTGAGAGAGGGATACTGACCACGAACTGACCAGCCCAGATGAAGCCGATTAGAACCGATACACACGCGATACCAGACCTCCTCGAGCGGAAACCCATTCTCATAACATCGGCATAATGAGCCGTGAAGTAATTACGCGGACCGCAGTTCGCCCGTGGGCACTATTCAGCTGTCAAACCTGAACATTTCCGTACCTGATGAGCTTACGCATTTTGTAGGGCGTCCGGCCCTGGCTCTCATGGTAGATGCGAATCAACAGTTCGGCGACAACCCCGGCCATCATCAACATGCCAGTCGTGATAAACATCATCATCGCGAACAAAATAAAGATGTTGTTGTTCAGATTTACTGGCACGCCGTGCTCGGTCAGATACCCGAACTTTTGGGCGACAGCTACGCCCAGGGATAGAAACACCATTGTGAGCGTCAGTATGGCGAGCTTGCCGAAGAAATAGATGGGCTTGGTAAGGTAATCGCCCAGAAACTTCACAGTCAGCAAATCGAATAAGACTTTGATGGTACGCTTAAGGCCGTACTTGGTCTTCCCCGCTACGCGCGGTCGATGGTTTACCACCAGCTCACAGATCCTGGCACCACGCCAACGGCACAATGCCGGCAGAAACCGATGCATCTCCCCGTAGAGATGCACGTCGTTTAGCACTTCGCGCCGGTAAGCCTTTATCATACATCCGAAATCATGAATTTCGTTGCACCAGGTCAACCGCCTGACGAGAACATTCGCCACAAGCGAAGGAAAACGCCGGGTTAATCGCTTATCCTGCCGCTTCTTCCGCCAGCCGCTCACGATGTCGTATCCCGGGGGTGTCTCGAGTTGCGCGATCAGCTTCGGGATATCGTGAGGATCGTTTTGCAGATCGCCATCCATCGGCACAATAATCTCGCCACGTGCCAGATCGAACCCCGCCGACAAGGCGGCTGACTGACCAAAGGATCTGTAGAGCTCGATGACGGTGAATCGAGGATCATTTCGAATCGCCCTGTCTAGTTCGTCCGCTGTCCTATCAGTGCTGCCGTCATTAACGATGATGACCTCATAACGAAGCAGTTCCTTATCCATGACCTGTTGCAACTCCGCACATACCGGCGCGACGTTAGCCTCTTCATTGCGCATCGGAACAACGACTGTGACATCACACTTACCTGGATACTCACTTATAACGTTAACCGGAACGGTCTTCCTGGGATCGCGGATGGGAGCTCGTACGTTCACGTCAGGTCAATCTCGGGTTTCTGCTTCTGCACTGACCTGTGAGTCCTTGTAATGCAAAGGGTAGAGTGTCAGCTGCACGCCAATGTAGTCTGATTGCAACAGCGGGGCACCTAGTTGCACCCCCTTAGACTGTTCGATCGTTCGCTTGACGATCTCACCACCGTCGGTGTCGCAATAGAGAAAGTGAGATGGGCGCAGATCCTCGAACCGTTTAGCCTGGTTAAACACAGGATTTGTATAAAGCACATGAAGATTTGTCCCGATTGCGAACAGCGGAATCCAGTCTCCGGCAACAGTCGCCCCTTTTGGAAGGATTCTGTCTAACTGGTTCGAAACGGCGCGCACTTGCCAGGTCGGGCGAAGCAGAGAATTGCCGACTTTGTAACTATTGAACAATGCGAAAGCGACGATGGTAGCAAATATGAACGTGCGCAAAACTGGAGCAGAAAGAAAAACATTGCGCTTTTTCCAACACAGAAATGCGACCACTCCAGCAAGGGGTAATCTCAATAAAGGAGTGTGTCCTCCCACTGCTGGAAACACGGTAAGAGACCAGCCAACAAGAAACGTCAGATCGTACGCCAGCACACATACCACGAGCATCGCGGCATATGTCGAAATCTGTTGCGCTCGCCGTCCGGGCAAAGCCCAGGAATTCTGTTTCTCTGCAATGCACCACTCAACGACCACCAATATAAAGGCCGGCAGAAGCAGGGCACAGTATCTCAGACGAAGATTCTGTGTGGTCGCAAGAGCTGCCGTGCCCAGGAACACGATACTCATCAACGCCGCACGGTACGAATTGTGATCGAAAAACTTCGGCCGATATAGCAATACACTGATCGCGCATGCATGAGCGAGAATGACGAGAAAGGGATCCGCTTCCAAAATCGGATTCAGAAGGAATCTTCTAACCTCCATCCCGGGCGAAAACAGACTAGTCTTCCTTAGCAGGCTGCCGAATGGTACAGCAAAGCCGATTTTTTGCAGGTAGCTCACAACAAACAGCCCCACGGCAGCGACAAGAAGAACAACCAGGAATTCTTTGACGCGCTTTTTTTGAACAACCCACGGCGCAAGGATTCCGAGCAGTGCGGGCGCTATTATAGCGGGAGCATTTTGTTTGATACCGAAGGTTACTACCACGCCTACGGCGAATACGACGATCGCGCTTGTTATAGCATTGTTTGAGAATCTCCGGAGTAAAACCAGCCCGGCGTAAAAGACAGACAGCGCTGCGATTTCGAAAATGGCCGTGCGAGAGAGTACCCACAGGACATACTGGAATCCGAGCATGAAAAGTCCCACCCAAAAAACGGGTGAAGACCGGTGATCATAATAAGCAACGCCAAATGCTATCAGAAAGAGCGCGAACCACATGACTGAAATGATCCGGGCTGCTTCCAGGCTCTGACCGAATACACGGAAACCCACATAGAAGGCACCCTGGGTGACAGGGCTGGCAGTTAGCCATCCAGAATAATCATCCCCTGTATGCCAGCGGCCCGTGCCAAATGTAACCATGTTTCGAGCCCAAAGAGTCTTGTATCCCTCGTCCACATAGATTCCGTAGTCTGCCTCCGTCGGGAGTCCTTTGGGGGCGTCTGCTCCCAGGTTTATAGTGCGAATCAGAGCGACTCCCGCAATCGCAAGCATCGCCAGGAAACCGGATAGTGCGTGCGTTCTTACAAAGGGCTGAGACTGTTTTCCACCAGTATCGCCTGGTCGCGCCGATTGATACGTCTTCTCACGCTGATCGCTGAGAACTTCTAGGCTCATCGGTTCGTTCGTTCAACTGGCAGCGCTTCGCTCTATTGGCTCGAGCGATGGCAGTCCCAACACTAGTGCAGAGGGTCCCTAGGGTCGTCCGTAACAACAACAGCCATTATCCAGGATGGCAGAGAACCGGGGCAAATCGGCCATCTTCACGTTGATCGACGAATCGTTTTCCTCAACGCAGGTGAGCCGGGGCCGCGATAGACCGGTGCTAGCAACACCTGGCTCTGCGCGATTTCCCTTTCAGTATCGTAACTGGTTAGAGTGAGAACTGGTTAAACCCCACGATGAACGGGTTTTCACCGCCGACTACGGAATCTGATATTATGTGCAACAGCAATCTTCCCTTCGCAGCAAGGGGTCGAAGCTAATTTGTCACAAGGGGGTGCGGGTAAACGTAAGGCACGTATCCCGGCAGCATCGTGTTGTTTCGGTAGTGCACACCTGCGCGGATAACAGGATCAGGTGCATAGAAGACGGTTCCACCGTTGTTCCAGCAGTAGCATGGCTCGGTTAGCTGATTATTGGTCTGAGACGCGGCAGGGGGATTCCCGTTGACAAAATTCCCGCCGCTGCGACCGGGTTGATCAAGCGCGTGAAGAACACGACGCAGCGCCAACGTATCGCCTGCACTGAATTTGAGGTTCGCACCATAACCGGCAGCGTAGGTGATCGTGTTTGATGTGTTGTGCAGTATCTCAGAAAAACGCGGCCCTGAATTATTGGCTATGTTGCTCGTTCGCTTAATCTGATAACCGCGCCACTGATCTCTCGTGAAATTAGCTCCTCGAACAGTCACTGAACACGAGCCGTTAGGGCCGGCAGCAACACCAGAGTAAGCCGGCGCGGCAGTCTCATTAACATCAAACGCACTTGTGCCATCGGCCCCGCCGAAGGTCTGCTGCCTTAAATCCGACCAGAGGCGGTAGCAGCGCAACGTGAATGACGGCTCATCAAATCCGGTGATGCTGTTGTTGTGTATGATCCACACTCCACTGCGTATCAAGGCTGCATCGTTTTTGCTGCGGATACCTGTAATCGTATTGTTATATATTTCAGCGCATCGCGCTCCGCGGGAGGGGTAACTTCCCTGATCGGTGCCATGCATCTGCACCTGCTTGTGATAAAGCGTGCAATTGCGCACCACGATGCGAGCGCCTTTGTATCCGTCGGCGATGCTGGAAACATTGTTGTTCGGATTGTAAAAATAATCATTCTCGAAGAACAGGAACTTGTCAGTCCCGAAATATGATGGGGCTGACCACGATCCATTGGAATAAGTGCCGTTCGCAAAATGCTCGTGGTAAACGCTAAAAATGTTTCCAGCTCTGATACCGTTCTCGAATCGCGAGTGATCGACGACGCCCAGCACATCGGCAGTGACAATAACGCCGTTCAGGTCCACAGACTTGCAGTTATCCATGCGAAACCGAGAGCCATTCTCGCTGGAGCCCCGAATATGAATGACGCCGCCTGGACCTTCGCCGCCGCGAGTTCGACCGCCATCGCGAAATTCAATTCCAGTCAGCCGCGGCCGCGCGTTGCTGGTAGCCGAATAATCCCACTTGATTAGTCGATCACCTTGCACTGCATCTCTGATGATAGTTTGTCCAATCCCGGCGCCCTGGAGTTTTATACTCTTGGTCAGGATGACGCGAGAGGTCCAGGTAAACGTTCCGGCTGGAATTGTGATCGTGTCTCCGAAATTCGCGGAATGGTCATGCAAATACTGCACATTTGCCGCGGTCCCATCGGAAGGATAGATCGCCGCCTCGCATGGTAAAGACACCAAGCTGTACAAAAATAGGCCCAGCAGCAGGTTCCCTGTCCGTTTCACAATCCCGGCTCATCGCCCCTCGCGAGTTGCCGCCGTATGTGTTATCAGAATGCATTACTCGGTCAACATTTTTTTCAGAATTTTTCGTTTTTTTTCATCAGATTTTTTCTGATGCATCGGAAAAGAGTGGGAAGTAATGCATTTCAAAGCGCGTCCCGCGCGGTAACACATCCCTAACTTAGGGATTCGTCGTTGCGTTGGCTGTGTTGGAATACGCAGAATCACCAGCCGCATTATACGCTCGAATGCGAAAATAATATGTGTTTCTACGCGACAAGTTCGTGGCCGAGTAGGTCGTTACATTTTCGCCAACTTGGCCAATTTCACTGAAGTTGTGTGTGTTGTTCCTTGAAGCTTCCACCTTGAAGCCGGTCTCATTGTTCGAATTGTCTGCCCACGTCAGGTTGATCTGAGTCGAGGACACAGCGGTAGCCGTAAGATTTGTTGGGGCTGCAGGAATCGAGGCCGGAGTTGATGTGGGCGTCGGACTGGAGGAAGGAGTCGCGGTGGGCGTTGGTGTGGAGGTCTCAGTTGCGGTGGGTGTAGGAGTTGGCGTGTAGGTAGCAGTCGCAGTAGGTGTAGATGTTGGCGTCTCTGTAAACGTAGCGGTTGCTGTTGCAGTCGGTGTAGAAGTCGCAGTTGATGTCGGTGTAAACGTAGCGGTTGCTGTTGGCGGAGGCGTAAACGTAGCTGTTGCTGTTGCGGTCGGCGTAGAAGTCGCGGTTGACGTCGGTGTAAACGTAGCGGTTGCCGTTGGTGTCGGCGTAAACGTAGCTGTTGCTGTTGCGGTCGGGGTGGAAGTCGCGGTGGCAGTGGGCGTCGGGGTAGACGTAGCCGTTGCTGTCGGCGTGAAAGTCGCCGTCGCTGTTGCGGTCGGCGTAGAAGTCGCCGTTGGAGTGAACGTTGCCGTCGCAGTAGCCGTGGCTGTCGCCGTGGGCGTAGGCGGCGGAGTAAACGTCGCAGTAGGTGTGGGTTTGGCACTGACGGTCGCTGTTGCAGTTGCAGTTGCAGTCGCTGTTGCTGTTGCTGTGGCTGTGGGAGTGGGGCTCGGACGTGCAGTCGCAGTAGCCGTGGGTGTCGGGCTAGGTAGCCCGATCGTTAAAGGGTGAGGGTAAGTGTAGGGCATATACCCTGGTAGCGAGACGTTGTTGAAGTAATGCTCATTGGCCCGGATAACAGGGTCAGGTGCGCTAAACACTGCCGAGCCGTTGTTCCAAGAGTAACATGGCTCGGTCATCTGGTTGTTCGCACCGGATGCGCTCGGAGGATTGCCTGTGACAAACGTCCCTCCACTGCGGCCAGGCTGATCGAGCGCATGAGTTACTTTGTAGATTTCGAAAGTGTCACCTGCCGTAAAACCAAGGTTCGACGAATATCCGGCATTGTACGTGATCGTGTCTAAACCGTTGTGGAGAACTTCTGAGAAATACGGCCCGGACAGGTTCCCGATGTTGCTGGTTCGCACGATTTGATACCCTCGCCACTGGTCCGTTCGAAAGGCCGCGTGGGCAACAGTTACGGTAAGGGCGGTGGAGTTGGCGGCAGCTGTCCCCGTGTAGAAAGGCCCGCCAGGAGCATTCACATCAAAAGCGTTCATACCATCCGCACCGGCAAATGTTTGTCCGGCAAAATCGGTCCACAACCGGTAGCACCTAAGGGTAAAGTGCGGACTGCCAAATCCTGTTACGCTGTTATCGTGGATCACGCACACACCGCTGCGCATGAATACTGCGTCGTTGCTGCCGGGAATCCCCGTAATCGTGCTGTTATAAACCTCTAGCGCCCGTGCGCCGCGACTGGGATAGCTTCCCGTGTCAGATCCGTGAGTCTGGATCTGTTTGTGATAAAGGGTGGAATACCGAACCACATACCGGCACCCCTTGTATCCGTCAGCGATACTGGAGACGTTGTTATTTGGGTTGTAAAAATAATCGTCCTCGAAAAACAGAAACTTGTCGGTCCCGAAATAAGAAGGGGCTGCCCACGATCCGTTGGAATAAGTTCCGCCTGCAAAGTGCTCGTTATAAACGGTAAAGATGTTTCCGGTCCTGATCCCATTATCGAATTCCGAATGATCAATGACGCCAAGAACGTCAAAGGTGACGAGAACTCCGTTGAGGTCTGCCCATTTACAGTGGTCCATGCGAAATCGCGACCCGTTTTCGCTTGAGCCGACAAATTGAAGAATGCCACCTGGCGCCGCACCACCGCTGGTCCGACCGCCATCATGAAACTCGATTCCAGTTAATCGCGGGCGCGCATTGGTCAGAGTCGAGTAATTCCATGCTATCAATCGCGCGTTTTGCACGTTATCCCTGATTATCGTACGGCCAACTCCCGCGCCTTGCAGGGTGATTGACTTGGTAAAGCTTACGCCGGTTGTCCACGTGAAAGTACCCACTGGCAAAGTGATCGTGTCCCCGCTTAAAGCGCCATTGTGCAGGGCCTGAACATTCGCTGCCGATCCGTCCGAATCATAAACTCTGGCCTCTGAATACGAGACAAAACACATGCAAATGCCCAAAAAGGCTAGATAAAGTGGAGCGGTCCTTTGCACAACTGCGGCTTATCGGAAGTGGTCTCGATTTGCCGCCGTCGTTGTTATTAGGACGCATAATGTGAGTCAACACTTTTCTTAATATTTTTTCCCGATGGGCCATCAGCAATCGCTCTAAGGGGGTCTCAGGAAGCCTACCTAAGAGGCGGGCGTCCGCCCTTCCGGTTGGGAGGAAGGGAACCATCGCAGACCCTTGGCAAACTGCTTAACCGTAACGTTCATCCCGAATGGAACTTGGACAGTTGCAATAGCTTGTGCCGGATTCCCTTGCACCATGGTCATGGGGGGGACAGATTTTGTTACTACGCTACCGGCGGTAACCATTGCTCCACGGCCGATGGTCACAGCGGGCAACACGATGACTCCCGGGCCAAGCGTCACGTCCTCCTCGATCATGACGCCTTTCTGTTCCCGGTTATGCGCGATGATCGTCGCACGGATCCCAATAGCTGACCGGTCACAAATCGTAACCAAATCGGGATAGGAAGTTTCGATGATTGCATCGTAACCGATCCAAACATCCTTTCCGATGTGAACGCCGCGCCAGCGATTAAGGCGGACGCGCAATGTCGTAGCCCCTGGTGAAAGGCGGGCGAGCACCTGAAGGAGGCGGTTCTTCAGACCTCGGAGAGATCCTTCTGCCATGACTAGGTTATCCCTGTGTGCCTTCGCAGTGCAAAACATTCAGGTACCATGGTGGGCACGTGTGCTGGCTGCGACGTAGCGGGCCAGTGGCCCGAGCCTGGTGATATCTTCCGCATCCAATAAGGCCAGATCGACTTGTACCTGAAACTCAGTCTCGATCGCACTGATCATCTCGAGGATCCCAAACGAGTCGATTATACCTGCTAATAAAAAATCGAAATCATCGGGGAGTTCCGTGACATCGAGCCGCATGGCTGTTATCGGCTGGGAATATCTCACTACCAGGAACTCCCGAACACTCTCTGGAGTTATCTCCTTCTTGTAAGACTCTGACTGCGTCATTTGTTATACCGTTTATTCCCGTAGATAGAAATAGTCCTTTAGACCATCAAATTGCCATCCCATCGACTGATGTAACCTGGCCAGCGGCCGCTCATTCTCGTTGAGCCATAGGAAGCCGGCATGAATCCCGCGCTGCTGCATGAGGCCGTAGAACTTGTTCTGCAAACGAAGGAAATCGACAGCGTTTCCAGTAAGGCTGTACACGTAATTATAGTTCACCCGTGGGCCTTCGAGTTGGAAACAGACTGCGCCCGGGATCCGGTCGCCATCCCGACTGACAATCACCCACTGATTTTCAATGAAGCGGTGCAAGCGGTCTTTTGTGGGCAGATGGTCAGTGTATTTATTGAAATTCTCCAACAGCCGATCATGTAATTGGTCCACATCAGCAACGCTGGCGTATTGCAATGTCCCATCTGGCCGGTAGGCAGGTAGCTGATAGCTGATCATGCGGCGGTAAGTAGCGATTAAACCGAAACCCGACTCGAGGAATGCCGCGGTTATCTTCTGGTCGGCTGACCTGGTGAGGTAACCGGTAACTGTGTCACCTGGAAACTTGGTCGAACGTAAGACTTCCTCCAAATCGGACGGATCGGTTGTGAAGAAATACAACCTGAAGAAATCGTGTTCGTTGTTGAACACCAATACAGTTCGTTCAGTGGCAACGCTTAGAATCTGCTGGCCCGTTAGTTCCTGGCGAAAATAATTGGTGTGGAAGTCGCCGGCCGATCCAGCCTTCACGCGCGCCATCCGCTCGTGTAGTGTCCCAAGGCTCTCTGAATTCGGCTTCACAGGTTCCTGTACTCCTGCCGGTTTTTTTTGAAACGTTGACCGTGCATCACACCCTCTACGAGCGTCACGCGCACTGGAATCTGGAATTCTTCCAGCCGGCGCCGGCAAAAATGCCTGAGGTCGCGGTGAAATTGCCCGGCGTCCCGCGGTTGCCGAAGCCGAATCGCGGCACAGGCAATCTGGCCCATGATTGCGTTCTTCTCACCGTAGACTGATACTTCTGCCACTTCCGGCATTTCCTGGACGACGCTTTCAACTTCGGCGGGATAAACCTTCTGACCGCCGACATTGATGACGTCAGATTGACGACCTAAAATTCGAAAATACTCCCCGTCGACCTCGATTTTGTCGCCGGTTTCAAACCACCCATCGTCGGTGAAAGGGCTCGGCGCATTCAGGTAACCAAGCATCGCAGATTCGGCTTTGACTTGGAGTAGCCCTTCCACCACGCGTGTCTCGAAGCCTTCGCCCCCAAGCTTGACCCAAAGCGAATCGGATGCCCGTGACTTCGATCGCAAAATACCAATCTCAGAGAGTCCGTAGGTCTGCTGAAGCTGAACGTGCGGCAGCAGCTCATGGAATCGACGCAGCGTGCTCTCGGGCATTGGCTCCGTCCCGTACGTAACGATTTTCAAAGACGACAAATCGTAACGACGGTGAGCATCACTAAGGACGATGAGATTAATGAAGGTTGGGGAAGTCGGTAACAGCTCTACCTTGTGCTGTTCAATCGCGCGTAACACGGAGTCAGGGTCGCGCTTCTGCACCGTCACGATACATCCAGCATTCGAAAGCTGGTATAACATGGTGTTGAAGCCTCCAATGTGATCGTAAAGCAGGAATGTAATAGCGCGTCGCGCGTGCCGCCGGACCTTGAACTTGCCCAGCATGGTCAGGACATCGTGCACCGCCCCCTTACTTTGTCCCGTAGAACCCGACGAGAACAAAATCAGGCCGGGATGGCCGCGCTCGCGCAGAGTTTGAATAAGTTCGTGCGTTTTCGGGCGGGCGAAATGCGTCAATCGCGGTTCATCGCGCTCATCGATCTCCAGCAGTGCCTCCACTCCGGCGGTAGCCATGAACTCGGGCTTCTTCGGACCGACAGAAGATGTTAGCGGGACTGCAATGCAACCCGTTTCAATCAGCGCCAGCATCAATGCGATCGCGTTCGGCGAAAAATCCGCTTCGACAGCGGTCACAGTACCGCGCTCAATCCGGTGATCCCGCAAGTAATCACGCCAGTGATTGATGCGTTCCAGCAGATCCTGGTAATGGAAAGTTCGATCTTTCCATATGACTGCCTCGGATTGCGCATTCAACCGAAAGACATCGAATAAAAAATCAAGGAACATCTAAACTCCCCCCAAAAACATCACCTGGCCCGTCACGAAGTCGCTTGCAGGTTGAACAAAAAAATCAATCACATTGATCACGTCGCGTGGCTCTCCGTAACGCCTGATCGCCTGTCGCTGAATGAGCGCATCCAGTTTTTCCTGCGACACGCCTCGAATAAGATCGGTCTTTATAGGCGTCGGGCCGATTGCATTAACGGTAATGCCTAACGACGCAAGCTCACGAGCAAGGACCTGCGTGAGTGAGATCACCGCAGCCTTCGAGGCCGCGTAAATCGCTTCACCCTCGAGTTTCAACGGGACTGCGACCGTGGTGAAATTAACGATGCGTCCGTAGCGGCGACGCTGCATCAAACGCGCAGCTTCACGACAGAACAGAAAGGTGCCGATGAAGTTCGTTTCAATGATTTTATTCACCACACCAATCGGCGTCAGAAGCGAATGATTCATCGATGCGACCCCCGCGTTATTGACTAGTACATCCAATCGTCCTTCCAGTTTCGCGATGTCTGAGAACAGCATCTTCACTGCGCGTTCGTCAGCAACATCGAGGCAGCAATGTCTGTAATTTTCCAGTTCTCCTTCAAACTCAGACCGGCTGCATCCGATCACGTGATAACCGCTGCCAGCGTAGTGATGTGCCAGTGCGCGGCCAATACCCTTACGAGTTCCAGTGATCAAAATCACCTTGTTCTTACGCATTCGTCGTTTCTCTTAGCAGGGTGGCAACATAGGCAGCGAGTGACTCGACGGAGCGAAAGGGACTGTGCTTCATCGAAAGCGCCCGTTCGTCGGCTAGTGTTAACGTCGCTCCAAGCGCCTCTTGTATCTCGCGCTCAATTGTAACGATCAGAGTCACAAACCGCATCGAGTCCAACAACGACTCCGGACCAAGCAGTCTCGTCTGTGGCGACTTGATCAGCTTTCGCTCCGGAGGCAATTCCTCGTTCATCCAATCGATCGCTCGATAGATTGCAGCCAGGATGATTTCTGAGTTATACATGTTGAATCGATCGGCGGATCGCACTGGCGTGGCGCTTAGCAATCGTTATCCTCAATCCGTCTTCCCATGTTTCCGTCGAGAGCACGTTCGAATCATTAGTTACATCACTGCGGAGTCAGGAGAAAACTCGATGGCGGCGCTGAGGCGCAGATTGAAGGCTCGTTCGCCATGTCGTGCGTATTTATCCCGAGGGCAAGGATCTGGCCTCTGTTATTAATCGCATGGGCTTCAACAAGCACCACACCGGAACCTGGTGAAGCTTGACTGTTAAGATCACGAATGCCTGATTGCCTGGTCCAGATGAACGCGCGATCTCCGGAAGACGTTGTTGAACTCCCAACTACCGTATCGGCATTGTTGATAGCCAACGCGCGGCTCGAAATTTGACCCGGGAGTGTTCCTAACTCTTGCATCCCGCTGGCCTCCGTCCACACAAACGCCCGGGTAGCCTGAGGACCCTTGGAATACCCAATCACGGTTCCGTTGTTACTTATCGCGCTAGCCTCGCTCTCAATATCACCAGGCAGCGTACCCAAGTCGATCATGTCGCCGGTGCTGGTCCATAGTACTGCCCGATCACCGTTTACGCTCCCCGACGTGCCAACGGCATCATCAGAATCGTTTACATCAGAAGCAGTGCTGTAATTACCGCCCGACAATATACCAAGGCCGCGGATATCGTTGCCTCGCCTCCACAGGAACGCCTTTTTGCCATCCGGTCCTGACGAGTATCCAACCACATGGCCGTACCTGTTAATTGCAATAGCCTGTCCGCAGTTGTCGCCAGGCAGTAACGCGATCCGTCGCAAACCACGCGCGGACATCCAAAGAAATGGAACGACCGAATTTGATGTATTCCCGTCGCCAACCACTTGCCCGGTGTCATTGATCGCCGAGGCCGCACTATAGTCGCCGCCCACAAATTTGCCTAACAGCCTGCGTCGACCGTGGCTCCAAGTAGTAGCTTGCCCTTCTCCGCTTGCGGGATCAAATGCCTTTCCTGCGACATCGCCAAAATTGTTCAACCTCCGCGGGATGACGGCGCCTTGAATCTCGACAATCGCGTAAGACGAGCCTTCTGCCGGTGCGTTTTGTGAGAGGATCACACCAGCTCCAATGCACAAACCAATGATGATCGCCCGAACTAAACCAGCTCTCGCGGACACCGTGTGCAGCGGCGGTTTGAAGTTAAGCCGATCTCTCATGGCGGTGTTGCCGTAGCAAGCGGCGTTACAGTTGGAACTGGTGTTACTGTCGGTACCGGAGTCTCAGTTGCCGACGGGCTCTCGGTCGGCGTCGCTGTTGCCGTTGGGGTTTCAGTCGGGCTAGGCGTCGGTGTTAGACTTTCCACTGTTGCTGTTGCCGTAGCCGTTGCTGTCGCAGTTGGCGTAAACGTGGCAGTCGCGGTCGGTATTGCTGTGGGGGTGTCGGTCGGGCTAGGCGCCGGTGTTGGACTTTCCACTGTTGCTGTTGCTGTCGCCGTAGTCGTGGCCGTCGCGGTTGGCGTAAAGCTAGCTGTAGCTGTAGCAGTCGGTGATGGGCTGGGTGGCAAAGTCGCTGTAGGCGTGAACGTCGCTGTAGCCGTTGTCGTCGGCGTGCTAGTAGGCGTCGACGTAGCCGTAGTTGTAGCAGTCGGTGACGGGCTGGGTGGCAAAGTCGCTGTAGGCGTGAACGTCGCTGTAGCCGTTGTCGTCGGCGTGCTAGTAGGCGTCGACGTAGCCG